>CAMOGP010000010.1 GCA_946614175.1 uncultured Prevotella sp. | reverse complement strand
CAGGTCGTAGATGGGTGCTGACTGACGGGTGATGGGTGACAGCGTGATGCCAGTAACGTCGGCAGCACCCGTAATCTCTACATCGTCAATCTGCCACCAGTACTGCAGACCCTCGTTGGTGGTGTCGTAGCAATGGAAACGAATCTTCATGGTCTCTGACTGATAGGGTGTCAGGTCGAGCACTATCTTCTGATAGCCAGAGGCTGGTGTAACGGTCTTTCCTTCTGCATCGCGAGGATAATCGCCCAGCACATTAAAGAGCGAGGTCCATGAGTTGCCATTGTCGCTGCTCACCTCAACAAGATAGAGGGGGGGCTGCTTAGGCGTGGCGTTGCCACCATTGGTATGTGAATAGAATGTCAGCAGCGTACCATTGGCAAAGGTGGGAGAGGTGAGCTTGGCATCCTGATGGATTTCCTCTGAGAAGGTCTCGAGCATAGACATGGCGTGCGTACCGCTATTCACCATCTTCTTGGCCTTTCCATTGGTAGTGCCCTCAGTATATTGCCATCCCTTGCCGCTCTCGCCCTCGTTCTCGATAACCCAGCCGAGAGGATTCTGCGTGTTCTCGAAATTATCAGAGAGAATCACGTTGCCCGTCTGCTGTTCCTGGGCAATGGTGAACGACTTGTTGAGAGCAGCATCGCTGTTGCTGGTCACGATTAGCGTAGCCTCGCGAGTAGCACCAGTGGTGTTGTCGCTATTGGCGGTGAGGCTCACAGTAGTGGTGCCGGCATTACCAGATACAGGTGTCACGGTGAGCCATGCAGGCATGCCAGTAATGGTCCAGTCATCGTCAGAGGCGATGGTGAGGCTGGCTGCAGCATTAGCCTGTCCTTTCAGGGTGAACGACTCCTGAGAGAGAATCAACTGCTTGTTGCTCTCAAGAAGGTCGAAAGAGATGGTCTCGCCACAGGTTGACACGTTGGCAATGGCGAAATTAGCCTTGGTGCCATCGCTATAGAAAGGCTGCAGGGTAGCAGCGCCTCCGATGCCCGTGCGACCGCTCTCGGCACTCAGCGTCGCTAGGGAGATGGTGCCGTCGGCTGTAGTGGTGCCACCAGGACGGAAGATATATTGTTCATCCAGACGGGTAGTGCCGTTGTAGTTGACATTACCACCAGTATAGGCGGGATTGATGCGATAAACGAGCAGGCCCTCGGCAGGCAGATTGCTGTCGAAGCCCGCCTTGCGACGATATTCCAGCACGAAGTATTCGTCACGTCCTACGGGGTGAATCTTATAGGCGATATTGTCCTTTGTGTCGCTCTCTACAGGATGAAGTGTATAGGTGCCGTGAGCCTTGATCTCAGGAATCTCGTCAATCCACTTGCAATAGCGCCACTTGGTATAGACCGTCATTTGTTGGGCCTGCATCTGGTTGTCGCTCATCAGGTCCCAAACACCAACGGGGTTCAACTTATCGCTGACATGATAGAGGTCGTAGGTGCCCAGAGAGTGAGACATCTCGTGGCAGAGTACGCCTGTATTCAGTTTCAGTGGGTTGAACTGTGAGCCATAGCCATTGGCATAGTCGAACACCATGAGGTAGCTGGTCATCTTTTTGCCTTTGATGCGTACAGCCTTGTCATCTGGCAGTGCCAGATCAGAACGGTGAGGCCACAACAGGTGTTTGTTGCCAATCTCAGAACCATTGCTCAGCACAATGGTGAGGTTGTCCACGATGCCATCGTTATTCTGGTCTATCGTCACAGCGTCATCAAGGGCGTTGTTTAGTTTGTTGCAAATCTCTGTGACAAGCGTCAGCTCGCGATTGGCTTTCTCTGTTTCGTCCTCATAGCCATCAGGTGCTACGCTTGACTTCTGTTGGTAATAGGTACGCGTATGGGCAACCTGCATAGACGTGATGTTTTCGCCTTGCTGAACAGGATAGAACGTGCTGCGCCATAACAGTTGACCATAGCTGGCCACGCGGAAATAGTTGAATACGGAATTGGCTCCACTCGTCTCGTCATTGAACAACTGCTGATAGGTGGCCACGCTCTGATCGAAGGCGCGACGCTCAGTCTCTGTGTTCACCTCATCTTCATCAGCAAAGCGCACAAAACATACCAAGTTCTGCAAATCACCTGTGTTTTTGTCGAAGGCCTGCGTCGTTGTGGGAACCAAGAGTAAAAGAATGGCCATACTGGCCAGAAACAATCTTTTTGTCATATATGTAATCATAGTTTTGTCTTTCGGCATGCAAAGGTATAGCTTTTTTTGAACATCTTGATTGTTCGTGGTCAGTTTTTTTAATAAAAATATAATAATTATTATTTTTTATGTGGCTATTTCATGCATTTTTATTACTTTTGCAGCCATTATTAAAAATAACTGTTACAAAAACACTATTATGAAGCAAAAACTATTACTTATGATTACTTTGCTCTCCGTTTTCGTTGGAGGGGCAAAGGCGCAGGAGCCTGCAATCACGTTGACAGCTCCTGCTGTAGAGCGTACCATCACTATTGGCTTGAATGCAGCCGGCAAGGTACAGGTAGACTGGGGTAATGGCGAGAAGGTAGAGCAAGAGGCTACTGCAGCCTATGACGGTTGGGACAATGCGCTGGAATTCACTGGCACACCTTCTGGCGAAGTGAAGATCTATGGCGAGGGCATCAACTACCTGCAGGCATTTACTAAGTATGCCGCAGATACAGATGTTATCACAGACGGTATCACCGCTATCGACCTGAGCAAGGCTACAACCATTACGGAGCTCGACCTGCATCAGAACAACCTGGCAACTGTTGACCTCTCTAAGTTGACAGCTCTGACCAAACTCACTATTGGTGTGAACAACTTTACAACAATTGACCTCAGCGCTAATACTGAGCTGACAAAACTTGATGTCAGCGATGGTAAGAATAAAGGTGTTCTAGCGTCTATCGACCTTAGTGCAAACACTAAACTGACAAGTATTGTTTTAAGTGGTAATAAACTGACCTCTCTGGATTTGACTCACAATCCATTGGCAAAGACTATCACGGTGTTGAATAACCAGTTGACCAGTGTGACCTTTGGTGAGAATACAACATCAAAACACACGATCAACCTTGGTGGCAATAAGCTGACTTCTTTGGATATTACTCAGTTTACCACATTTGATGGCTTGTATCTCCGTGTTCGTGACAACGAACTTTCAGAGATTAAACTTCCTGGAAAGATTAAGCAATTGTGGGCTGATGGTAATAGTTTTACTATGGCACAGCTTTATGAACTGAAGGCTCTGGCTGGAACCCTGTCTTTTACTACCACTTTCACCAAGCCTCAGGCACAGGCTCCTTATGCCATTGCAGAGAAGATGGAGATTGGTGCTTCTGTTGATCTCTCATCTCAGGCTAAGCTGGGTGAGACTGCAACTAAGTTTGCGTGGATTAACAAGCAGGATACATTGAAGGCCGAGACTGACTATACCGTAGAGAACGGTGTGTTCACCTTCCTGACTGCTCAGGATTCTCTCTATTGCGAGATGACAAACGCAGAGCTTCCTAATTTGAAATATCACACAACTGCTACACAGGTAGAGGCTCCAAAGGTACTGCCTCTGGCTGTTACATTTACTGCAGGTGCTGTAGAACGTACTGTAACTGTTGGTTTGAATGCAGCCGGTAAGGTACAGATTGATTGGGGTAACGGCGAGAAGGTAGAGCAAGAGGCTACTGCAGCCTATGACGGTTGGGACAATGCGCTGGAATTCACTGGCACACCTTCTGGCGAAGTGAAGATCTATGCTGAGGGCATCAACTACCTGCAGAGCTTCACCAAGATGGTTGACGGCAAGGTAGAGAATGGTATCACTGCTATTGACCTGAGCAATGCCACAACCATTACGGAGCTCGATCTGCATCAGAATAACCTGACTGCTCTGGATCTCTCTAAGCTTACTGCTCTTGATAAACTGACAATTGGTGTGAACAATTTCGAGACGATTGACCTCAGCGCCAACACTGAACTGACATCTTTTGATGCTAACTGCACCGCAGATGGTAAGCTTACATCGCTCGACCTGTCGAAGAATACTAAGTTGACTACACTCAAGGCTAACAACAATAAGATTCAGACTATCGATCTCTCAAAGAACTTGTCATTGAAGAATATCTATCTTGTAGGAAATGGCCTGACTGCAGTTAACTTTGGTGAGAATACAACTGCCAAGATCTATATATCGCTGAACAATAACAAGCTGGAGACACTTGATGTGACAGCACTTACAGGTTTGTCTACTGGCTCTTTGCTTCTCTTGAATAACAACCTGACAGAAGTGAAGCTGCCTGCAGCAGTAAAGACTTTGAATGTTACAGGCAACAAGTTTACACTGGCTTCTCTCTATGCATTGACCAATAGTTCTGCCATCATGAATATTACTGCTGCTTCTATGCAGGATATGGTTATCGCTGACGCTATCAAGGAGAGCATCGACCTCTCTGCACAGGCTACTCTGGGCGAGAATGCTTCTACTATCAAATGGTTCCAGAAGGATGGCACGGAACTGGCAGAGGGTACTGACTATACCGTAGAGAATGGTGTCTATACCTTTATCAAGGCACAGAATGATTCTGTTTATGCTACCTTGCAGAATACTGTGGCTCTGCCTAAGTTGACCACTGCTATCAAGACAACACTGGCAAAGGTTACTCCTGTTGTCGTAGATGGTATCAGTACCATAGCAGCAGGTCGTAAGACTGGTGTGGTGTATAACCTGAAGGGACAGCGCATCGCCGCTCCTCGCAAGGGCTTGTACATCATGGATGGCAAACTGATGAGAAAATAACCTTTCAGGTAGCTGAATACAAAATGCCCTGGCAGTCATGATGACGCCAGGGCATTTCTGTTTGTATCTATTAAAGATGTGTTGCTTACTTAATCACCTTTTTACCTGCAATGATGTTGATACCCTTAACGGGTGAAGTCATACGCTGACCAGCCAGGTTGTAGTAGGCGTTGCGCTCCTGCTTGTTGGCGATATTCTCCTGAATACCTACAGTCTCCTGCTTAGGAGTGGTGATGCGGATAGCGTGGACGTAGATAGGGTATTTGTGGCAGTTCTGCAATGCGAAGTAGACAGGGCTCTCGCTTTTGAAGTTAAGGTCACCATTATTACCATTGTGCAGAGATTCAATACCAGTCCATGTGAACTGTCCTGCAGCATGGAGCTTGCCAAAAAGAGTTGCCTTTGAATAGATGGCCTTTGTGTCGCCAGTCCATTTGTCCTCGCCGGTGCTGTTGTCGTTGTCGATGCCATTTGTAGGAGACAACATCAGCGTACGTGCCAGCATGCTGGCCTCAGAAGAGAGCAGCAGGTCGATGGTGGCACATGAAGGAAGGTTCAATACCAGGCAGCCTCCATTGGTTGACATCTGTGCGCTGGCAGGAGCTAATACAATAGCTCCCTTGATGCACTCGTCCTTGTTGACACCCTCGTCAAGAATCGTATAGCCTTGGGTATCTACACCGTATGCCTCAGGATCTGCAACGGTCTCGGGATAGTCAGGAGTGATGTTGGCAAATGCCAGCTGAATAACCTTGCCATTGGGGTCAACGGTGTAAGCATCTTCGTTGATCTTACCAACATATCTGTCAATCTTTGCCTGTGTGTTCAACCAGAGCCAACCATCTGCATCGCAATCGGTAGGACTGAACAGGTTGTAAGTGGTTTGTGCGCTGGCACTCATGGTTGCAACGGCCAGCATGGCGAGTGTAATAATCTTTTTCATAATCTTTTTCTATTATCCTTTTTGTTATTATAAGTATTTCAAATATTAAATCTCATTCCAGTCAGGATTCTGGTCGAACTGCTGATACTTGACCTCGCTCCAAGGGATAGGCAGGTAGTACTGCTTAAGTTGGAATACGTAGTTGGCACTGGCACGTCGGTCAATGTTGCTAACTTGATATTTTGTGGTGCCTTTGGTTACCGTGATGGTCATCTTTTTCAGAGGATTGGTAGAGCCATTGCGTTTCTGATAGACGGTGCCCAGACGGAACATATCCCAATAGGTGCTCTCCTCGAATGCCAGTTCCACGCGACGCTCGTTGAGAATCTGGTCGATAGTGATAGTGGGCAGAGCGTCCATGTGAACACGCTGACGGATATCGTTGACCTGCGCGCGTGCTTCCTCTGTATAGCCCAGATTAAACAGTACCTCGGCATAGTCGAGCTTTGCCTCTGCCAGTCGCCAGATGATATAGTTCTGCTTAGAGGCATAGGTATCGTTATTGTCGATTGTCTGTGTCTCGTCAACGAACTTACCCATGTAATAGCCTGTAAGGGTGTAGCCGGCTGTGGTAGATGTGCCGTAGGGCTGAAGGTCGGTTCCTGCTACGCCGTCGGTGGTGTGCATGTTGAGTGTCTGCCCTTTATATACGGCTCCATCATAGAGGATGTTGGCATAGAAACGATAGTCCAGATTGTCGTAAGGATGGTTGGCATCGTAAACGGCACCATCGCGCATGCCATATTCCATGACATGATTATGCGTGGGAGTATATGCACAATAGGTGCCCGTGAGTGATGGGGGTGCGGCATAGCGGTCCAGACGGTGACCAAACTTGTTGGCATAGTCGCCATCATCAGAATGCTGTACCTCCAGGATGCTCTCCTTGCTATTCTTGGTGAGGAATATCTGGCGATACTCGTTCTTAATGCCATCTTGTGTAGTGGCTGTGATAGGAATCAACTCGTAGGCGTTGAGGGCAAAGAGGTCTTCGTAGGCTGTCTTGGCTTTCTTCAACATGTTCTGACGCTGATTGTCCGTGAAGCCTAAATATGCCTTCGAGTTATCCTGATAAACCTCGCTGGCAGCCCATAGATAAGCTTTTGCCTTGAGCATAAGGGCGGCACCACGCGTCACGCGACCTGCTTCAGAGGACGATTGTGTGACGGGTAGGATGCGAGCTGCTTCGTCGGCCTCTTTCACAATGAAATCAAGCATCTCCGTATAGCTGGCACGAGGTGTGCGCTCTGCATTCTTCAAGGGGTCGATGGTGTGGTCGATGAGAGGTACACCACCAAAACTACGCCACAGCATATAATAATAGTACGCACGGAAGAAATGGGCCTCGCCATTGATGCGCTCACGTAGGGTAGCATCGCTGATGCGCTCGCTATTCTCAAAGAAGGCATTGATATACTGTATCTGTGTGTAGTCGTTTGTCCACAGATTCTCGGCATAGTCGGTCAGCGTTTTCTCGTTGCCTTTAAGTATATCGCTATAGCCAGAGTTGAGCCAGTCTTTTTTGCTGATGGTTATCTGGTCACCAAGCCAGGGAAGGAAATAGCGTGACATAGAGCCGAATCCAGACGAGGTGAAGATAAAGTTATTGAAACCGCTGTTCATGTTGCGGTACCACGTGTTGACATATTCATCGAGCAGCATGGGGTTGGTCCAGACATCTTTCTCAGAAATCTGGTTCATGGGGGCATCGTCAAACAGACTGTTACAGCTGGTAACAGACAGCGAGAGCAGTGCTCCTATGATATAAGTATATAGTTTCTTCATCGTTAATTCTGTTTATGTGTTTAGAAACCTAAGTTCAGTGTGAGACCATAACTGCGCTGTATAGGATAACCTCTGCTGGTTTGCTCTGGGTCCATATCGGTCAGGTCGGTCAGCGTGAAGAGGTTGCTTCCCTGAAGGGCGATACTTGCCGATGTGAGGTGGGCTTTCTTGATCAGCGCCTGGGGGAACTGATAACCGATGTTGAGCATCTTCAGACGCAGGAAATTACAGTTCTTTACCCAGAAGGTTGACTCCTTGCGGTTGTTGTCGCTGCTGGTTGCAAACTTCACACGTGGATAGGTTGCATCAGGATTCTCTGGTGTCCAGGAGTCCGTGAGATGATATCTCTGGAAACGCTGTAGGGTTCCGTTGTCCAGTGAGTAATACTCCTTGATGTTTTTCTTGTAGCCTGTCTCGCCTTGGAACATGGCATTGATGAAGAATCCTTTATAGGAAGCACCCAGTCGTACGGCTATATCCATATCAGGATATGATGAGTTCTTTACGTAGATCATATCATTGACATCAATCTTGTGGTCATCGTTCTGGTCCACATATTTGATGTCGCCAGGGGCAATAGAGGCATTTCCTTGTCCATCTTGGTCGGCCCAGGCATCAATCTCTTCCTGACTCTTGAAGAGTCCGCTGGCTTCATACATTGTCCACACCATGCTGGGCATACCCTTACGGCGCAGGTTGGCATTCTGTGCACTCTCGTCACCGAAGTCAAGATACTCGTCGTCGGTCTTCGACAGTACCACACCGACATTATACTTGAACTTGCCAATCGTGTTGCGGTGGTTGATGCTGAGATCCCATCCCCATGCCTTTAGCTCTGAGAAGTTCAGGTTGGGCACATTCCCGCTGACGCCGATTGAAGGCGGATAGAGGTATTCGGGGGCTGCTGTGATCTTATCGGTCTCGTAGCGCCAGAAATACTCGGCAGAGATACCTATGCGACCGCCCCAGAAGCCAAGGTCGAGGGCTAAGTTATAGTCGTGGGTCTTACCCCATGTGAGGTCGGCATTGGGATTACCGTTCATCTGGATACCAGGACGGTAGTTGCCACCGATGGTATAGCCAGAGCGTGGCACCTCCATATAGGTCTTCAGATAGCTATAGGCAGCAGCCACACCATCGTTGCCTAACCATCCAGTTGAGGCTCTCAACTTGGCATTGGTGAGTACCGACTGATTCCAGTGACGGAAGAAAGGCTCGTTGCTGATGACCCATGCGCCAGAGATAGAAGGGAAGAAACCCCAACGTTTTGAGGGGGCGAAATTGTTGGAACCGTCAACACGGAAACTGAACTCCACGAAGTAACGGTTGTCATAGCCGTACTTGGCTCGTCCGATGAGTGATGCACGCTGATTCCTGCTCTCATTACCAGTAAGCGTCTTGTCGCCCAGGGCTGTTCCCATCGTTTCCGGATAGATGCCCTTGTCCTGATTCGTACCGTCCATATAGAGCGTATGGGTGCGCTGGTAGTTGGCTACCAATGTTCCTTCTACGTCATGACGGGCGTTAAACGTTCTGTTGTAGTTCAGACCTATTTCGTAGATCTGACTGTCGAAGAACTGGTCGTACTGGCTGAGAGAGACCTTGGCTGTGGGATATACTGTGTTGGGATCGGGACTATAGCTGTCTGCCGTTGCGTCATAGGTATATAGCGTCACAGGTTTGCTGAAGGTCTTGCGTACCTGACTGTTATCATCGAAGGTTCCTCTTGCATAGGCATTCAAGCCTTTTACCCAGGGTATCTCCCAATTAAGGGTTGCTGTGATAGCCTGCATCTTGAAGTTGTCCTGTCTGTAGCCGCCCAGTCCTAAGATATTGATGAGGGGGTTACTGCCATCGGCGCTGGCCAACTCGCCATTGGTGAAACGGAGTACCTGAATGGGCGAGAAACTGTAGGCGGCATCAACCGTGGTATAACTGGAGTTCTTCGCATTGGTGCGTGAACCGTTGAAATCGAGTGAGAGAACCAGACCCTTGGCAAGTGTGGCATCCAGCTTCGCCATATAGTTCAGACGCTGACGGCCCACACCGCTATAGATACCCTTGGTGTCGGCATAGCCCAATGACATATAGTATTTTACGGCATCGCTACCACCAGAGGCAGAAAGGCTATGGGTCGTTGACCAACCTGTCTTATCCAAATAGTTGAGCATATTCTCATCACCATAGACATTAGGGTTGCTGTGTGTGCGAATCTCTTCGAGCTGGGCATCCGTATAGGGTGTCAGCGTAGAGCCGCTATTCTCGATAGCCTGGTTGCGCAACTTGGCAAACTCATAGGCATTCAGGAAGTCAGGTAGGTGAGTGGCCTCTTGCAGATTAAACTGTCCGCGGTAGTTCAGGTGCAGCTTCTGTTTGCCATTTGCTCGCTTGGTCTGAACGAGGATGACACCATTGGCGGCACGGGCACCATAGACAGCTGCAGCTGCAGCGTCCTTCAGGACAGTGACACTCTCGATATCATCGGGGTTAAGGTCGCTCAGGCGCATCTCACCATCGCTGGTGTTTGTACCGAAGCGGGGCACACCGTCGATAACCAACAGTGGGTTACTGTTGATACCACGTACATGGAGGTCTGCCTCACGAGCCGAACTGGGGTCGCCTGTTGACTGCATCACCTGCAGACCGGCTACCTGTCCTACCAATGCCTGGTCGAGATTGGTGGTCGGCATCATCAGCAGGTCTTCCGCCTTGATGGTTTCTACCGATCCAGTGAGGGCGGCTTTCTTCTGCAATCCATAACCCACGACAACTACTTCGTCAAGATTCTGTGCATCGTCTTCCATCTTGATGCTTACTTGGGTCTGTCCTTCGCTAAGCGTCAGTTGCTTGGTCTTGTAACCGATGAAGGAGATCACTAAGGTGCGTGTCTGTTCACTGGGAGCAATCGAAAAGGTTCCGTCAACGGCTGTTGTGGTTGCTTCTTTCGTTTCTTTCCACCTTACCTGTGCGCCAATGACGGGCTCATTACCGCCATCGACTACCTTACCTGTCACTTTTTGTTGTGCAAACAATGTAGTGACGGAGAAGGTCAGGAACGCTAATAAAAATAGAATGCGTTTCAACTTTATTTATTCTTTAGTTTCTCAATTTGTAGTATCTGATAGTCGTAGAAGTCGCGCGTGCTTCCTGTTGACTGATTACGATAGACGCGGTACTTCTGTAGTACGCGGTTAAGACGTCCTGTCATGATAGCACCCAGCTGGCTGGCCGTGAGTGATGCTGTGCCTAGATTAATACGCACAAAGTTGTTGTCGCCTGCCATGCTGCACCAGTGGTCCTCCTCCTGTGCGGGTTCATCAACAAATGAAGATGAAGAAGAGCTTGTCTTCGCTTTTAGACCAGAGTTGTTCATCATCAGTGTGATGGCACTTCCCTGCAGGTCCTGTTCTGCCTGTGAGAGTTTTCCGCCTTGAGGCGCCTTGAAGAGCTCATTCGTAAGGTCGTTTAGATAGTCATCCAACTGATAACATTCTGCAGCGTTGGTCTCACCTCCCTCTTTGATACGATAGAGAACGGGTGAACTGAACAAGGAGTTGACAATCGTGGTTCTCAATTTATCGTTGACGTTCATGTCGAGCTCCAGTTTTGAGATAATGGAAGAGGGCGTCAGCCAGTTGTTGTAGGTGCGTGCCTGACTGAGCAGCCATTTCATGGCCTGCTTCTGCTTCGTCTTACCGATATAGTGCTTGCCTGTGGTTTTACCGTCGCCTTGTCTGATTTCTTCGAAACGGATACCTCCGATGTAGGGGATGACGTGACGGATATAGCGTGTGTACTGAGTTGTCACCTGACGATAGACTTTCTCTGTCTCATCATAGCGTTCCCCTTTTTCCATGGTCCAGTTGAGCAGGTTCTTCATGAGCACCTTCAGGTTGGCAATACCCAAATCGCTGGCCTTGATGTGGTCATTACCCAGGTCTTCTGTCTGGTCGGTGGGGTCTATAGTTGCAATCACCTGCTGAGCACCAAACTCATACATAGGGTCGTTGGCATGTTCCTGAATCCATGCTTCAAGAGTAGGCTTCTCATCCTCGGGCTTCTGAATATTGGGGAGTAACTGATAGCCCCAGTGGATGGCGTGGATATCATAGACACCGAGGTCGGGAGGCGTGAGCTTGACGCCACGCTCCAAATCGCCAGGCTGTGCCACGTAGTTATTGCGGGCATAGTCCATGATACTTGGGGTGGTGCCATATTTCTGCGTAAATGAAGGGCTGCGCAGTGAGTCAACAGGGAACGAATAACTGGCTCCCATGTTGTGCATCAGTCCAAGGGTGTGGCCAACCTCATGAGAGGCGGCATATTTCATGGACTCCTTCATCAACTCGTCGTCAAAGGTGACTGTTCTCACGCGCTTGTCGACTGTACCTGTCTGCACAAAACGCCAGTTGTGAAGCAGTGATACGATATTATGATACCAGATGACGTCGGCAGCCAGAATTTCGCCCGTGCGTGGGTCTGTGTAACTGGGACCCATCGCATTGGCTGTTGATGTGGCGGCATACTTGAAACAGTTGTACCGCATATCGTCTGGATCGAAATTGGGATCGTTCTTGGGGTAGTCCTTGGCTTGAATGGCATTTTTAAAACCTGCTTTCTCGAAAGCGCGGTTCCATTCCATGATACCCTCTTTAATTGTAGAACGCCATTTCTCAGGGAAGGCTGAGTCTACATAGAAAACGATAGGACGGGCGGGTTCTACCAGTTCGCCACGGAAATAACGGTCGCGGTCTTCTTCGCGTGGCTCCAGGCGCCACCGGTGAATATAGGTCTGGTCCTCGATACGGTCTTTGTTGGTAGAATAAATATACTGGTCGCTATAGAAATAGCCCACGCGATTGTCCTGCAGACGACGTGGCATGGGATCTTCGGGCAGTACAAACAGCGAACGGTGCATCTTCAGCGTGTAGGGCTTCTGAATAGCACCTGTGGTGTTGTATGTCAGCATGCTCTTGATCTCAATGTTTTTCTCGAAAGCTTTTACCTCACTGATGCCTGATGCGTCAGACACAAATGTGCCTTTCAGACCATTGTCGCTACCCAGCAGTTTGCTGACGGGGTTTGACTCCTTGATAGGACTGATGCATTTCTCGTTGCCACCAAAGAATGAGGTGACATCAATGACTACGTTCTTACCGTTGGTGGCGGTAATCTTAAAGGCTTTTAAGATGGGATGAAGGAAATTCTTCTTGAACGAAGACTCCATGGGGTCTCCCTCTACCACCATATCCATATACTGCATCTTATGCAGATAGACATTACGCTCGTCTTTGGTGAAACAGATGAGTATGGGTGAGGTTGACATCTGACCTGCTACGTAATCTTGCGTATCGCTTGTTGCCGCTACACGACTAGATAACATGTAGGTGCGCTGGAATGCCGTGTCGGGCATCTCAAACAATAACTTTCCTTCTTTTGATTTGAATATCACATTGAACAGACCTTGCATGGTCTTACCGCCCTGTGTCGCTTTCTTATAGTCGGCATTTACAGAATCTTTCTGTACAACGGCAGCAAGTGCTGGGGTCTTCTTTTTTTTCTTTGCCATGGCATCCTGTGTTGATAATCCTGAAAAAAGAATGCTGACAAACATAATGTAAAGAGAGAAATTCTTCATTATAATATTAAATTTAATCATTTTCGGGGTGCAAAGTTACAAATATTCGAAGAAAATGCAAAATTTATTAATATTCTTTACTAATTTATATCCCAGATAGGTAATAAAAAAAGCAAAATGGACCATTTTGCTTTTTTTATATTGGTATCGTTTAGTTTTCTCTCCAGAACGCTCGGGTGAATAGTACCAGCACGGCGACAATCTCCAGACGACCAACAAGCATGAGGAATGAACATAGCCATTTGATGCCATCGGAGAGGTCGGCCCATGACATCTGCGGGCCCATGTTGGTATCAAGGCCTGCACCTACGTTACTGATAAGGCTCAAGGCGATGGTAAAGGAGTTGGTGATATCTATACCCGAGACAATCATGATGGTGGCTACCAGCAGTAAGGCAAGGATATAGAGGGTGAAAAAGGCCAGAAGCGTGGTAAGACGGTTCTGGGGTATGCTCTGTCCTGACAGCTTGACGGGGAGTACGGCATTAGGATGCAGGATATGGCGGAACTCGTTACGCAGGACTTTCAGAAGCATCAGTACGCGGATACTCTTGAATCCACCCGTTGTACTGCCTGAACAGGCACCCATAAACATCAATACCATGAGGATAATCCATGTGAGATGAGGCCATGCGCCTGCATCGGTATTGCTCAGGCCGGTGGTGGTGATGAATGACACGACCTGGAACAGGGCCGAACGGAATGCTTCCTCGAAGTCGTAATTTAAGCGGGTGAGCAACAGATACATGATGAGTGCCGTAGCAATGAGTGTGGTGATGATATACATCTTGAACTCAGAATTACGGAACAGGCTGCCCATCTTCCACTTAATCAGTCCCATATATAATAAGGTGAAATTGATACCCGCCAGGAACTGGAACAGAATGGCCAGGTACTCAATGAGGGGCGATGCCAGGAAGATGGTACCGTTATGGGTTGAGAAACCGCCTGTGGCAGTTGTTGACATGGAGTAGTTGGTAGCATCAAACCAATCCATGCCTGCCAACCAGAATGACAGGGCGCATAGTATGGTGAGCAATACATAGATGCTCCATATCCATTTGGCGGTCGTCGACAGGCGCGGGTGCATCTTTGAGCGCATCGGTCCTGTGGCTTCTGCAGCAAACACTTTCACGCTACCGCCTACCAGCTGGGGTAACAGGGCTACGGTGAAGAACACGATTCCCAAACCTCCTATCCATTGCATCAATGAACGCCAGAAAAGTAGTCCGTGAGGCAGTGACTCAACATCGTCAATGACTGTAGCGCCAGTCGTCGTAAAACCTGACATAGTCTCGAAATAGGCATCGGTGATGCTGGACATGGAGCCATGGATCAGGAAGGGGAACATGCCAAAGAACGAGAATACGACCCAGGTAAGGGTTACCACCACATACGCATCGCGACGGTTTAGGGCGTTCTCTGCCCCATGTCCGAAGAACAGGAAGATAAACGCACCTCCAAACGTCAGTATCGTAGATGCCATAAAGGCCAGTTCGTCGTCTTCATGAAATGAGAATGCCATAGCCAGACAGCAGGCCATGAAAAAGGCTTCAATGAAGAGCAACGAGCCCAGGATCTTTGATATGATGCGGAAGTTGATCAATTTGAACTTTTTTCGTTATGACGTTACTCGAATTAACAACTTTACCAGAGGAGGGACTTCTTGAAGTATTTCTCTGCTTTGTCGAGTTGATGTTTATGGCAGAACACCATGACGGAATCGCCTGGCGTTATCTGTGTGTTACCATTCACGAGGATTCCCTTGCCGTCGCGCACCAGACCACCGATGGTGATGCCAAATGGCAGTCCAAGGTCTTTTACAGGCTTTCTTGTCACCTTCGAATCCTCGGCTGCTACAAATTCGGCCACGTCGGCCTCAACCATCATCAGCGAACGCATGTTCCTGACGTCGGCTTTCATCATCATCTGGAAGATATGGCTTGCGGCTACGGTCTTCTTGTTGATAATCGTGCCGATGTCAAGTCCTTCCGCCATGCTGACGTAGTCCAGGTTCTCAACCATGGCAACGGTTTTGCGCACGCCCAACTTCTTTGCTGTCAGACAAGCAAGGATGTTGGTTTCAGCATTACCGGTTAGGGCTACAAAGGCCTGTGTATGTTTGATACCTTCTTCGTTGAGTAGTCCTAAGTCACGTCCATCACCATGAATCACCATGGCATCATTGGAAGCAAGTAGCTGGTTCAGTCGTTCACAACGGGCTGCGTCAATCTCGATGATCTTGGCGTTCATGTAATCGGGCATGGTGAGCGCAGCTCTGACTGCGGTCTTTCCACCGCCCATGATGATGACGTTGTGTACATCTTCGTAGTGCTCCTTGCCTACAATCTTTCGGATATAGGGTATATATTCGCTGGTAGTCATGAAATATGCCAGGTCGTGAAGCTGCAATTCGTCCATACCACCAGGGATAATGGTGTCGTTGTTGCGTTTGATGGCTACGATATGATAGGGATCTTCAGGACCGCAAAGATCTTTCAGTGGCTGGTTGAGAATCTCGCATCCTTCGCGCAACTTGATACCCAGTAATACTAGTGCACCATTGTGCACATCCCAACGCTGGCGAACCCACGATAATTTCAGTCCGTTAATGATATCGGAAGCTGCCAGAACCTCTGGATACACAAGCGAATCGATGCCTAAATCGTGGAAGAAAGGCAGGTTTTGGGGCGACAAGTATTCGTAGTTGTCAATACGTGCAACAGTTTTCTTGGCACCTAAGGCATGAGCCAATGTGCAGGCTGTGATGTTACGGCTCTCATAGCGGGTGACACCCACGAATAGGTCGGCAGAACTGACGCCAGCGTCTTTCAATACCTTAATGCTTGTTGGCGAGGCATTGACTGCCATGATGTCGTAGTTTGAGTCCATGCCGCTCAGACGTTCCTCGTCGTCATCGATAAGTACACAGTCGTGATGTTCTGTTGAGAGCAACTTCGACAGGTGAGTTCCTACGGCACCAGCGCCGGCAATGACTACTTTCATGTTTTGAGGGGTTAGGTTCGTGAATTGAGTATAGCTTTCTTGATACTCTCGTTATCGAGTCCAATAATCTCTCGCAACTGGTTGATGGTGCCATGTTCCACGAACTGGTCTGGCAGTCCCATGCGAGTAATCTTAATATTGTAGTCGTGGTCGCTCATCCATTCCAATACGGCAGTGCCCAATCCGCCTTTTCGTACACCATTTTCTACGGTGACGATATGGTGGAATTTCTTTCCTACTTCGTGTAGGATATCCTCGTCAAGTGGTTTTAGAAAACGCATGTCGTAGTGAGCAACAGAGAGTTCCTTGATTCCGTCGATGACTTCAGCCACGTCGTTTCCGATAGGACCGATAGTGAGCACGGCAACATCGTTGCCATCGCGCAGCTTGCGACCTGTACCTACCTTTATTTCCTCAAACGGACACCGCCAGTTTGTCAATACACCATTTCCGCGTGGGTATCGAATGATAAACGGTCCTTTGCCTTCGAGTTGAGCCGTGTACATCAGTTTACGCAGCTCATGTTCGTTCATGGGTGAGGATATGGTCAGATTAGGAATCGGTCGTAAGGCAGCCATATCAAAGGCACCATGATGTGTAGGACCATCTTCACCCACCAGTCCGGCACGGTCAAGACAAAGTACTACGGGTAGTTTCAGAATGGCTACGTCGTGAATGATATTGTCATAAGCACGCTGTGCGAAAGCACTATAAATATTACAGAATGGAATGAGACCATCTTTGGCCATTCCGGCCGAGAATGTTACGGCATGTCCTTCTGCAATACCTACATCAAACATTCTGTCTGGCATCACCTTCATAGGGATATTCATAGAGCAACCTGTAGGCATGGCTGGTGTTACACCTACAATCTTGGGATTGGCTTGAGCCAGTTCTAACAGTGTCTCTCCGAATACATCTTGGTACTTGGGCGGCATACCTTCAGTGTCGCTCTGTATCAGTTCACCTGTGTCAGGGTCGAATTTTCCTGGTGCGTGCCATATTGGCTTGTAGTTCTCTGCAGGTGCATATCCGTGTCCTTTCTGCGTATGAAGATGCAGTAATTTCGGACCTTTCATATCTTTCAGCTGTCTGAGAATACGTACCAGCTCCTTGACATTATGTCCATCGTAAGGGCCGAAATAACGAATATTCATGCCCTCGAAAATGTTCTGTTGTTCTGAAATGGCGCTCTTTACTGCATTGGCCAAACGAATAAGACCTTTCTTGCGGCCTTCTGTCAGCACCCCTTGTTCTATCAGCCATTTCGAAGCTTTATAGCGCAGTGAATTGTAGGTTTTATTGGTACTCAGTCCCAATAAGTATTCTTTCATGCCTCCTACAGAGCGATCGATAGACATGTCGTTGTCATTGAGAATAATGAGGAGGTCATTGGGCGAGCTGGATACGTTGTTCAGCCCTTCGAAAGCAAGTCCACCACTCATGGCGCCGTCGCCAATAACTGCTACAACTTTATATTTGCCTTTTGAGGCTACAGCCATGCCAAGGGCAGCAGAAATGCTGTTGGAAGCATGGCCGCAGATAAATGAATCGTATTCGCTCTCCTCCGGTGTGGGAAAAGGGCGTATGCCATGTAATTTGCGGTTTGTATCGAATTTATCGCGTCGCCCAGTTAGTATCTTATGACCATAGGCTTGATGCCCTACGTCCCATACAATACGATCCTGTGGCGTATTAAAGACGTAATGCAATGCAACCGTCAGTTCTACAACACCTAGGCTCGAGGCAAGATGACCAGGGTTGACAGATAATTCTTGTATGATGTCTTCCCGCAGTTCTCTGCATAATTGCGGCAACAATTCGGGCTTAACAAGGCGCAACTGACTGGGACTGTCGATGGTTTTCAGTATTTTAAGATCCTTATGTTCCACGGTTTTATGATAATCATTTGGGGGACAAAGTTACAAAGATTCGGGGATATATCAAAAAGAAACCTTGTTTTTTTTGGTTGTTACATAATTAATTCATAAATTTGCACTCAAAAGCTAACCCTAAACAAAAGAAATGAAGTACATCACCCTGCCTGACACTATTGAAAGGCGTCTTTCGTTTTATCTGGCAATGGAGGAATATATCGCGCGTCACGTCAATGAGAGCGATTGCTTTTTTATGTGGCAGGTACAGCCCAGTGTCATATTCGGGCGTCATCAGGTGGCTGAAAACGAGGTAAACTTTGATTACTGCAAACAGCATGGTATCCAGGTGTACCGCCGGAAGAGTGGGGGAGGCTGCGTGTATGCAGACAAGGATAATGTGATGTTCTCGTATGTGACGAAAGAGGAAAACGTAGGACTGACATTCAACCGATTCGTGAATATGTTGTTACTCGTGCTGAGAAAATTAGGCGTAGAGGCTACCGGTACTACACATAACGATGTGATGATTGGCGACAGGAAGGTGAGCGGTACGGCTTACTATCATCTGCCAGGCCACAGTATCGTACATGCTACCATGCTCTATGATACCAATATGGAGCATATGCTTAATGCTATTACGCCCGGCCCTGAGAAACTGCAGGCAAAGGGCATACAGAGTGTGCGTCAGCGCATCACCTTATTAAAGGATTATATCCCCCTGACCCTTGAAGAGTTTAAATCGTTCGTCAGGACGACGCTGTGTGAGGGTGAACGGATGCTGACTCCGGAAGAGGTGAAGGGTATAGAAGAGCTGGAGCAGACCTATTTGCGTGAGGACTTTGTAAAACTAATTAAATCATAAACAATCATTTACTATGGGAATTAAAACAGAACCAGTCAGAAGAGACAAACGTACGTGCCTGTATGAAAGACATGTGGCGTTGGGGGCTACAATGGTATCTTTCGGTGGCTTTGACATGCCACTCCTTTATCAGTATGCTGGTATCGCACCAGAGCATATGGCTGTTCGCGAACATGCCGGACTCTTTGATGTGTCGCATATGGGAGAAGTGACCGTCAAGGGACCTGATGCCGAACGTTACGTGCAACATATTTTTACGAATGATATAGCCCATGCACCGATAGGCAAGATTTATTATGGCATGATGTGCTACGAGAATGGCGGTACTGTTGATGACTTGCTCGTCTACAAGATGGCAGAGAATGATTTCTTCCTGGTCATCAATGCTGCAAATATCGATAAGGACTGGGCCTGGATGCAACAGAATGCCAAAGGCTTTGATATTGATCTGCAGAACCGTAGCGACTATTATGGACAGATAGCGTTGCAAGGTCCGGAGGCCGAACATATCATGGAGACGGTCCTGAACCTGCCGTGTAGCGAACTGGCTTTCTATACCGTGAAGACGATAGGCGATGTCATCGTGTCGCGTACGGGATATACAGGTGAGGACGGCTTTGAGGTCTATGCCTCTCATGAGTACATCCAACAGTGTTGGGATAAGCTGATTGACGCTGGCGTTCAGGCCTGTGGCCTGGGCTGTCGTGATACCTTGCGCTTTGAGGTGGGCTTGCCTCTTTACGGCGACGAACTCTCAGAGGATATCACTCCAATCATGGCCGGCCTGGGGATGTTTGTGAAACTTGATAAGGAGGAGTTTATCGGAAAGGATGCTCTGGCCCGGCAAAAGGCAGAGGGACCTGCCAGGAAACTCGTGGGTATTGAACTCCTTGACAGGGCAATACCTCGTCATGGTTATCCTGTACTGAACATGGAAGGTGAACCTATAGGTGAGGTTACCACGGGGTATCATGGCATATCTGTCGACAAGAGTGTCTGCATGGCTTTGGTCGACGCCCAATATGCTGCATTGGGTACTGATGTCCAGATTCAGATACGCAAGAAGGTGTTCCCTGGCAAAGTGGTGAAGAAACAATTCTATAGCAAGAACTATAAAAAATAAATCTAAAAACTATAAAAACAATGGCAAAAGTAATTAAAGGACTCCTTTATAGTGAGTCGCATGAGTATGTGAAGGTTGAGGGAAATATCGGTTACGTTGGCATCAGCGATTATGCACAGCATGCCTTGGGTAATGTCGTATATGTTGACATGCCTGATGTTGACGATGAGGTTGAAGCCGGTTCGGAGTTTGGTGCCGTGGAAAGTGTGAAGGCAGCCAGCGATCTGATAGCGCCTGTTTCTGGTGTGGTGATTGAGGTCAACGAGAAATTGGATGACCAGCCCGAACTTATCAACCAGGACCCTTACGAGAATTGGATTATCAAGGTGGAGTTGAGTGATAAGACAGAACTCGACAGCCTGATGGAAGCAGATGCCTATGAGGCATTCTGTGAGAAATAACCATACAATACAGTTTTTGCGAAATGTATAAATATTTTCCTCATACAGAGGATGACCTGAGAGACATGTTGGCCAAGGCGAATGCCGATTCCCTTGACGCTCTCTATGCTCAGATACCTGAGGGTATCCGTTTCAAGGGTGACTACCAGTTGCCGTCGGAGATGAGTGAGCTGGAGGTACGCCAACTGTTTGAGAAGTTGGGCTCGCAGAACTACCAGCTTACTTGCTTTGCTGGCTATGGCGTTTACGACCATTACATGCCATCGGTAATACCGAGTCTGCTTCAGCGCTCAGAGTTCCTGACATCATATACCCCGTATCAGGCAGAGATATCTCAGGGCACCTTGCACTATATCTTTGAGTATCAGAGCATGATGGCCGAACTGACAGGTATGGACATCAGCAATGCATCGATGTACGACGGTACTACTGCATGTGCCGAGGCCATGATGATGGCTGTAGCAGCCGGTAAGAAGCAGAACAAGGTGCTGGTATCGGACACATTGAATCCTGATACCCGCAAGGTGCTTGATACCTATGCGCTGCATCAGGGCATCGAACTGGAAACGATAGCCGAGAAGGATGGTGTGACTGATATCGATGACCTGAAGTCGCGTCTTGCCCAGGGTGGCGTTGCTGGTGTGATTGTTCAGCAGCCCAATGCTGTGGGTATAGTTGAAGACTACACAGGCTTTGCTGAAGCTTGTCATGAGCAGAAGGCACTATTCATCATGGATAGTGTGGCTGCCGATTTGGCCGTGCTGAAGACTCCTGGCGAGTGGGGTGCTGATATCGCAGTGGGCGACGGTCAGTCGCTTGGTATCCCCATGCAGTGGGGTGGCCCATACGTGGGTTATATGTGCTGCACAGAGAAGCTGATTCGCAAAATGCCAGGTCGTATTGTCGGTATGACTAGGGACAGCCGCGACCAGCGTGCTTTCGTGCTCACCCTTCAGGCTCGTGAACAGCATATCCGCCGTCAGAAGGCTACCTCAAATATCTGTTCTAACCAGAGCCTGATGGCACTCTTTGTAACCATCTACATGTCGTTGATGGGAAAGCAGGGACTGAAGGAGGCTGCAGAACTGTCGTATGCCGGCGCTCACTATCTCTGCGACAAGCTCTTGGCTACAGGACGTTTCTCTCTTGTTTATGACAAACCATTCTTTAATGAGTTCCTGGTGCGTTATGATGGCGATATGGACAAACTGTTCTCAACCTGTGTGATGAATAGAATATTCCCAGGTATTCGTATGACGGATGGTAGTTTGCTGATAGCCGTAACCGAAAAGCGGACAAAGGAGGAGATTGACTACTTCCTGGATTTGATTGGTATCGCAGACGGATTGAACTAACTAAATAGGCAAGAGATTATGAACAATAAGCTATATGGTAATTTAATCTTTGAACTCTCTAAGGAGGGACGCAAGGGCTATAGTCTGCCAAAGAATAATTTTGGCAGTTACGAGATACCGTCTGCGATGAGACGTACAGAAGATGCTGTCCTGCCCGAGTGCGACGAGCTTACTGTGGTGCGCCATTATACTAATCTGTCGAACAACAACTTTGGTGTAGATACAGGCTTCTATCCATTGGGATCGTGTACGATGAAGTACAATCCCAAAATCAATGAAGAGGTAGCTGCTATGCCACAGTTCCAGAACCTGCATCCCAAGCAGCCTGCTGCAACCGTAAAGGGTGCTCAGGCATTAGTATCGCTACTTGAGAAATCGCTATGCGAACTTACCGGTCTGGCTCATTTTACCTTTAAGCCCTATGCTGGTGCTCATGGTGAGTTGACTGGTCTGATGACGATTGACAACTACCATCGCAGTCGTGGCGATATGGCGCGCAAGAAGGTGGTAGTGCCTGATAGTGCCCATGGCACCAATCCTGCCTCGGCAGCAGTGTGCGGACTGGAAATTATTGAGGTGAAATCATTGGCTAATGGTCAGGTTGACTTCGAAGACCTGCAGCGTATCGTGGCTGAGCAAGGTCAGGAGATTGCTGCTATGATGATGACCAATCCTAATACACTCGGCCTGTTCGAAACCCGTATCCCTGAGATTGCAAAACTGATACATGCCTGTGGGGGATTGATGTATTACGATGGTGCTAACCTGAATCCGATGCTGGGGGCTTGTCGTCCCGGCGATATGGGATTTGACGTGATGCATATCAACCTGCACAAGACATTCTCAACGCCTCATGGAGGTGGTGGTCCTGGCTCAGGTCCTGTGGGTGTTCGTGAGGGATTGCAGCAGTTCTTCCCGTTTGTCTCACCCTATCAGGGCAACTATGCGGTGATGATGCGTGCCTATGCATACATTCTGTCGCTAGGTCGCGAGCATGTCAAGGAGGTTGGCCCGTTGGCAGTGCTTAATGCCAACTATATCAAGGAGAGCCTGAAGGATGTCTACGAACTGCCTATCGACGGTTTGTGCTGTCATGAGTTTGTGTTCGACGGACTGAAGGATAAAAGTACTGGTGTGACTACGATGGATGTGGCTAAGCGTCTGCTTGACTACGGCTATCATGCACCTACGATTTATTTCCCCTTGCTCTTCCATGAGAGTCTGATGGTTGAGCCCACGGAGAACGAGTCGAAGGAAACGCTCGATGAGTTCATCGGTGTGATGCGAAAGATAGCAGAGGAGGCTAAGAATGATCCAGACCTGGTGAAATCGGCCCCCCACAACACACCTATCGGTCGTGTGGATGATGTCCTCGCCGCCAAGCATCCTGTGACGACTTATTGCCAGCTCAAGGCAGAAAATGTTTAATATTTAATGTTTAATATTTAATGTCTAAGGTTGATTTGATTATCATCGGCGCGGGCCCTGGTGGTTATCGTGCAGCAGAATATGCGGCGAAACAGGGCTTGAAGGTGGTCATCTATGAAGGTGATGCTGTGGGTGGTACGTGCCTGAATGTGGGATGTATTCCTACGAAGGCCTATGTCCACAGTACAACCTTCACAGAGGCTCGTGAGCGTATGCCGCAGGTGGTGAGCCAGTTGCGCAGTGGGGTGGAGACTATCCTCTCTCATCCTAATATCACGCTGGTTCGTGAAAAGGCTGTGTTCCCCTTGGATATCCAGGCGAAGAACGTGATTATTGCAACGGGCTCGGAGACAAAGTGGCTACCGATAAAAGGTGCGGATACAGACCCTCGTGTGGTTGACTCTACGGGGCTGCTGAATCTGGATACTTTCCCCAAGCGCTTGGCGATTATCGGTGCTGGGGTTATCGGTATGGAGTTTGCATCGGTGTTCAATCGCTTTGGTACCGAGGTGACCGTGATTGAGTTCCTGAAGGAGTGTCTGCCTGCTCTTGACAGCGATATAGCCAAGCGTCTGCGTAAGTATTTAGAAAGGCAGGGTATTACCTTCAAGATGAAGACTGCCGTAGAGAATATCGCAGATATCGATGCTGATGTAGTCCTGATGGCTACGGGCAGGAAACCTCGTGTACAGGCCGACTTCGCCAATGCTGGCATTGAGTATGATGAGCGTACGGGCATCAAGGTGGATGAAAACTTTGAGACAACGAAGAAAGGCATCTATGCCATTGGTGACGTGAATGGTAAGCAGATGCTGGCCCATGCGGCAGAGATGCAGGCTGTGCATGCCGTGAACCATATTCTGGGTAAAGAGGATGCTATCCGCTTTGATATCATGCCGGCAGCAATCTTTACAACACCCGAGGCGGCCTGCGTAGGTCCAACAGAGGATATACTCAAGGAAAAAGGTCTTGCATACGAATGTCGCAAGGCCTTCTGGCGTGCCAATGGAAAGGCGCTGACAATGAACGAGACGGAGGGTATGCTGAAACTCTTCTCAGAGCCCGGGTCCGGTCGTATCCTTGGCTGTCATGCCTATGGTGCCCACAGTGCTGATATCATTCAGGAAGTCAGTTCCCTGATGTGTCGTGATACCATGGTCGCACAGTTGCGCGACATGGTACACATTCATCCTACCCTTGGCGAAATCCTCAGTGCTGCCTGTGCGGAGTAAACTTTACATTGACGAGCGTCAGACGTGCAGTCGGCTCGTCAATGTTTTTTGCTTCCTTATTGTAAACGATTGAGCAGTCCTTGATAGTGATATCATTGACGCAGTCAAGGCCTTCAATACCACTGGCCTTGATGCCGGTCTTACAACCTCGGCATACGACGTTGCTGATATGGATATCCTGGAAATGGGGTGCCCATTTCTTCTCTGCCTCCGTGAATACGGGAGCCTTACCGTTGTCGCCTGCGTGACGGTTCACGTAGTCACATTGGAAGATGATGGCCTCTGACGCAATGTCATTCATCATGACATCGCTGATGTATAGTGCTTCTGTCTTTCCGCCACGACCCAATCCGCTTTTGAATCGAAGGCCTACGTCGGTACCACTGAACGTGTTGTGACGAACCACGATACGACGTATGCCTGCAGCTGTTTCGCTACCCAGGACAAATCCGCCATGGGCGTGGTTCACCGTGTTGTCTTGTATCACGATGTCCTCGCAACCGCTGATGGCATGACTTGATGACGGCTTGCTGCTTTTCATGCAGATACCGTCGTCACCCACGCTCACCATAGAGTTGACAATCAGGGCCTGATGACAATCAGAGAGGTCTATGCCGTCACCATTCTGGACGTTCCATTCCGAACGTACGTTGACGCCGTCGATAATCACGTTCTCACAGTAACAGGGATGCAAGTGAAAACGAGGTGAGTTTTGAATGGTGACTCCCTCTATGAGCACATTCTTGCAGTCTGTCAGTCTTATCAGGTCATTGCGCATGCCTTCCTGCTTCACGGGACTGTCGGCAATGTCTGCATAGCCGTTCTTCATCTGCCAGGGATACCACAGATCGCCTTTCTCTGTAATCTGTCCTCCCATGTCCTTGTACATATTCCATTCTACGTCGCTCATCTTTCCTCGTTTCACGGGGCGCCATTGCTGTCCGTTGCCATCAAGCGTTCCTTTGCCCGTAATGGCTATATTGGTGCGCTTGGAGGCGCGGATACAGGGATTCACGCGACTCGCAGGTGATTTTTTGTCAACGTATAGTGATTTGTCTGGTGAGAATACTACCAGTGCATTCTTTTCCAGATGCAACTCAATGTTGTCCTTCAGTGCAATAGGACCGGTGAGCCATACGCCTTGTGGGATGATGAGGCGTCCGCCGCCCATCTTTGACAATTTGGAGATTCCTTTCTCGAAAGCCTCAGTACAGAGGGTGACACCGTCGCCCACGCCACCGACTTCTGTCAGGTTGACTTCATTGGCAGGGATGGTGATGCGCTCTACTGCCTTTATTGTTGTGGGCAGGTTCTTGTAATACTGTTCGTAGTGGTTAGCCTGGGCATATAGGACTATTGTAGACAACAATAATCCAAGAATCGTAGTGGTTAGTCTTTGTTTCATGTTTTGTTATAATTAGTAATGATGCCGCAAAAATACAAAAAAATCTGATAACTCACTAGGAATTATCAGATTTTAAAGTATTTGGAATTAAAAAGTGTGTACTTTTCTTATACCAGGTGGCTGATCAGGTCCTCACGGTCGCCAGGCAGCATGTCGATAACAGGAATCTCAATCATGGTGTAGCAACCGGGCTGCAGACGCATAGAGGCGCGGGCTACGTTAACCAATACCTGACCGGTGAGGGCGGGGTTGTTGATTGACATGTTGAATTCCAAACGCTGATTCTGGGTTTTGCCTGATACTCCCTTACGAACAAGGTTTACACCATGTCCCATGTCGCGTACGTCGTCAACGCTCTCTACCTGGAATACGTGAGTCTCATCGCTGGCGAAATAGGGGTCGGCCTTGATGGCTGCGGTTACCTCTTCTAACTTGGCACCATCCTCAAGTTCTACATATACCATGCGACGATGGATACCCTCGCCCAAGGGGATTGTCATTGACAGAGCGTTCTTGACACCAGCCTTAGAACGCACACATACCGAATGTCCCATTGACATACCAGGACCGAAGTTTGTATAACTCAATCCTTTAGGAGCCAGGCTCTGCATCAGTGTACGAACGATGGAGTCTGAACCTGGATCCCAGCCAGCAGCAATTACACTAACGGTATTGGTTTTCTTGTTCAGATCCATCAATGTGCGGCGATAGTCACGAATCAGTCCGTGAATATCGAATGAGTCAACAGTGTTGATACCCAATGGAAGAATCTGTTTGGCATATTCCTCGCATGAGCGGGTGGGGGTAGCCAGGATTGCAACATCAACATCCTTCAGTTCCTTGATATCCTTCACTACCTCATACTGAGCCAGTTCGGCAGGTCTATTCTCTGTGCCATTACGACGTACGATACCTGCTACTTCAAAGTCTGGTGCAGCCTCGAGAGCTTCGAGCGCATACTTTCCAATGTTGCCGTAACCAACGACGGCTGCTCTGATTTTCTTCATTTTTATAATGTGTTTTATTATCCAATTAAAGTTTGCGGCGGCAAAAGTAATGCTTTTTCTCCTAATTGCATTGCATTTTGGCGGAAAAATTATCTTAAAACTGTCATTTTGTGATAATTCGCAAGTTTATGCCCTCGAAATGCAATAATTTATCAATATTAAGCGTTTTATATGATGTGTATATACAAAACTGAAAGTTATGATAGAATATATTAAAGGCGAACTGACCGACCTTACACCTGCTATGGCTACGGTAGAGGCTGCGGGAGTTGGTTATGGACTGAATATTTCACTTAACACTTATAGTGCTTGCCAGGGCAAGAAGGAAGTGAAACTCTATGTTTATGAGGCTATTCGTGAGGACGCTTATGTGCTTTTTGGCTTCTATAATAAGAAGGAGCGTGAGATGTTTGAACTGCTGATTAGTGTCAGTGGCGTAGGAACCAATACGGCTCGTATGATGCTCTCGGGTATGACTGTCAGTGAACTCTGTTCCGCTATCTCTACGGGAAACGCCAAAATTATTCAAGGCATTAAGGGAATCGGTAAGATGACGGCCCAGCGTATCATCGTTGATTTGCGTGACAAGATTGTGGCCCTGGGTATTGCCGAGGAGATTCCTGCAGGCGGCAGTGTCTCTGCTCCCGTTAATAATGCCGTACGTGATGAGGCCGTTGCTGCTCTTACTATGCTGGGATTTGCCCCTGCTCCAACGCAAAAGGTCGTGGTGCAGATATTGCAAGAGCAGCCTGCATTGCCTGTAGAACAGGTGGTGAAGTTGGCTTTGAAGCAGATAAAATAACATATTTATATGGTAAAAACGGGCGTGATGCAATATCGACGCCTGTTTTTCGTTATATAAACGAACAAGATTCTATAGAATAGCGTTGAAACGACTAGTATATATGTTGTCGTTGCTGATTCTGGGCATTGTGGCTTTTGCCGCTATTCCGCAGCAAGACGATGACGATAAGGATAAGAAGAACGCGCCAAAGGTACAGCCGAAAGCACAGCCAAAGGCCCTGACGGTCGAGGATGAGAGCATCCCCGACTCATTAGTGCATTCGCGCTGGAAGATACAGAAGACAGCTCCTGTACTTACGGCAGACCTGGATTCCAGTGCCCTTGACCTGCGTATGCCTGAGAATGTGAAGCAGCAGGTGGAATATAATGATTCCCTGAATCTTTATGTGATAGGTTCCAAGATGGGTGACTCCTATCTGAATGCACCTATTGTGATGACACCTGAGGAGTATATGCGCTGGAGCGAACGAAAGGCCCGTCAGCAGTTCTTCCGTGTGAAGGATGCCGAAAATGCGAAGTCTCAGGGCAAGGATAAGTTTGATTTCTCTGATATGCATTTCGATTTAGGACCTGCAGAGAAGATTTTCGGTCCTGGTGGCGTGCGTGTGAAGACGCAGGGTACGGCCGAACTGAAGATTGGTGCCACGCTGAAGGATATTGACAACCCCTCGTTGCCTATCCGTAACAGGAAAACTACATCATTCGACTTTGATGAGAAGGTGAATCTGAGTGTCAACGGAAAGGTGGGTGACAAGGTGAATATGAACCTGAACTACAACACCGATG
>CAMOGP010000009.1 GCA_946614175.1 uncultured Prevotella sp. | reverse complement strand
CCTGCCATAAAAACACCTATTTATTTGGCTATTTCAAAGGAAAAGTGTACTTTTGCACACTAGAAAAAAAAGATTGTCATTCATCAGTAGTACCCACACCATAGTTACTATGATCAGCAAAGAAACCCGCGAACAAATCATTGCACTTATCCGACAGGAAGTAGTGCCAGCCATCGGTTGTACCGAACCAATGTGTGTAGCCCTCTGTGCAGCGAAAGCTACAGAGAAGCTGGGACAGAAACCCGAGAAAATCGTTGCTAAGCTCAGTGCCAACATCCTGAAGAATGCGATGGGTGTAGGTATCCCCGGCACAGGGATGATAGGTCTGCCTATCGCCATCGCCCTGGGTGCCCTTATCGGCAAGAGCGACTATCAGTTGGAGGTATTGAAAGACCTGACGCCAGAGGCTCTGGAAGCCGGCAAACAGTATATCAACGAGAAGCGTATCTGCATCCAGATGAAGCAGGGCATCACGGAGAAACTCTATGTGGAGGTGACGTGCTCTGCAGGTGAGAAGAGTGAGACGGCCATCATTGCCGGCACACATACGCACTTCGTGGAAAGTGAAAAGGTTGTAGCGGAGAGTCAGGAAGGTGCTGATGCAGGAAACGCCCTCCCACTGAACTTCCGTCTGGTCTATGATTTTGCGACGACGGCTCCGCTGGACGAGATTCGTTTTATTCTGGAAACACGCGACTATAACATGAATGCGGCACGCGAAGCCATCAAGGGCAACTACGGACATAACCTGGGAAAGACCATCGACCGTCCGCTGGCGAAGGGTATCTTCGGACATACCATCTTCTCGCATATCATCTCACGTACGGCAGCAGCCTGCGATGCCCGTATGGGAGGCGCCATGATTCCCGTGATGTCCAACTCTGGTTCCGGCAACCAGGGCATCTGCGCCACCAATCCCGTTTGCGTCTATGCCAAGGAAAATGAGAACACGGAAGAAGAACTGATCCGTGCCCTCACCCTGAGTCATCTCACAGCTATCTATATCAAACAGTCACTGGGCACGCTCTCGGCACTATGCGGATGCGTGGTAGCCTCTATCGGCAGCAGTGTGGGTATCACCTACCTGATGGGCGGCGACTACGAGCGTTGCTGTCGCAGTGTGAAGAACATGATTGCCAACCTGACGGGTATGATCTGTGACGGCGCCAAGCCCTCCTGTTCGCTGAAGATTACATCAGGAGTCAGCACCGCCATCCTCTCTGCCCTCCTGTCGATGGAAGGCAAATGCGTGACCAGTGAAGAAGGAATTGTGGATGACTGCGTAGACCGCAGCATCCACAATCTGACTGCCATTGGTGCCGATGGTATGGGTCCCACCGACGACCTGGTGCTTCGTATCATGACCACCAAGGGGTGCTCATAAATCCTATTTGATTTTTGGTTTCAACTCATCAGGCGAATCGTTTGTGAACATATCCACAGCGGGAGCCTGGCGGGTGAAGAAGTGACTGATGGTTTCCGGCGTCAACGTCAGCGTGGGCTGGAAATCATCACTTTTCATATAGTCGAGGATTGCCTTGCGCATCTGTCGGGCCACGATGCGATGCTCCAAATCATTACTAATATCCATTGTGGTCATCAACAGACGTCCTTTCAGCACACGTGCCTCTACCAGCATACCCAACTTACGGGAGACGTGCCACGTATCGATAGGCTGGATGGGCGACTGATAGTCTTTAGGCAGTTCCATCAGGTTCATCACCTGCGCCTTGTTCAGCAGTTCCCACCAGTTCAAGTTTGACCAATCGTCAGTGGGGAAGCCGTGTTTAAACAGTGGATGCTGCTTCTCGATATACGCACCTGTGGTATGGGGCGGACGCATCTTAAACCATGACGTATTCCAGAATACAGGCAGGTATGACTGTTTTACATCACTGCCCAACGATACACGTCCAGCAGCAGTAAGCAATACCGTTCCACCCTTCTTCAGTACTTTCAGAGCATGGGCATCGAGCGTATCGGCCACATACAGTTTGGAGTTGTCATCCATCTCATTGTCACAAAGACCTGCCTTCTCCGGATAGACCCAGAAATCCCAATGATTCTTGATAATATTTCCCATCTTGACATGAAGAGTCATCTTAGTAGGCTGTTTGATTGAATCGAGCGGGAACTCCACCACCCCTAACTCACCATTCTTTCCTACCGGTATCTCGTGCGACAGGAAACGACCACCATGATAGACGCCCATCGTATCGTCGGTAATATAGTAGGCAGCCTTCACTTCCTTCAAATCAGCATAGAAGGCGTTATAAGCCTCAACGGGAACACGCAGCACCTCATGATTCGTATAGACGAATTTAGGGAAACGGGCCAACAGGACCAAAGGATAACAGAACTCACACCAGTCATTGGCGGTGGTATAGCCTTTCTCACGCCAATGCACATTCAGCGGCCCTACAAGAGCCGTACCCTGACCACTATAGTCGTTCAGCCCCAACAGTTGGAAGCCTGCATAATCCTTTGTACGCAGGTTGCGCTCTATCTCATACTTGTAGCAAAGTGTCTGCAACTTTCCACTGGCCATCAGGAATTTCTCTGCCATCTGCTCCATGCCATTGTCACGCAGCATATCACGAAATATCTCAAAGTTGCGCGCCTTATAGGCACCCGTATATTGTGTTATCTCCTTGAAATCAGGGAAAGCACACCACTGTCCCTGCTCGTGGGCAATGATGGGAGAATCATTAGGTGTCGTTCCTTTATAGTTTCGAGGATATTCTATACCACTGTAGTAGTCGTCATCGCTCGACGGGGCTTTTCTGTCCCAGTCCAACCCACGGGCACCACCCTTTACGTGATACTCCGAACCACCATCCCAAGCCCAGCCGCCACCTACCGAGGCGCCGCAATACACCTTGGTAGAGTCGTACTCATGCATCTGTTTCACCCAGTCGTTACAATAGGAGACCCAGTCGCCGGCAGGTTCGTTGCCCGCAGCCATCATCACAAACGAGGGGTGATGACCATATTCATCGACGATACGTTTTGACTCTTCCAGCAGATACTTGTCTATAGCCTGACCACGACGCAATTTCACACCATGATTAGGCCACGACGGACCCTCGGGCTGCAGGTAGATACCCACACGGTCGGCAGCAGCAAAAGCTGCCTCGGGGGGACAGTAGCTATGGAAGCGTACGTGGTTGAGACCATACTCCTTGCACTTCTTGAAGATACGCATCCACTCGTCCTCATCGGTTGGGGGAAAACCTGTCTCTGGAAAACAGCAGTTCTCCACCGTGCCACGCAGAAAGAGCGGACGGTTATTGATATAGAGCTGACGTCCCTCAGCCTTTATCTCGCGCAAGCCGAACTGTGTTTCATAGACCGTCTCACCAGCTTCTACCGTCAGGCGATACAGATTAGGATGGAACTCATCCCAGAATTTCACATCGCGTCCTAATCCAAATTTAAACTTGATGTTACTACCCTCTGCAATGACTGTAGAGCCGCGCACCATCTTACCCACCTTTCCGTCGTTCATGTACTTGATATTGGCCGACACGTTATAGTCGTTGATGGGGAAGAAGCGCAGGCCGTCCACATGATTCTCCAACTGCACCTCCACGGTGACGGCACCCTCCTTGATATGAGGTGTCACACGCACGCGCTTGATATTCAACTTCTTCCACTGTGCCTGCAGTTCGATACGTCCAGTGATACCGTTCCAGTTTCCTTGTGTCTGATCGGTCACGGAGTGGGAGTCCTGACCCACACAAACATTCTCGATACCATTATACACACGGATAGCAATCTCGTTGCGCACACCCTTCTTGATGAATTTCGTCACATCATAGCGGTGAGGCACGGACAGCGACATCTGGTGGCCCACCTCATGTCCGTTGACAAAGACGGTGGTCTCTATGTGCGGACGCTCCAAGAAGAGCGTGATGCGCTGGTCACCCCATTCCTTGGGGATATATACATAGCGTCTGTACCATGCGTTACCCACATACTGTTTCTCGGGTGTCAGAAAGAAAGGGAACTTCATCTTACCCTTCTTCCTATAAGGCTCCATATACGGATTATAGAAATACGACGAATCATAGAGCGAACCCGTCCACTGGGTGTGGATATCCACCTCGTTGCCTTTGTCGTTGGTGAGCATTGATCCTGGCAACACTACATAATCATCATAACGGGCAGAGTCACCAAGAGCAAAATCCCAAGGTCCCTGCAGGTCCATCACCATCTGAGCCAGCATGCCGCTATAGCCCAGAAGCACAGCAACAACAGTTAATAACGTCTTTCTCATTCTACTACACCCCCTACTTGTTCGGCAATCTGCTGCATACCCCTCACTGAGGGATGTCCAGCCTTCTTCTGTATATCTTGTAACGCAATGCATGTCACGCCATAGTGTTCACAGATGGTCCGTGACGACTCGGTCACGTCGGCACTCAGTCCGTCGTTCAGCAGGAAGTAGATAGCCGACTTAGCATAGTGAGTTTTCATCCAGTCCAACATATATGCCATTGCAGGGCGGAATGACCACAGATCCTCCTTGGTGATATTCTCATACTTGAACTCACCGATAGGAGCATGTGCCCAACTGTCGTTTGTGGCGCCGAAAATCAGAATGATATCAGGATTCTCACCTAAGTTGTCCATACGTTTTGTAAACGAACGGTCACTATAGTCTTCCTTGTTATACCCCGTGTTACAGATGGTAGAACCACTGTATGAATTGTTCACACCCAGTTTCCATCCTTTCTGCTTGATGAGCAGCGACCACCAAGTCTGCTCCACACTGTTCACATCAGTCAGATTGGGATTATTCTGCTTGAAATACCAGATGGCATTTCCCTCGGGGATAGCCCCCTCGAAAGTGGAATACGAGTCGCCCAACACTGCAACAGTCTTGGTTTGGGCGCCTACCAACAAGCAAATCATCAGTAGCAACGCCGACAGTGAAATCAGTTTTTTCATATCCGTAAATATTTTACATGTTCATCAACGAGCGCAGGGTCTGTGCGCCAAAATGATTAATATCCTCACGCTCCACATCCGCAAGATAACGTTCTGCATGTGCCATATCGCCAAGGCCATAATACCCCAGAGCAAGCATATAGAGACAGTGGATGCGGTTTTGCTGGTCCAGGTTACCGTCCCATATCAGCAGGTCGGGCAGCGACACCGCGAAATAGTCCATCGTAACATGATCAAAGAGGTGCTGCTTACCATAGTTCACCAGTTTATAGAACAGTCCGCGTGCCTTATCCTCCTGTCCCAGTTTGCGATAGCACAGGGCAGCATAGAATATCTTATCGGGTTTGGCATCATTATAATACATGGCAGCAGCTGGTTCTGTGGGACCAGCGGTGCCCTCTTCATAACGCCCGAGGAAATAAAGGAAGTCATTGTCCTGTGCACTGGAGAGTTTGCCTTCGCCAAGATGCGACGGGAACACCAGACACTCCTCCAACAACTTCGTAGCCTTTTCCTTTTCACCACGTACGAGCGCCTGTTTAGCGAGCTCTATTCTGCAAATCTGATACTGTCCGCTCACTTTGCCTTCACCGCCTTCCCACGGATGGAACTGATGGGCATCGAGTTTCTTCATCGCCTCCTCATAGCGTCCCAAGTGGTTCAGCAGGGTAATCTCCTCCAGTACAAGGTCATCGCGCTGAGCTATCAGCTGGGGATACTTTTGCAGAAATGCCAATCGTTCGGCATGAGGTTTCTGTATACGCTTATAGAGCTGGTCCAACTCCATAAACACGCGGGCATCTGTCTCGTCCAGATGAAAGGCTGTCTCCATATATGTCACCGCCTCTTCAGGCATACGCTGTTTGTTGAAGCGAGCCAGCGCCAAGTTACGCCAGACGGTAGGGAACTGTGGATTAAGTTTAGCCGACAGTTCCCAGTTCTCAATAGCAAGATCGTACTGACGTTTGTCGTAGTAGAGGCAGCCCAGATAGTAAGGCGCCATAGCACCATGAGGGTTCTCCTGTTTTGCCTTCTCCAAGGCGACGACAGCCTCCAGTCGATTCGGGAAGCAACAATAGGAGTCGGCCTGTTCTGCCATTTGGAAGTAATCGTTCTTCTCTCCTTTGAGAGAGGCAGAGGAGGTAAAGCTTCCCATATAATAATAGGTCATCGGCGTCACAGCACCCTCTTCTTCAGCCAGTTTCCAGATGTCCAAAGCCTCATCATACAGTCCGGCCTGAGCATAATCCAATGCCAGTTCCTCGTAGTTCTCACTACTCTTACGCATCAGCATCTTCAGCGTATCATCACCTGTAAGCAGGAGTTTCTCATAGCGACAGCCATAGTTAAAGCGATCCAGTTGCAGACTGTCTTCTATCAATGCCAGAGCTTCTTCCTGACGGCCTAACAGACGTAGGACTGCAGCCTTTAACGCACGCGCCTTGTGATTGCAACTATTAAAGATAAGAGAACGATTCAACTCGGCGAGAGCATCGTCATAACGCTGCTGGGACACGCTGATACACGCTGCCTCGAAATAGCCGGCATCAGCCCATGCCTTATTCCAGGTAGATTTCCAGAAGAGTTCGTAGGCCTCTTGCAGTTGACCCTGATATTTCAATGCAAGGGCCAAATTGAAAATAGCCTCACCATCGTAAGGATTCGGATTGCGTTTCTGCCAGATTTTCACAGCCTTGCGCAGATAGAACTCAGCCTTGTCAAAACGGCCACGGCGCAGATACCACAAACCAGTCTGATTCAGACAGCGCACATCATTGGGGTCGCGACGCAAAGCCTCCTCATAATAGTCGAGGGCACTCCAGGTAGCGTGACGGTATTGCTCCAGGTGCAGCCCCGTGAGATAAAGCTGGTCGTTGGTCTTTGTATCCTGTGGCGACAAGGCCGCTTCGGCTGCATCGGGGATGGGACGTATATCATCTGGTTCTGCCTGCCAGAGCAGGTTATTGACAGAGAGCTGCAAATCCTGCAGCAACACATCGGGACATGCCACCGTCTGCTCAAAGACCGTCTCTGGTGACAGCGTCAACGTTTGGTCAAAATAGACCTCTCCGCTCTTCTTCCTCACAAGAACATGGGCCGTCTGTTCAGATGTGGCCAGTATTTTGAAACTGACGCCTTCTCTGGTCTTCTCAATATTCAGGACAAAGTCCTTGCTGGCTTGCTTCACAACACCTATCTCGCGATAAGGCATGAAATACTGTGTGAACTGTTTCTCCTCATAAGGCATCAGCCAAGTAAAGTCGGGCTGGTTCTCCGTATAAACGCCAGCCATCAGCTCGATGTAGGGACGGAAACCTTTGTCCTCATACATGTCTGTAAGATTCCTGTCCCACGCTCTTCCGAAGTCACCATTACCCCATGTCCACTGTTTCTTACCTGGTGAGAAATGATGACTGGCCACATGGAGCATGCCACCCTTGGTATCGTTCTCGTAACCACCCTCGAAATCATATTTCGAGTTGACTGCCATATAGCTCGTAGGCACAGGGATATTCTTATAGTTCGAGATATCCACACCTGCGGAATAATCCATCTTGTAATAGGTTCCCGTAGCGATAGGGAAGCTTGACACAGCACGTTTTCCGTGGTCAAAGACTGCGTTGACATCAGGTGGGAAAACACTCTGATAGGCATCGTTGACCTCTACGGCAGGGTTAGCCCACCAAAGAAAGGTCTGAGGCAGAGACGTACGGTTGCTGACACGTCCCTGTATCTCCAGATAGGCACAACCGGGACGGAGTGTGAAACCTGCCATACCTTTTTGGTGGAACATACGCTCCATCTCGTTCACCCAAACCGTCACACTGCCATCTTTATTCTCCACGATATCACAGTCAACAGGCAGATAGGTTGACGGACGGTGGTGCTGGGGCCAGTTGAACTCGATACCACCACTAATCCAGGGACCTGTCAGTCCAACGAGGGCTGGTTTGATAACATGATTATAATACACGAAGTGGCGCTGTTTTATCTTGTCGTACGCCATCTGGATACGTCCGCCCAGTTCGGGCATCACCATCACTTTGATATACTCGTTCTCCAGAAACACCACATTCCACTCGTGGGGCGTGGGCTCATTGGCTATCGACTCAATGACAGGATAGGGATAAACCACGCCACTGGAGCCTTGATAGACACGCTTCTCCAGAAATATCGGATTCTTCTCTGCCTTTCCTATTTCATAGGTAGGAATAGTAACAATTTCTCTCCAGGCTTTTATCATACTAATTCTTTTTCTAATTGTTCTAAAGTCTTTCCTTTCGTCTCAGGACAGCGTCGCCAGAGGAAGATAAAGGCGCACAGGCAGATACTGCTATATATCCAGAATGTGCCACTGGAACCTAAAGCGGCGTTCATTGATGGAAACGAGAACGTGAGTGTGCAGCAGCCCACCCACAGGGCAAAGGTACACACGGCCATTGCCACGCCACGAACCTGATTGGGGAATATCTCGGCAAGAAGGGTCCATGTAACAGGTCCTAATGTCATAGCATAGACAGAGATAGCTGTTACCACGAGAACAACCATCATCACGCCTTTCACCTCCATAAAATAGCATGTGCCCAATATTAGATAGATGAGCCCCAAGCCACCAGCACCTATCAGCATCAACGTGCGGCGTCCCCATTTCTCAATCGTATAGAGGGCTACGAAGGTGAATACCACGTTGGCAATGCCTGTAATAACGATATCGATAAACATGCCATCGACATCATAGCCGGCTCCCACAAATATTTCCTGAGCGTAATTGAATATCACGTTTGTACCACACCACTGTTGGAATACGGCGATGACGAGGCCTAGCAACAACACCTTACTATATTTGCTCTCCATGAGTTCCTTCAGTCCAGCCTTCTGTCCTGTATGCTGCGACATTGTCGCAGCCTTCATCTGTTGATACACCGGACTCTCCGGTATAAAGAAACTCATCACCAGAAACAAAGCTGCGGGCACGGTCTCGGCCCAGAACATCCATCGCCACCCCCACTCCAAATTCCATGCTGCGTTCTCAACAATAGAGGTATCGCGGGCCAACAGCATGTTGACAATCTGTGCCGCTAGAATACCCAGGACAATAGTCATCTGATTCAGACTCACCATGCGACCACGGATATGTGCCGGACTAACCTCAGCGATATACATAGGTGACAGAGTTGAAGCCACGCCAATACCCACGCCACCAATGAAGCGCGCTATATTAAATAAGGTGAAATCATCAAAAAGACCTGTGCCTATAGCAGAGACCGTGAACAGTACGGCCGCTGTGGTCAACAGTGGTTTGCGTCCGTACCTGTCGGCCAGGGCACCGGCTACCATGGCACCTATCAGACAGCCCAGCAAAGCCGTTGACATTGCCACACCTTGCAGCCACGTATTTCCTGCTATTCCAAAAAAAGATTCATAGAAAGGTTTTGCACCGCCTATCACTACCCAGTCATAGCCGAAGAGCAGACCGCCCATAGCCGAAACAGAGCAGATGAAATATACAAATGCTTTGCTATTATGCATATCCTGTATGGTTTTTAGTTTACAAGGTGCAAAGTTAATAATTCTTTTCTAAATACTCGCAAGTAACGTCAACATTTATCAAAAATCACATTTAAATATCGGATTACTAACATTTTCCATCAAACAGAATAAGCACATAAAATAACCTGATAAACAGAAAGAAAACAGTTTCACGTCGTGGTACAAGTATCCCACGTCGTGGTTTTAATATCCCACGTCGTGGTTTTAGTATTTCACGTCGTGAAAATAAAAAAAATAAAGGCTCCCGATTTTTATTCGAGAGCCTGATAATCATTATTGACAAGAGTCAGAATATTCAGATACTCAGTTCCAATTCCACAGGACAGTGATCGGACCCCAGAATATCAGTATGAATCTTTGCATCAACGATCTGTGTCTGCAAACGGTTTGAAGCGATAAAATAATCAATACGCCATCCTGCATTCTTCAGACGCGCCTGAAAACGATACGACCACCATGAATATGTAATTTGTTCCGGATACTTCCAACGGAAGGTATCGGTGAAACCGGAGGCAAGCAGCATGCTAAACTTCTCACGTTCTTGGTCCGTAAAACCGGCATTCATACGGTTGGTCTTTGGATTCTTCAGGTCTATTTCCTCATGGGCTACATTCAGGTCGCCACACAAGATAACAGGTTTCTGCTCATCCAGACGCATCAGGTAAGCACGGAAATCATCTTCCCACTGCATGCGGTAGTCCAGACGTTTCAGGCCATCCTGTGAGTTGGGCGTATAGCAGCATACCAGGAAGAACTGCTCCATCTCGAGGGTGATGACACGTCCCTCATGATCGTGTTCGTCAATACCGATACCATAGGTCACATTAAGTGGCTTATGTTTGGTGAAGACAGCCGTTCCACTATAACCTTTTTTCTCGGCTGAGTTCCAGTATGACTCGTACCCATCAAACTGCAGGTCCAGTTGTCCAGGCTGCATCTTCGTCTCCTGCAGGCAGAAGAAATCAGCATCCAGCGCACGGAAAATATCGCTGAAGCCTTTTCCCTCGCAGGCACGCAGACCATTTACATTCCAAGAAATCAGTTTCATGATAAAAAAGTTGGGTTAGAAATAGATACCGAAGCTGAGCTGATTCATCTTTGGACCATAGCCATCACGGAAGAATTTCATGGGGCAGTACCTGCAATAGATGGCGACATCGCCAGGTGTATGCACCATCAGCAGACCGTCAACGGTAACAGGACGCTGGTGGATAGAACCAGTCTCCACGTCATAGTCCTCGTCCTGATAGGTAAACTCGCGGGTTACATGAGCTCCTGTATTGAAGTTAACAATACCACCCAAGGTAACACCCCAGTCCAAGTCCTTGTCGAAGTAATGGGTATAGGTAACAGGTACCTGAAGACTGAATTCTGAAAGTGAGGTGCGACGATCAGACTGAAGTGCCTGATAATCCGTAAGGCCCATCACGCCCGTGGTGAGGTCCTTTTCCCAGTATGTGGCATCGTCCATGCGATAATAGCGCCAGTCAATACCAAAGCCAATGCCCCATACATTCTTTTTTCCATAAGGCATCCACTCACCTTTCAGTCCCAAACCGAAATCAAAAGAAGGCCACAGGTTGAACTTATATTCCGAGGGAGCTCCAAGCATGGTGTTGAAACCAAGGTACATATATGGATCAACATCCCACTTCTGGCTCTTCGACTTAATCATGACGTGCTTGTCCTTCCAGAAGTCATCGTCTGAATTCAGGTTCACCACATCAGCGATCTTTTCGATAACCACAGTATCATTCGATAACTCAGCGGCATTAACAGCCATAGTGGGACACATCAAAAGAAGTGCAGCAAAAATAATCTGTTTCATTTTCATTGTGTTTAGGTTAAAAGAAAGCAGGTGCAACCCAAAGGTCACACCTGCCAACTATGTGTAATTAATTAGAATTTTGCCATCTTGATAGCTACCACGGCACACTCATCACCTTTGTTGCCAAACTTACCTCCTGCACGGTCCTTTGCTTGCTGCAGGTCGTTAGTGGTAAGCAGTCCATAGACAACGGGGATATTGCTTGTAGCATTCAGGCGTGCAATACCTGCTGTGACACCTTCGCAAATATAATCGAAATGAGGTGTCTCGCCACGTATCACACTACCCAGAACAATCACGGCATCATAGCCGTCATTGAGTGTCATCTGATGAGCACCGTAAATCAGTTCAAAAGAACCGGGTACGGTCTTCACGTGGATATTCTCTGTCAGTGCACCGTGCTTTTCAAGCGTAGCCACACAACCTTCAAGCAGGGCCCCCGTAATCTCAGGATTCCACTCGGCCACCACGATACCAAATATCATATTCGAGGCATCGGGCACGGCGTTGAAGTCGTAGTCGCTCAGATTATGTAATGCGGTAGCCATTATTTCACACGCTCAATATAAGCATCAATCTTACCGTACTCCATAGAGTTCAGGTACTTAGCCTTGATCTGCTCATAAAGCTTCAAAGCATCTTCCTTCTTGCCCTGGCTCTCCAGAATCTCACCAGCCTTAATCAGGAATTGAGGAGAAAGTGTATTGTTGTCTGCCTTGTCAGCAGCCTTCTTGAACAGCTCAACAGCCTCATCGAGCTCACCCAGAGAAGCCTTTACATCAGCTAATGCACCAACAGCAGCGGGTGATACCATAGCGTCGTCAGCAGCATCGTAGTTCTCAAGATAAGCAGCAGCCTCCTGCATGTTGCCCAGATGAGCATAGCAAAGACCGGCGTAGAGGTTTGCCAAATTACCAACCTTGCCACCCTCTTCAGCCAAAGCAACGAAACCTTCGTTAGCGCCATCGCCATTCAGAGCCTTCTGGAACATCACCGTGTCGCCCTGTGCAATAGCATTGCTAAAATACTCCTGAGCCTTTGACATTTCAGTGCTAGCACTATTGAACTGGTCAGCAGAGTAACTCTTATAGAAGAAGATAGCGCTTACCAAGACAATCAAAGCCACCAGAGCAATGATAATCACATTCTTGTACTTGAGGACCAATGCCTCATTCTGACTGTGCCCATTTTCAGCAGGAGCACCATTTGAAAAATTTGTATCTGCCATTATAATATTTATTTTTAGATTCGCTATAAATTGCGGGCGCAAAATTACAGAAAAAGTTGCACATAATGAAATTTATTGCCGACTTTTTTGTTTTTAAGCCTTAAAAGCAGTAATTTTGCAGCAAAATTAGAATCCAAAGGATGATATTAGAGCACCTTACAATCATCAATTATAAGAATATACAAGAGGCGACACTGGAACTGTCGCCCAACATCAACTGCTTCATTGGTCACAACGGAGCGGGAAAGACAAACGTACTGGATGCTGTATATTTCCTATCATTCTGCCATTCGTCACAGACCACTCAGGACTCGCTCGTGATTCGTCACGACCAGGATTTCTTCATGCTGGAGGGCAACTACAGAGACTTTACCATCCATTGCGGCATGAAACGAGGTACGAAGAAGGTGTTCAGGCGAGACAAAAAAGCCTACCAGCGTCTTTCAGAGCACATCGGACTGATACCCATCGTTCTTATATCGCCCGCAGATATCCAACTGATTGAGGGAAGCAGTGAGGAACGACGCCGACTGATGGATGTAGTCATCTCACAGTTGGATCATCCCTACATAGAATCACTAAACCGCTACAACAAGGCATTGCAGCAACGCAATGCCTTGTTGAAGATAGAAGACCACGAGCCAGATTCTGAACTTCTGTCACTTTGGGAGGAGCAGATGGCACGCGAGGGGGAGATTATCTATCAGAAAAGAGATGACTTCGTTAAACAACTGATACCACTGTTTCAACAGTACTACGAGATTATATCAGACGGTCATGAAAAGGTGTCACTGAGATACACATCCCATTGTCAGCGTGGCCCTTTGTTGGATGTGATTCAGCGCGACCGTTTCAAGGACAGGGCTGTGGGTTACTCACTTCACGGCATCCATCGTGATGACCTCGAGATTATGCTCGACGGACATCCCATGCGCCGCGAAGGTAGTCAGGGACAGCAGAAGACTTTCGTGATAGCCCTGAAACTGGCGCAGTTTGAATTTCTGAAACGCACCAATGCGCAGACCACACCACTACTTCTGCTTGACGATATCTTCGACAAATTAGATGCACAGCGCGTAGAAAAGATTATACAGTTGGTGGCCAGTGACCAGTTTGGTCAGATATTCATTACTGATACCAACCGCGACCACATAGACCAAATCCTGTCAAAGAGCAGTTTTGACTATAAGCTCTACGAAGTAAACGACGGCGAAATAAATGTTTAAACGACGCGAAAAAGCCCTCAAGGACCTGATACTCCAAAATCTGAGAATGCAAGGTCTGGAGACGCCTCTGCTACAGAAGCGCCTGATTGAGGCGTGGCCTGTTGTGGCAGGAGAAGCCATAGCGCGCTACACCACAGATGTAACCATCTACAACCAGACGCTCTACGTCAAGCTGCGCATACCAGCCCTACGTGCCGACCTAAGTATGCGCCGACAGGAATATGTAAACCGTTTAAACGAGTATGTCGGCAATCAGGTGATTACCGACATACGATTCTGTTAAGCTCTTGCCACCAACACGGGTGACTTGTGGACGCCACGATAATCAAAACTCATAGCTACCTTTTTTGCTTTCGTCTCTTTTATATCGGGCGATTTCGGGAAGGCCTCGCCAGCCTCAAAGATACGTAAGGTCTCACGAATAGCGGGATCATCCTCATTGAGATACTGGATCCACGACTGTTCATCAAGGATATTGTATATCACACGACTATAGATATACTGTTCCAGCAGATGGCGTGACTTCTGAATCATGAGGTTACGACGTTTCAATCCGTGTTTCTCTGCATACTGGGCAAACTTTTCTACCAGATTCTGCTTCTTGATATACTTGAGAAGTGAAGACTCATTGTCATACTCTTTCAGGACTGCACGGTGCTGGTCTGTATAGTCATAGCCAAACTGCAGGATAAGTCCCGACATCGCTGCCTCTTTGTAATATGAAGTAAAATCGCTGGTATCCTCTGGCACAAAGATATCAGGCGTGATACCACCGCCACCATAGACCACACGTCCATTATTGGTGTGATACTCCGGACCTTCGTGCTTAATGCTGTCCTGCGAGAAGAACTCACCATGCTGATAGCGCAACATCAGGTCTTCCTCATAGTTTTTATCCATTCCATTGGTATAAGGTTTCTGGATACAACGACCAGAAGGCGTGTAATAACGGGCTATGGTGAGACGCATCATTGAACCATCACCAAACTCCACAGGTTTCTGAACCAGTCCCTTACCAAACGAGCGACGTCCGATGACTGTACCACGATCATTATCCTGGATAGCACCTGCCAGAATCTCGCTGGCAGAAGCCGACCCCTCGTCAATCAAGATGACCAATGGCATCTGCTTATAACTACCACGGCCGTCACTGCGATACTCCTCACGAGGAGAACGACGTCCTTCGGTATAGACAATCAGTTTATTCTTAGGCAGAAACTCATTGGCAATCTGCACGGCTGACTGAAGATAGCCACCCGTATTGCCTCGCAGGTCAATAGTAAGTTGTTGGAACCCTTCCATCGTCAGTTGGGCGAGGGCAACCAAGAGTTCGTTATAAGTATTCTCTCCAAAATTCTTGATTTTCACGTAACCCGTATTATCATCAAGCATATAAGCTGCCGTGACACTCTTCATTGGAATCTCACCACGCGTCACGGTAATATGACGCAAGTTTTTCTCGCCATAGCGCAATACGCCCAATTTCACCTTGGTATCCTTTGGTCCCTTGAGACGATGCATAGCCTCATCATTGGTAAGTGACTTTCCCGTAAACACCGAGTCGTCCACCGTCACAATCTTATCACCTGCCAGCACACCTGCCTGTTCGGCAGGTCCGTCGCTGATAACATTCTGCACACGAAGGGTGTCATTACGAATTGTAAACTCGATACCCACGCCAGAGAAAGAACCGCGCAGATCATCGTTGGCAATCTGCACATCCTTGGCAGAAAAATAGGTGGAATGCGGATCCAACTCTGCCAATATCTGAGGTACAGCCTGTTCAACGAGGTCAGCCATATCGATGGTATCCACATACTGATCATCAATGATATAAAGCAGATTATTCAGTTTGTTACTGCCAGAATTGATGATACTCAGACGGTTGCCTGAGAAATGATTAGCATAGAATGTGCCGATGGCGATACCAATCACCACAGCCAGAGCCAACCAAAGGGGCGAAAATCTATTTTTTGTATTCATCGATTAATCCTTAAAACTCAAACCTCAAATTTCAAACATCAAACATCAAACCTCCAGATATACCACTTCAATGCCTGCACGCTCCAGGAGTTCGATACCATCCGTAAGACGGTATTTCTCGCCATAGACCACACGTTTGATACCCGCCTGTATAATCAGTTTGGCACATTCTATACAAGGCGAGGCCGTGATATAGATGGTAGAGCCATCACTATTGTTGTTTGAGCGTGCCAGTTTGGTAATGGCATTAGCCTCTGCATGAAGAACATAAGGTTTAGAGAGATTGTTCTCGTCCTCACACACATTCTCAAATCCTGTAGGCGTACCGTTATAGCCATCGCTGATAATCATCTTATCCTTGACCACCAGCGCACCGACTTGACGGCGCTTGCAATACGAGTTCTCTGCCCAGATACGCGCCATACGCAGATAGCGCGAATCCAACTTACTTTGTTTGTCGTTTGATTCCATTTCTCTTCAGTAAAGCATCAATTGTTGGTTCACCTCCTCTGAATCGCTTATAGAGTGTCATCGGGTTCTCTGTACCTCCCTTAGAAAGTATCTCATCACGGAAACGCTGGGCCGTCTGCTGATTAAAGATGCCCTCCTTCTTAAACACAGAGAAAGCATCAGCATCAAGGACCTCAGCCCACTTATAACTATAGTAACCGGCAGCATAGCCGCCAGCCATGATATGCGAGAATTGTACCGTCATACAGGTATCCATACGTTGTTTTCCTATGATAGCCTTCTTCCACGCTTTCTTCTCGAATGGGATAATATCATCAGTAAAGACATCCTTCTTCGTATAATAAGCCATATCCAGCAGGCCGAACGACACCTGACGCAAGCAGGCCGATGCTGCCATATAGTTACGACTCTTCACGATACGGCGAATCAGTTCATCAGGCAAAGGCTCACCCGTTTCGTAATGGAAGGCGAAGGTGCGCAGGAACTCCTTTTCTACAGCAAAATTCTCCATGAACTGTGAGGGCAGTTCCACGAAATCCCACCATACATTCGTACCACTGAGACTCTCGAATCGCGTGTTGGCAAACATGCCATGCAACGAGTGTCCGAACTCATGCAGGAAAGTCTCCACCTCGCTCAACGTCAATAGGGCTGGTTTCTCTTTCGTAGGCTTCGTGAGATTCATCACCACAGAAACATGAGGACGCACATTCTCACCTTTTTTATCAATAAACTGTCCTTGATACTGGGTCATCCAAGCCCCACCCTGCTTACCTTTACGCGGATGAAAGTCGGCATAGAATACTGCCAGATAAGAACCGTCCTTATCAAAGACCTCATAGGCTTTCACATCAGGATGATACACAGGGATATCCTTGTTCTCCCTGAAGCTGATGCCATAGAGTTTATTAGCCAGTCCGAAGACACCGTCAATCACCTTGTCCAACTGGAAATAAGGACGCAGCATCTCGGCATCCAGATTATATTTCTTCAGTTGCAGCTTATGCGAATAAAAAGAGGTATCCCAAGGTTCAAGTTCAAAATCGACCTTGGCAGATTTCTTCAGTTCCTCCCGCTCCTTTTCTGCCGTAGGCTTATAGGCATCGATAAGGTCGTTCAGCAGTTTATAGACACTCTTCACGTTGCCAGCCATACGATTCTTCAGCACATAGTCGGCATAAGTCCTGAAACCCAGCAACTGCGCTATCTCACGACGCAGGTTGACGATGCGCTTGCAGATTTCCAGGTTGTTATTCTCGTTATCGTGGATACACTCTGTATTCTTCGCCATATACAACTGCTGACGAAGATCGCGCTGTGTGCTATAGGTCATGAACGGCGAATAGGAAGGGAAGTCGAGCGTAAAGATCCAACCCTCCTTCTCCTGTTGGCGAGCCTCTTCTGCTGCAGCATCAATAGCCGTCTGAGGCAGGCCGTCGAGCTGTTTCTCGTCCGTGATATGCAGTGTATAGGCCTTATTCTCCTTCAAGAGATTCTGCGAGAACTGGAGAGACAGCATACTTGCCTCTTCCGTGAGCTGGCGCAGTTTGTCCTTTCCCTCCTTATCGAGCAGTGCACCACTACGCACAAAACCATCGTAGCAGTTGTCGAGCAGCATTTTCTCCTCGGGTGTCAGTTTGCGATGATGACGATGCACATACTTGATGCGCTCAAACAAGCGTTCGTTCAGTCGCACATCATTCGCATGCTGCGTCAAGATAGGCTGCATTTTCTGAGCCAACGCATCCATTTCGTCATTCGTCTCAGCGCTCAACAGGTTGAAAAACACCGTGGACACACGTTCCAACAAATCGTAGTAGCCCTCAGTATCGTCGTCCTTATTTATAATTGTATTATCGAAGGTGGGCTTAGCAGGGTTATTGATAGTCTTCTCTATCTGCTCGTTATCACGACGGATACCTTCCATGAAAGCCTCTTCATAGTCCTCCAAACGGATACGGTCGAAAGGGACTGCATCGTGAGGTGTGCCATATGGCTGGAAAAACGGATTGATTCTCTTTTCAGTATTTTCGCTCATATATTTTTTTCTTTGCTATTTATTCATTTTCTCATCAGCATCATAATCGCGTCTTTGTGACTTAAAGACACGATGATGCAAAAAGTTGGAACCCTCCAGACAAATCAGTACCAATACCGTAGCAGCTATGGCGACGTCGTACATCTCTACACCTGCCGTCATACCAATGGCAGAGGTGACCCATAGACCGGCCGCAGTAGTCAGGCCTTTGACCACATTCCGTTGGAAAATAATGGTACCGGCACCTATAAAACCAATACCGCTGACTACCTGTGCAGCCATACGGGCAGGATCACGCTGAATGATTACGCCTGGCTGACCCTCAAAACCATCAAAGCCGTGCATAGAGAGCACCATAAACAATGCGCTACCTAATCCAACAAGGAAATGGGTGCGGAAACCAGCCTCTTTAGAACGATATTCTCGTTCCAATCCGATGGTGCCACCTAAGATTGCGCCTACGAAGATTGTTAGAACATACTGCCAAGTCATACATTTTGAAGTTTTAAGAATCAGGAATCTATTTCGAGTATTTCTCTATAAGACCTTCTGCCTGGGGGTCACCCAGTTCACCAGCTTTCTGTAAATTTTTCACGCCCTCAGTCTTCTGTCCCGACAAGCACAATGACAAACCAAGGAACAGATAGCCATCACTATGTTCTGGAGCCAACTGAATACAGGTCTTTGCTGTCTCAATGGCTTCGTTATATAGACCTACGCGAACCAACAATGATGCCTTCTCTGCATAGTATAGATCTGACTGTGGCGTCATACGGATTGCCTCATTGATATCATCGAGTGCCTGCTGATACAGACGTCCCTTCATCTCGGCCTGATATTTCATATAGTAGAAATTGGAAGTAAGCTGAGCCTTCATCAGACTCTCATAATCGTTGAGGTCGGCCACTGCCTCGCGATGTCGGTTCATATCCATAAGCAACTGTGCACGATGAAGCAGATAAGGTGCGGCCTCTTTCAGATAAGGACGCGAGAACTGTGCCATACAACTGTCGAGCAAGGCCAATTGGCCAATACTATCTTTCAACTGTTCCTTACAAACAGAGGCTGCATAAAACAGTTCCGGAGAGTGAAGACTTGTAGAGAAGAGTTCCTCGTAAATAGCATATGCTTCATCATATCGCTGCTGGGCATAGCGAACCACAGCCTGCTGCTGACGATAGGCTGGCAACGGATTGATGTGATAAGCCTCACCAGCCTCATCATAAGAACCGTCAAACGACCAACTGTCGTAGGGTTGGTCAGGCATATATAAGAGCTTCTGAAGCATCAGGCGAGAATAAGTATAGTGCACCTCATCTGGTTTCTCTGCCACCTTCAAGGCCTTTTTCATATCACGGTCGGCATCCGCGAAACAACTGCCGTTCACCAGTTGCTGCGCACGATAGGTATATCCATCAGGATGATTGGGAAACTGCCGGATGAAGTCATCTATCAACTGGCAATAAGCCAATGAGTCGAGTGAGGCTCCTGCAATATAAAGAGTTAGCTGTGCCTGTCCCACATCCTGAGGCAATGCTTTCTTGATGCCTATAGCTTTCAACACTGGATCGTTGATACTGAGACCCGTAGTCTTCAGACTATCCGCAAAGAGGGCACTCACAGCATAATTCAGCGTATCTTTCAAAGAGGCAGGTTGCTGCATCAGTCCCAGCACCTCACCTTTTTCATTAAGCACAGGTGCACCAACAGAATTCTCAGGCATCTGAAGAGCTAACGTGTAATAAACATAATTCTGATTGAAAGCCTCAGCCTTGCGAACAGTTCCCTGTGGCACTTTCTTCACCTGATTATAAGGCAAGAGCCATACAGAGGCATCGGTCGGTGCCTGCACCTGCGCAACAGTCAGAGGCTGAGTCTTGCTCGTTGTCACACGGAATTTCACTACATCATAGGTCTCGTTGGCACCAAGAACGCAAGCCACCTCATTTTCATTGCCAGCAGCATCAATCACAACAGCACGTTGGGCACCTTTGAAAGGAGCATAACAACTGATAGCCTCTCCATTCTTACCCACATAGAAGCCATTAGCACTCCCCAAGAGCGTCCCGTCGGCAGTAAACGTCTTCACCGTAAAGACTGATTTAGTAGCCTTTTTCACCCAAGAAGGCTGAGCCATTATCTGCACTGTCAGCATCAGCAGACAGGCAATTACATATAGTCGTTTCATAATCTCAACAGTTCTTTTGCATTCTGGATAGCCGCCTCCGACACATCGCTGCCACTGAGCATCTGTGCAATCTCACGTACACGCTCTTCATCGTTGAGCATCAGCATATGCGTTGTAGTGCCATGAGTGGTCTCGTCTTTATAAACCTTATAGTGCGTAGAACCCAGAGCAGCAATCTGAGGCAGGTGAGTGATACTGATAACCTGACGGTCACAATGGCCCATCTCTGCCATCATACGCGCCATCTGTTCAGCAATCTTTCCACTCACACCCGTATCTATCTCGTCAAAAATAATCGTTGGTAGTTTCACGGCACCACTAATCATTGCTTTCAGCGAGAGCATCACACGGGCAATCTCACCACCCGATGCCACTTGCGATACTGGTTGCAGAGGTGTGGATGTATTGGCACTGAAAAGGAAGGAAACCTTATCCTGTCCACTGCGTCCCAACGGCTCTTGCTCCACAGCAATCTCGAAGCGCACATTTGGCATACCCAGCGGCACCAGTCGCTCACGCATCTGTTTCTCAATAGTGCCAGCAGCAACACGTCGTTTCTTTGTAAGCAACTCGGCCTTTCTCTGTGCGTCTTTCAATGTCTCACTTAACTGACGTTCTATCTCTGCCAGCGCTTCATCGCTATTCTCTATATTCGAGAGTTTATGACCCAGTTCCTCCTGGATAGAGAGCAACTGAGCGACTGACTCTACCTTGTACTTTTTTTGTAACTCATAAATACGATCCAAACGGCTGTTCACCATATCCAGTTCCGCAGGATCGAAATCTACATCCTCCATCTTTCCGCTGACCTCAGCAGCAGCATCTTTCAGTTCTATGTAGCAACTATTCACGCGCTCAGTCAACTCTGCCACATCAGGATACACATGTTCGATACTCTGCAGAGCAGACACGGCTTTCTTCAAGTTGCCTATGACACCATTCTCATCACCCTCTAAAGCCGACTCAGCCTCGTAAAGGGCAGTCTTGATATCCTCAGAATGCGACATGGTCTCGCTGCGCTGCTCCAGTTCTTCCTGTTCGCCATCCGACAGATGGGCATTGGTCAGCTCGTCATACTGAAACTGCATGAAGTCCACCTGCTGGCGGCCCTGTTCGATATCCTCGCGCAGGCGCTGCTCCTCTTTTTTCAATTCCTGATAATGCACATACGACTGCTGATAATCAGCCAGTTCTCTGGCATCATCGGCAATGATATCCACAACACTCAGTTGGAAGTCTTGTTTATTGAGCAACAGGTTCTGATGCTGCGAGTGCACATCAACCAACTGCTCACCCAGTTCCTTCAGCATAGAAAGGGGCACAGGCGTATCGTTGATAAAGGCACGACTCTTACCTGCCGACGTCAGTTCACGACGGATAATGGTATCCTCAGCATCAAACTCTATCTCGTTCTCATCGAAAAACCGTTCCATCCCATAGCGCGACAAGTCGAAGTGGGCCTCGATGACACATTTCTCCATACCCATCTTCACGCTCTTAGAGTCTGCTCGCTGTCCCAGCAACAGGCCGATAGCGCCAAGGATGATACTCTTTCCAGCACCCGTCTCACCCGTTATCACCGAGAAACCACTACGAAACTCCATGTCGAGCGTATCTATCAGCGTAAAATTCTTGATATATAGTTGTTTCAGCATAACTAATTCTTTATTTTTTCCCAAGTAGCGTTCTGAGAGGCATTAATGCCAAACAGCACGTCATAGACACTCTCCTTTTCCTTCTGAGTGCCTTTCCCTTTGTAGATATTTGCCAGTTCATCCTTCTTGAAGTCCGTCCATATCTGTGGCAACATACTCAAGGGCTTGTCCTCATGCACCTTCTTCAAATTGGTTTCAAGAGTCGTGGTCACATTTGTACGTCCGCGCTCCACGTTCTGTGCCATCTCATCCAGTCCCTGGCGATAATAGTCGTATTGCAACTGACGGAAAGGCTTCATCGCCTCGTCCAGGTAATCATTGATGATGGCAAAACGGTTACGGCTATCCTCAAAAGATTTCCATCCGGCGAACTCAAGGTTCTGCGCATTATTCGTCAAATTCATGCAACGCTGCAGGACGTCCGTTCCACCCATCGGTGAGAAGCTATCCAGATCCAGACCAATAATCAGATAGGCATAATAGGCAAAGAGCGCCACCAACTGGTTGTCGATGACTTCCTCATTGAAATTGAGCTGGTCATGCTGCACGAACTCAAAATCAAAATGCTTATCATTATTATTATATAAAGTGGTGTTGTAGGACGAATTATATACAGGACGGTTAGCCTGTACCAGAGCCGTACAGGTAAAACGGTTGCTGCCTGCATCATATTTCGTCACTGTGATATTAAACGAGCACTGGATGCGCTCATTCTCCTGAAACTGCAGAGCCGTCCACTGCTGTTCATTGACAAACTGTTCCAGCGTCTGCTGCAGGTTCTCAAACACCGTTTTGTCCGTTGTCTGCACCTGCTGATGATTAATATTGATTTTGGCTTGCAACTCCTGTGCATGAAGGTCAGAGCCCAACAGGACAAGAGCTATAAAGAACAGGAGTTGTTTCATATTTTTTCAACGATTAATGTTTCTAATCAATTCATCAACGATATCTGCAGCCACTTCACGCTTAGACTTCTTTTCATAGTCCGTCTGTCCGTCACGAGAGATGATTGTTATCTGATTCTCATCACTTCTAAAACAAGTTCCCTCATTGCGCAAGGAATTCAGGACGATGAAATCCAGATTCTTTTTCTCCAACTTACGATGGGCATTCTGTTCCTCATCGTTGGTCTCTAAAGCAAACCCAACGAGTATCTGCCTCTCCTTCTTCATCTGTCCCAAAGAGGCGGCGATATCAGGATTGGGCACCAAGTGGATGTCCATTGACTGCCCCACCCGTTTGATTTTCTGTTCTGCCACCTCCACAGGACGGAAGTCGGCCACAGCTGCACAAAGGATTGCAGCATCTGTTTGAGGGAATAGTTCCGTTGCTGCATCATACATCTCCTGACAACTCTCCACATTAACAATTGAGATTTGCTGCTTGAGTTTTGAGATACAGCAACTGACCGGTCCTGCAATCAACGTCACCTCGGCACCTCTGCGTGCACATTCCTCCGCTAAAGCAAAGCCCATTTTCCCACTGGAATAATTTCCTATGAAACGAACAGGATCAATCTTTTCATAGGTAGGTCCTGCAGTAATCATGATACGCTTGCCCTGCAAGTCTTTCTTCTCAAAAAACGAGTCCAAGCAATCCACGATTCTCTCTGGCTCCTCCATACGTCCCTTGCCTTCCAGACCAGAAGCCAGGAATCCGCTCTGAGGTTCAATAATATGATTACCAAAGCCTTTCAATCGCTCCATATTCTGCTGTGTCGTGGGATGTGCATACATATCCAGGTCCATGGCAGGGGCGATAAAAACAGGTGCTTTCATCGACAGATAGGTAGTGATGAGCATATTATCGGCAATGCCGTTAGCCATCTTACCAAGGGTTGAAGCCGTACAGGGAGCTATCAGCATCGCATCAGCCCAAAGGCCCAATGCAACATGTGAATGCCAGGTTCCATCGCGCTGCGAGAAGAAATCACTTATCACAGGTTTCTGGGTCAGTGCCGACAGCGTGATAGGTGTGATAAATTCCTTACCAGCAGGCGTGATAACCACCTGCACCTCTGCGCCACGCTTCACCAGTTCACGGATAATCAAGCATGACTTATAGGCTGCTATCGAGCCAGTAATTCCCAATACGATTTTTTTCCCCTTTAACATAATCTTATGATCTAACTACTTACATCAGACATCCTGCATCATTTCTGGGCCTCGCGCAGGCGAATGCGCGTCAGTACCTGCTTGGTGTTATAGGTAAAATCGCCTCCCATAATCCAAGCATAATAACCAGGATCCATACGAAGTACCTCAGCCACGGTCTTACCCTTGTGTTTACCGAAATTGAAATATTCAGTCATCACAGGCTGTCCGCCCTTATCATTGATAGTATTACCTTTCGCATCTTTGGCCTCACCCCATACAATACGTCCAGCAAAGTCCACGTTATTATTGGTCTTAGAGAACTGTGCCAGACAGTCCATATCATTGGCCAACACACGCCCTTCGGGATCCTCGCCCAGTTCAATTTGCTTCTCAGCCGTATAACGATCCAACTCTCCCATCAGCACACGATAAGTAGCTTCTGTGTCCTGGTCTGCACGGTGAGCCTCGAAGTCATCCTCCATCTTACGCCCACAATAGAACTTATAGGCAGAAGCGAGATTACGGCGTTCCATCTTCTTGAAAATAGAACAAGCATCTATCAATCGACATTTTGAAAAATCGAAATCGATGCCGGCACGAAGGAATTCCTCTGCCAGTAATGGGATATCGAAATAATTAGAATTGAAGCCGGCAAAGTCACAACCAATAAACTTTTCTTCCAGCGTCTTTGCCAATTGCTTGAATGTAGGCTTATCCTTAACGTCCTCATTAGATATACCCGTCAGTTGGGTAATATCAGGCTGGATATAACATTCTGGATTAACCAGATAATCGCCACGTTCCTCCTTCCCGTCTGGATAGACTTTAATATAAGAGATCTGAATAATACGGTCTTTTACCAAATCAAGACCGGTCGTCTCCAAATCGAAGACGACCAGTGGTTTATTTAAGTTCAGTTTCATGAAATCTCAAAAAAAATAATTCTCAATTATCAAACCTCAATCATTAGTCATTAATCAGCATAGGCATCATCAGCATAAGCACATCCTGATTCTCTGGCTGCTCAGAAGGCAGTACCAATCCTGCACGGCTGGGGTCTGCCAACTGAATGTTCACTTGATCGCAATCAAAGTTGTTCAAAATCTCAATGAACGAGGATCCCTTAAAACCAATGCTCATTGGTGTGCCGTTATAATCGCACGTCATCTTCTCCGTAGCAGTCTTTGAGAAGTCATAGTCCTCTGCATCAAGTTGCAGGGTTCCATTCTCCACATGGAAACGAATCAGGTTGCTTGAATCATTTGAGAAAGGCTGCACACGACGCAAAGCTGACAAAAGACCCATACGGTCAACAGTCAATTGGTTGGGATTGCTCTGAGGAATCACAGAATTATAGTTAGGGAAGCGTCCCTCAATAAGACGACAGATGATAACACCCTCCTCAAAGATAATCTCTGCATTACGTTCGTCAAAACGAATGACCACATCACCACCTTGCTTGCCCAGCACATTTTTCAGCAATGTTGCAGGCTTCTTAGGCAAAATAAATGAAGCAGGCTGCTCGCTATGGATGTTTAATACCTTATTACGAACCAGTTTATGGCCATCACTAGCAACAATAGCCAAATAATCTGGAGTCAGGTCAAAATATATACCATTCATCACAGGGCGCAACTCGTCTTGGGCTGTAGCAAAGAGAGAACGGTTGATATTCTCAGCCAGTACGCCAGTAGCGATACTAATGGTCGTAGCGCTATCGCCAATCTGCTGAGCCTGAGGGAACTCGTCTGCATTCTCTACAGGCAGAGAGAACACACCATTCTGATAGCTAATCTTTGCGATATTGCTATTCTGGTCTACCTCGAAAGTGATAGGCTGTTCTGAGATTCCCTTCACAGCCTCCAACAAATCATGATTACCCACACAGAAACGGCCATCACCGTCATTCTCAGTCAGCTCAAGAGAAGTCTTCATCATCACCTCACTATCAGAAGCAGTCAGGTCCAAACGTCCACCAACAACCTCAAAAAGGAAATCGCCTAAAATAGGCAATGAGTTCTTACTATTAATTACTCTTGACAAAGCTACCAATCGGCTGCTCAATGCTGTGCTAGATACAATGAATCTCATATGATTATTCTTTTTTATTATTATTCGTTTTTGGAGTACAAAAATACAAAAAAAGCCTATCAATCACAAAATATTTGCGAAAAAATTGCTTGTTTTCAAACTATTTTAGTAATTTCGCAAGCGATTTTGAAAAAAAACAAATAAAATAACAAATTATTGATATGGATTTAACAGGAAAAGTCATTGCCATACTTCCGGCAAACAGTGGTGTGTCTGCACGTACAGGAAACCCTTGGATGAGTCAAGAATACGTAATTGAGGTTCCAGGCCAGTACCCTCGAAAGATGTTGTTCCGCATTTTCGGCGAGGATCGCATCAAGCAATTTAACATTCAGGCTGGTGAGGAAATCACCGTTCAGTTTGATATTGACGCCCACGAGTATAATGGTCGCTGGTTCAATGAGATTCGTGCATACAACATCATGCGTGGCCAGGTAGCAGGTACCGTTCCCGCAGCAACCCCTTTCCCACCTCAGCAAGCCGCAGCACCTAACGCTGCCACATCACCATTTCCTCCTGCTCAGGAGCCCGCTGCAGGTGAAGGCACAGCCGACGATCTACCTTTCTAAGCAAGTAGCAAAACACCATAAAAGCATCTGTTCTGAAGCAGATGCTTTTTTAATGTCTCAATTTTAACTATATATAATAAGGTAAGAATGTAGTACACACCATCAACCAATAGAGGTAAAAACACCACCAGAGGCACAAGAAAAAAAGAGACCAGTCTATGCGAACTGGCCTCTTTTTTAGCTTTTATTGTAGTGGAACTAACGGATAAACGATGTTCACAATCAGTATATTGGCAGCAAGGATAATGAGGTTCATCAGGAAACCGATGCGCATAAAATCGCTGAAACGGTAGCCACCAGGTCCATAGACCAGCATATGGGTTGGCGAGCCGATAGGTGTAGCGAAACTGGAGCTAACGCTGACCATCAGCGCGATGAGAAAAGGATAGGGTTCATAGCCTAGCTTATCGGCAGCCTCGTACATAATGGGGAAGAACATGGCACCTGCCGCCGTATTGGAGATAAACTCGGTGATGAAAGTGCCCACGAAACAGATGGCAGTCATGACGACAATAGGGTTGGAGCCGCAGACATCAAGGATACCGAAAGCAAGCCGCTCGGCTATGCCTGTCTTCTGGATAGCGACACCCAACACAACGGACCCAGCAAACACCATCAGTATTTCCCAGTTGATAGACTTCATCGCCTGGTCAACACTGCAGCACTTAAACAGGAGCATGGCAATGGCGGCTAGGAAGGCACACTGCAGCAAAGGGATAATATTGAGGGCAGAGAGCACTACCATCAGAATCATGATGGTGGTGGAGATAAGTGTCTTCCTACCGATATTAGGCACCTGGGGAGAATCAAAGAACTGTAACTGCGAGGAGAGACGATCCGTTTGGATGTTGACCTTAGGCGGACAATCGAGTAACAGCGTGTCGCCTGCCTGAAGCACCACATCACGAGGAGACTGATTGATGCGCTTGCCGCGACGAGCTACAGCCACCAGAAGCATATTGTTTTCTTTCTCAAAAGCACTATCGACTATCCGGGTGTTGATGAGGCTGCTGCCGAAGGTGATGTAGGCTGTACGCAACTGACGATGCTTGTCGACTTCATTAAACGTAAATACAGGATGGTCGGCACTGACAAATTTATGCGTGTCACGCAGGTCGAGTATTTCATCAATCTGTCCAGCATATATCAGACGGTCACCTCCCATAATAATCTCATCGGAAGAAGAGGGAGACACCACTTCGTCGAAATGTATAATCTCAATTAGTTTACCGCCTTTCACATTATCAATATTGGCTTCACAAACCGTTTTACCGATATGAGGGTTGTCCGAGGGTACTAACAGTTCCACAGTATAGTCGGTGGTTGACTCAAAGGCAGCCTCAGGTGCCTTGCGGTCTGGCAACAGCTTGCGCATGGCAATGATGGAGAGTACTCCGATAAAGAGACAAAACAAACCGGGAATGGTAGTAGCCAACACATTCATTGCAGTGCCGGTCTTATCGGCATAAAGACCAGAGATAATCAGGTTTGGAGGTGTACCTATCAACGTACACACACCACCCATGCCCGATGCATAGCTCAGTGGAATCAACAGCTTTGACGGAGAGACACCTAGTTTCTTCGACCACATTTTGACAATGCCCACGAAGAGAGCCACAACGGTAGTATTGCTGAGGAACGAACTGAGTGCTGCCACAGGAAGCATCAGCCGGATAACAGCCTTAGAGTAGCTCTTAGGCTGGCCTAACAGGTGCTTTACAATCCACTGTAGCACACCAGTATGAGTAAGTCCGGCCACCACAACAAAGAGCACACCAATGATTACCACTGATGTTGAGGAGAAACCGGAAAAAGCCTCCTTAGCATCGAGCACACCGGTGACAAAGAGAATGGAAATAGCTCCAAGAAATACCAAGTCAGCACGTAACTTGGTAAACAGAAGTACCGTAAACATTGATAGCACCGTGACTATCGTAATCCAAGCGTAGAGGTTAAAACCCCAAAAGACGATTGATTCCATAAGCTATTTTCTATTTTCATTTCTTTGCCTATACTTGTTTCGTCAGCTTAAACACTTTGCAACCATCTGCAGCGTGCTCGTGACACGAGCGTACTGTAGATGGTACAAAGATAAAACAAACATTTCTAATTATAGCACTTTTTTGCAAAAAAATGTTATTATCAAGTTCTTAAATTCTAAAAAACAAGCCATTTTGTAGTTTCGAGGAACCTTTCCTGAATATGTTACAC
>CAMOGP010000008.1 GCA_946614175.1 uncultured Prevotella sp. | reverse complement strand
CGTGACACCCGCAGGTGTGATGATATTAACGTCAACAGTCTGCTTCAGCGTTGACGCTACCACAACTTTATGGTTCTTGGTGTATATTGACAGAGTTCCCTCGTTGTCTTTCTCTCTTGGATCGCGCTCGTCTATGCCAAAGTGGCTGTCGCTCTGACCGAACACGATTTGCTGCACCTTCCTTGAGCGTGAGCCAGCAGTAGCAGACGCCATGAAGTAAGGACGGAAGGCTGTGATAGACACGGCATCTGAAGCCGTCTTATTGAAGCTATCACCATCACCGTTCAGCAGGAACACATCCTTACCCTCCTCTATCTTAGGATTATTCATATAGGTAGGCTTGAACGTATAGTCTGTTCCTGCCGTTACGCCATCCATCTCGTCATCACTCACGTCTATCTCAACACCCTGCTCTGATACAAACGTCACCGTCTGCTTTCCCTTGCTGGGGATAACACCGTTATGGTAACGATTAGAAGGAGTCCAGGTGCCACTGAGGTCGAACTCATAATATGTTGCGCCTGGGAAGCCTACGAGATAAGGCGTTGCAGCATGCGAATACGGATAGTCGCTGACGGGATACAGCTCGCTGAGATAAGCCGTGCTGTAGTACATCTTCTGATACTCGTCGGTATTCACATCCTTATAGTCGTCCCTGCTATAATAGTAGTCAAAGAGGAAGGTATTGTCGTAATCCTTCACATGATTGCCCTTTGCCAATGAATTGAAGTCGGCCGTGAAGACACCAGCCACAGGATTATCCTGTGCATCCGTCTTCTGCGTCACGTTGCCGCCGAACTCGCGTATCCAGTATTCGTGGCCCTTGGTACTGCCTTCATAGAAGTGAGTCAGTTCACCCTTGTCCTGAGTAGAAACCATCTCTACATCAAACGGCAAGCTAACAACATCCCAGCCACTGTTACGGTCTACGAAGTTATCTGGCGTACGCTGATACCACATGCGCTTTCCTGAGCCCATCGTATAGCCGACAGGCACATTGAAGTCCTTCTTGTCAACAAGCAGATGATCGCCCGCTGTAGTCAGGTTGCTAAGAACCAAGTGTCCGTTGATAGCCGATGTCGTGGCATTCTTTACACGATTATAGTCGTGACCATCATCCTCTGCCTCAAGATAATCCTCATAGGCAGGTTCCTCGAAGTAATATCCCGTCAGCACATTGTATGTCCTCAGGTTCTTTTCCGCAGAGGGAGCATAAACCAACAGGTTAGGCGTCTCACCATTATTCGAGATATTCAGCAGTCCGCCGTCATCGAGCAAGGGCTGGAAGAAATAGTTTCCGTTGAGTCCCACTTTATACTGCGCATCATTATGGCCGCTGAAGTCAACTGCCGTCATATTCGGGTAAGCCGGTTTCAGGTTGGTATCCGTGATACTCTTCGGAGCTGAGTAGGCTGTCAGATAGCACCAAGGATTGAAATGGACCACATTCTGCACCTTTGAACGGAAGTAAGCCGGAGCACGATAGACGCGGTTGCTCTGCTTTGACAGAGGCAGGTCGCCACCTTGCTTCACGATATGCGACGGTGTGTCCTCATGCTGATAGGTCTCATCATAGCCATAGGTCAGCACTTGTCCGAAGAACAGATAGTCGTCAGGCCATACAGGAGCATAGGTCGCTGTGGTAACCTCACCTTCCGTCGTGTTTACCGTAATCAGTCTCTGACGCTTCTCCTGAGAATCAGGCACGCTTCCACCAGCATAGCGGAAGTCACCATCCTCATAATAATCCTCCACATAACCCAGAGAACCATTCTGAGCTGCAGCATTCGTAGGATAATGAGCAGTCTTATCCAGCAGCTTACCATCAGCATCAGCCTTGAAGTAATGGTATTCCGTACCTGTAGTCTGTCCGATACCATCATAGTAACGCTTGTTTAGGTAGAAGCCATTCAGATTATAAGCCACCGTACCATTATAGAACTCACGCTCCGTCATTGCACGGGCATCGCCTTCAGCATAAGCATTGCCATCCCAGTAGTAGCAGTTAACCACCTGTTTCCTGCTATCATCGCCAGGCTCGCCGAATACTGCCTTCACATTTCCATCCACCGTCTCAGCAGTACTCTTCACCCAACAGTTCTCCACGTAGCCATCGCCACTATCGGCAACACCTGCCGAAGTGAACGTACCTGTGACCCCAAGGTTATAGACATTGCGGCAAATCTTGCCAAACAGCGAGTGATCCAATCCGCTCACCGTATAGCCATTACCATGCACATTACCCATGAAGCACTGATTATCATCGCCGATAGATGACCATGAGGTGTATTTCTTCGGACTGACGTCGCTGTTCAGGAAGAACTCCAGATTATTACCTCCGCGGACACGACTGTTCAACAAGGTGTGGTTCTCAAACGGATGTCCCACATTCGTGATGGAGTCGCCACCATTCAGGGTAATACCCGTTGTGTTCTTGTTGATAAGACTCAGGTCGTAGAAATCCTTCAGGAGGTCGAGCTCACTCTTCGTCTCGTCCGACAGGCACTCGCGGTTATCAATATAAATCTTGCTGGCGCGGTCTACATCCGGATGATCCACATACATGTGGTGTGCCTTATCCTGCATCACTTCATCCAAGTCATGGTAGTTGGCCACACTGAGCAATACGGGGTTCGAATAGGTCTTACCCAGATAGGTCTTCGAATAGAAAGACACCCATGTCTTCTGGTTCTGATACCAATAGAGCTTTGTCTTATTATTATAGAAAGGTATACCGTTGCGATGATGGATAGCATCCTGCTCATCGGTAAACATCTCCCAGCCATTCGTCAGGATCTCATAGAGACCTGGGTTCACAGTAGGCGCTTTCAGACCCACCTTGTTACCTGGCAATACCACTGGCGGTGTGTTCAGCGGACCAATCTCCGGTGCACCGCTCTCCAACTTTAGGTGGATGTTCACCACATGCAACTCATTGTTCATGCTGACACCCTCACCATCCTGGTCGCCTTCATAATAGGTATATTGGTAAACCACCGTGATGATCTTTTCCGACGTCACATCCTTGGCATTCGACTCACGGGAAACATAGAGCGTAGATGTCTGCGTCGGTTCCTTGCCCTGAATCACAAATTCTCTCTGATAGTTCTTCAGGTTCTTGAAATCATTGCTGCTGATAAACTCATAGGCAGGCTTATTACCATCAGCCTCAAAGCGATAGTACATCACCACCTTTTGCGTTTCGCTATTGACAACCGTATCTTTCTTTATCTTCAGCTTATCAACTTCCAGCAACGAGTTATAGTCCTTCAAAGTAAGATCCTGACCCTTGGCGTATGGCGTACCACGGTCAATAAAGTTCTCTGTTGCTATGTAAACAACCTGTTCTCCAGGAACCACCTCCACACGAGTATAGTGTACCTGCTCGTTCTTTATCCTCTCAAAGGCCTCACGAGACAATGTCTGACCTTTCGATATGGTATGCTCCGTTCCGTCAGTATCATAATAGGTCAAAGGCGTATCCTTGGTATAAGCAGCCTCATACTCCACCGGTTTGATATCACTATACAACTTGCCATCAGCATTGGCAGAAGCAATACCGTCATACTTATAGACTGCATCCTCGCCCGGGAAGGTTGACTCTGCCAGCACATCGAAGGCATCATAGTTATACTCGAACAGATTCCTGTCGTTGGTCAGTGAGCACCAAGCCTTCAAAGCACTATAGTTGGTATTGCCCTTGAAGTACTGTCCGCCATAGAGGCCTTCACTGGTACAGATATAAGCCTCCGACAGATGTGACCTGACATAAACAAGCGCCTCATCCATGTCCACTGGATCAGTATTCTGCAGACTATTGTTATAGTCATGAAATTTCCGTGCCACACTATCCAAAGCAGACTCACCCACCAGATCACCGTTCAGGATAAATTCCTCGTCACCAAGCTGTATGGTGTTGATACAGAGCATAGCACGGTCGAAATGCAACTTATCTGCTGCTGACAATGTACAGTAAACAGAATCCGATATAGGATTGCCCTCCACAACTGTCGTGCCATTTACTGGATAGTCGTCCAAAGCCACGTATGCCTCGTCAACAGTAGCCTGTCCCGTAGGTGGTGTAGCCATCAATGACACCGTCGTCGTATAGTCATCATATACCTCCTTTGACAGGATATCATTCACATCATACTCACGCTGGCCATAGAGACCATCGTCACCATTCAGGTAATAGGTAGGTCCTTCAATGAAAGTAGCATCACCAGTATAAGCCTTGTAGGCTTTCTTATTCAGTTTATCATCCCTGCTGCCGCGATTCAAAGGACTATACCAGTCGTCCCAGTCACTTGGGCTGTCCATATCAAAGGTAAGCACATAACCCGTTTCATGACTGATATTATTCGAAGAATGGAACATCTGTGAAGCAGGCACCGCCGTTCCCCTCAGATCGGTAATCGTCGGAGGAGCAGCCATGAACTTCTGATAATCCGTCTTCTGTCCAGAGGTATGGATCGTTGAATCGTTCTCAAGCACATAAGTTCCTGCAGGATAAAGCACGCCACCAATATAGCAAGTATCCACATTCACATAAGTCTCCCTGACGAACAACATCTGCTCGTGATCCTCCAACTGATGCCATTCCCACCAGTTGAGCACATCATTCAGATGCAGCGTCATGCGTTCGTTGTCAACCTTCACACCATCCACGCCAATCCTTTCACTACGCGTATCATCACTATAGTATGCATAACGGCTGGGCTGCACATTGAGCAACTTCAGCTGGCCGTTAGAAGCAGCAGTGATGGTGAGCGGGATCTTCACCTCTTTAGAATAAGCCGACGCAGAACCGGCATAGGCCGATACCGTCTGATCATAGATATACACCTCACCCTTGATATACCAGTAGTGGGCTGGCGACTCTACATAACCGTCGTTATAGACACCATTATGAGGATAACAATCATCCACGATACGCTTTCTCTTATGGATAAAGTTACCCGATGTCTGATATTCCCTCAGCGTATTACTACTAAATTCGGCTTCTGTACCATCTACAACCTCGGCATCTACGGCCTCAGCACCCGTGGGCAGATTCTCGTTCTTATAATAGTAGTGCTTATAAGTGCAAAGTTCATCACGGATATTTATGCTATGCCCATTGACCTCAACGGTCTTACTCTCATTATATTCCGAGAGCACCACATTCTTCTTGTTGGGGAAGTATTTGGGCACACCATGTTCGTTACGGGCATAGACATAGCCACCACCCTCGATATCCTTCTTGATATTGATAAGATCAAGTTCCACGATACCAGTGATATAGCCATAGTCCTTGCGCGACGGTGTACTGTTCTCCGTGGTCAGTTCAAGGAACACACCCGAAGCCAGCGCCACCTGGTTTAAGGCAGTACCATTGTTGCGGTCGCGCTTTTCCAGGTTATTCGTCTTCCAAGTCAGATAGCTATAATCCGGATCTTCTACAGCCACATCATTTTCAATCTTACGCAAGGTATCAGTAAAATGTATGTCACTTGTCAGGTTGCCCAGATAGTTCACCACACTATAGATACCAAAGTAGTTACCATGCAAGAAGTCTTCATCCGAATCAGGATTGTCCACTACACCGGCTTTTCTCACCGTGCGTTGCTGGTTCAAGGACAACTCACCCACACGGTTAATGGTGTATTCCGTGCTGTTACCCACACTGGCCACACGGTCCTTTGCGCCCTGAAGCACCATACGCGATCCAAACACGCCACAAAGGTCTGCACGCTGTACGGTATTCAACAGTCGGCCGGCATAGATTGAGCAGAAGCCATATTGCTGCCAATATTCCTCATTCTGCATTCCCTCATCGATGAGATACTTATAGTCATCCTCATCAATCTTGTCGTTGACGTTATAGTCCTTATTGTTCTTGTTATTCTTGTAGGCTTTCATGCACACATACTGCAACTTGAAGTATGCGCGTTCACGATTCGAAAGCTTACGATAGTCTTCCAATGTAATCTGGTCGTCCTGTCCGTAATAGTCGGTACCGTAGTTCGTGATATTCAACTCACGATAGCCTTCTACCAACGAGAGGTTACCACCACCATAGATACCACCGATATGCTCAGTACCCACAGTAACGAAGTCGCGATGGAACACATCATAGATAGTTGCCGTACTGTTACCGAATACCGTTGGCGCATTCGCATATGTCTTATCATTATTGGATGACACGTTACCACCGGCAAACACAGCATTATGAATCATCACGCCGCGCTCTACGGAATCTTCCGGGTTGACGTCACCATTAGGCAACTTATCACCAGTAAACAGTTTCTCCCAACCACCAATATACAGTTTCGTGTCCTTGTCTTTCTTTGGCAAGGTGTTCAGGTCGTCAGTCTCCACATAGTCATACTGCGGATGGAAGTGTCCATTGATGGTCATTCCTTTTGGATCCCTCACCTGCAAGAACGGAGCCACCACTACCTTACAGTCCTCGGTCAACGCACCATTGTCATCATAGTAATAATGATGGCCTGGCGAACCTGTCGTGATATTCTTTTCGCTATTGGTCTTTGCGCTGAAGTAGCCCTTGCCATATACAAAGCCTACGTCACCGCCACCAAACACGTTTCCATAGCCACCTTTCTTCTCGTCCACATTATCGATTGTTCCTACTTCACCGCCATGAACATGTACCTCTGTCTGACCGAAGACATAACCGTCTGTGTACAACTCGTTGACGCCGCCATAACCTAAGATATTATAGCCCTTACCGCCACCAAAGACGTTACGCTGTACATGGCCATTAAACAATTCCACATTGGTCTTGCCATATTTATATATAGCCTCTAGACCACGGTCCAGACCAGAAAGGTGCATCGTCTTACCGCGACCTACAGTAGCAATCTCGCCACCACCATAGACGCTACTACGAATCGTTCCGCCCCATATCGTCACATTGGTAGTATCCACCGTACTCTTATCATCATAGCCGCCACCAAAGGCATTACCGCAGTCCTTCAGTCGGTTCTTACGTTCTGCCACGACCTTCCAAGTTTCGTCGTCAAGCTTCTCCTTGTAATGATCGCTATAACTGGCATACGTCTCTCCCTTCTTATTCTCAAACACATAGCCGATATAGCCATTGTTGACAATCATGTTCGACGTGCCATATACTGCACCACCCTCACCGGCACCGTAAGCATTACGCTCAATAGCAGGAATACCCTTATGGAAATCCAATCCGCCGACAGGCAATTTTGATGCCACCTGATCAGAGCGAATACCAATATAGACATTCGTCACACCGGGAATATCCTCCGTAACCGCCGTCGTGGTCTTTCCCGTTTCCGGATTCGTGGTGGTCTCCATCCTTGTGTAACCTACAGCACCTTCATAGCCACCACCATAGACATTACGTACCTCTCCACCTTCAATAAAGGCATTAGCAGTAGCAATGAAGTCGTTATCCGGATCCGCATCCTTTGCCACCTTGTATTTATCATAGACGGCACCACCCCAACCTGCTGCATAGATATCCTTGCTGACATGACCGCCATGCAAGCCGATATAAGTTGTACCGCTGACGGTAGCATCGGCACCAAGTCCGCCACCATAGCAATAACCCGTGACGTTCGTTCCTCTATTGATATAAAGGTTGGTATTTGTCTTTTCACCAAGAGGATTTGTCTTAACCAGATAACAATCCAAGCCCTCGTCGGTATAGCCTGTAGGCATATCCTTGACGAATCCAGATGCAGCAACAGACTCCTTATTCAGCACCATTCCACCATAGCCACCGCCGTAGGCCTCATAAACGCTGGAACTATCTTCCAGGTTCACCTCGGTATATTGTGCCCAGGTATCCTTACCATAACCAGCACCAAACACCTTAGCCTCATAACCTTTATCCTTGTTCTGAAGCACCCTTGCGTGAATATTCAGCCTACTGTAAAGCGTACGACGAGCCTGGTTGTTACCACCATAGATACCGCCTGACGACAAGTTACCGTCTTTATCCAAGTCTGCCGCTATCCAGTAGCCCTCCATAGTGGCATTCTTGCCATAATAGTTCACATTGGACTCATAGACATCACAAGGTCTCTCGTTTGTGAGACCATAGCCACCGCCAAAGATACGATTCAGGTGAATGGTAGAGGTTGTAGGCACGTTCACAATCGTGCGACGTGTAAAGCCTTCCTTATAACTGGCGCCAAACACATCCTTGAGATGGCCACGCATCAGGTCGATGACCGTAGAAGCAGTAACACCATTGGCATTGGTCTTGGCAATAGTTGGAGTCAGAGCAGGAATAGAACCCACAGCTGCTGTATCGTTACGCATACCAACACCGCTATAGTCACCAGCGCCAAACACATCCGTATTCTGATAGGTATTCAAATCCTGCGGTGCGTCAATCAGTACATAACTGCGATCCTGCATCACGTCACGGTCGGCATCACTGGCATGAAGGAATTCATGTCCTTGACCAGCACCATAGATTCTGGCTACAGCATTACGTCCATTATTATTGGGCTTGAAGTTGACAAAGGCATTATCCATCCAAGGCTTATAGAAAACGGGATTGCCAAGAGTGTCAAGAAGAGAATAGCCACTTGCATTGGTATAAGCCTGATAATGTCTGTCTGTATAGTCATAGTCACCATAGCAACCGCCAAAGATATACTCTACGCGACCCTGAATATACTCGGTATAAGCTGAAGCCTTCACTACCTCCGGCACACTCTTCTTCTCCGGATTATACACAAGGCTCTGGATGTCGGCACTCACACGGTTCTTGAAAGTACCAGTACCAAGGATACGGCCACCCAAGTCATTACCGCCATAGATATGGTCACGAATCCAAGGAAAGCCCAGGTCACTGTCATCATCAGAGTTTCGTCCTACATAAGTCTCCGTATGACCTAAGATATCCGCATTACATGAACCGGCGAAAGAGTTGAATATACGACCATTACCTAAATTGATATAGGTATTGCCGGCAATCGGTCCTTCAAAACTGCCGCCATAGATAAACTCAGCCTCAGCCATAGACAACGTATCAACCACGTCATCCTGGATCACCTCATCCTTATCGCCTCTGTATGTACCTGCTGTTGTGCCCTTCAGGTTGATATGTGTACTATACCGCGGGGCGTAATCATACAGAAGTTTTCCGTCTTGGTAACCTGTTGATTTACCAATAGCGCCCTGTTCGCCGCCACCAAAAATCTGGAAGGTATAACCAGCATTCAAGTTAATCGTTGTGCTGCCCCATATCTCAGAGTCGCTACCATATCCGCCGCCAAAAACATTCAAGCCTCGGCCCAGTGGGTCCATACCTTGCTGACTGAGCAGCACACCTGTATTACGCTTAGTTATCTTATAGCTCTCGCTACCATACAGCTTAGCCTCACCTTCCACCTCTTCTACCTGGTCGAAGATGGCATTGTCGCCTTTTCGGTCAACAATAGAGGCATTCAGGTTGATGACCACATTACCGTTTACATGACCATTATTATAGCATCCGCCATAGATATTACCACCCTGGAAACGGCGATAAAGGTCATTCGTCGTGCTGGTCTCAGGATTTGCCACAGATGCAGTGCTCGATGTAACCGGATCCATCGGAGCATATTGTTTCGTCTCGGTATTAAAGGTTCGGCTGTCAACGGTGTTCCATGTCAGACCCTTCGACTTGTCGTTCACATCAACCCATCGCTTAGGCTGAATCTTCAGACCTCCGAAGTTCAGGATCAACTTGTTGCCATCAGCATCAGCATTACCAAGCAGGCCACCCAGGTACTGGGCATTGTATGGAGATGCGTAGACATTAGCCTCGTTACTGCCACCTACAACTTTATTATATACCACCACCTTATCGTTGAAACTCACGTTCAAGGCACGGTTAATCTTCATGCTACCCACGTTTCCGCCACAGAAGAACGAGCCGAACATCGTAGAATAAGGTTCATAGGCACCAACATCATCGAACACTACCTCGGGCTCAATCATCATAGCCACGCCATCCATGTATTTCTCGAATATAGCGGCATTGGTCAGCGTCAGGGTGCTGAATGACTTATCCGCATATTTCTGTAAGGTAGCCGTGCTCACCAGGTTCTCGCCATTATTACCCAGGAACACCTTGTCGGCAATCACGTAAGAGCCAATCTTCAACTGAGCCGTGGCACGCTTTGTGGAGTCGTCATTACGCAGCGTAGCACTGTTACCACCACAATAGATAGCACCACCAATAATCGTAGGATGAGCCTCGTCCGTACCGGTAATACGGATAGAGACAGCCTCAGCATTGGGGCGGAACGCATTCAGCGAATCAACAGAACTGACTCCCGGGTTATAATAGAAGTCACCATATTCCTCATCCGTCTTCAAGCTATCCTTGTCCGTATAGGAATACGAGCCATTACCACCACCATATACATCATTATTGATGCTGCTGTGAATACCTATGGCATTACCACCGAACACATTACCCGATACGTCATTACCACCATATACATAGTCGATATTACCACCCGTAATCAGCACACGGGCAGCATAGTTGGCTGGGAAGAGATAACCGTCAATGGTCTCCTGCTGAATCAGTTCCTTGTATGGGTTCACATCTGCCATACGGCATCCGCCATAGACATTATGTATAGTCATACCTGATGATTTGACCGCCAGCATGATACCATTGGGGTGAGTCATATTACCTGCATTACCACCGGAATAAAGGTCACGGATCTTACCACCGACCAGATGCCACTTCGGACGAATAGCCATCGCCGCCTTGTTATTACCGCCGAAGACACGTCCGAACTGATAGTCGCTGCTACCCAACTGCGTATGAACAGTATTCAGTCCCATATTCTTCAGGCGCCTCATCAAACCCGCGCTATCCGTATTCAGGATTGTCTTCAGGCTATCATCTGTTGTCACCGTACTGGCATTATTGATACGGATATCTGTGGTTTCCGTTACCGTGGCATTATTACCACCACCAAAGAGATAGCCGATAGTACCGCCCTTGATATCCAGGAATGTCTTCTCTATCTCAGGGCGTCTCTTGCCATAATAGGGGTTCGGTGTCGTGTTATCGCTCAGTTTGGCGCTCTTATAGTCGTAGTCACCATTACCACCGCCATAGAGTTGGCCAATGAAGATATGCTTCCCTGATTTCTCCTGCGTAGTAAGCACAAAGGCATTACATGTCTTGCTGATATCAAGACCTACGGTATCAGATACCACCAGCGAAGGTATGCCATCGGAATCAGTGAGAGCCATACCAATGGAACCAGCCACATCATTACCGCCATATACCGCATTGATAACGATGTCGCCACTCATATTAGCACCATCGATATGGACGAAGGTCGATTTATCCACGTTGGCCTGACGGGCACCTGCATAGACTGCGCCCTCAATATTGCCGGCACGTACCGTTACGGACGTCTTACCGGTCATATCGCCAAGGTTACCGCCGCCATAGACATTACCGCCAATCTTTATCTGCGCCTGCGCTGTCGTTACGCCCAGGAGCATCATCAAGCTTATTATGGTCTTTATATTTCTCAATTAACTTTAATTTCCAGATTCTTATCCAAATCAGCATCAGAAAGAACATGCAGATAGGTGGGTTCCACCGTTAGCTTCACGTTTCTTTTCTCTCCGCTCTTTATCGTTGACAGGACATCCAGCTTGTTCTCTGCCGTACAGTTCTCTCGCAGAAGATTTCCTTCCTGGTCATACACATCATAGACGCTCACCAGCTTCAGATCCGAACGCGCCGCGCCTGCAAAATAGCAAATTTCTCCAAAACTGACATACGATGTCGTCAGGTCACGCTCCTCGTCCAACAGCACACGTTCACCTTTCGCAGTGCCTCGCGGCGTATAGGCCACGCTAACGATTGACGCCTCTCCGGCTTCAAACTTGATGCGTGCATTCACCTTTTCCGTAGTCTCTGTCTTCATCACCACCGACTTCAGTCTTATCCTTCGCATCGCCGCATAATCAGAAGCCACGCGGATACTGAATGACACCGCAGAATAAAGATGGTCAAAGAGCAGGTAAACATGATTCTTATCCTTGCCCTTTCCCTGATAATAGTAATAGCCGGGGATGACACTGACATTATCCGCCACGCTCTCGGCACCCTTCACCCCCACTACCACGCAGACATCCTTCTCTGAGAAAGTCTCCAAGCCCTGCAGTGTCAGATATGCGCCCGAACTATAGTCACTCTCTACAGGTTCAATAGTCGTGTTCTCTATAGCCCCCATAGGCAGATAGCCATAGATATAATAATCCGCATTCTCCTTCACGATGGCAAAAGAGCGCCAGTGATCAGTCTCATAGACGAAACGGCGAAGGACTGCCGAATTAGGCGAAGTCGTCAGATACACGCCGACAGAATGACTCTCGCTCGCAGCCTCCGGATGTATTGTCGTATAGGACACATAGCCTGAAGGTACGCTGGCAGCACGTCTCATATTGAGGTCGTCCAACTCACGACTGTAGGTCATCAGTTCCAACGTCTCTCCCTCCTCATGCTCCTGTTCAGCCGTACATGCCACCATCAGCATTGAGAGTAGCATCCCAATGCAAAGATCCAGTGATATGTTCATGTACGGTTTCATCATATTCTTTCTTACCAATTATATATTCCCGGTTCTCTGTCTTCCTCGCTCCATGAGCGGATATACGCCAGACTCAGTTGCAGTTCCTCACCACCTAAGTAATAGGCATACACGAGCCACGTGTGGTTACGACTGAAGTTATAATTGCCGGCAATATCACTCATGCTGAAGTTCACCGTATTCTCCGTCACGTTATTCTCCTCATCTACCACACGATAGCTGATAGTACCTCTCAGGCGCTTATCACTTTCGCGGAAATAATAAGGCCCCATCTGCGTAACATCACCCCTTTCCACAAAAGCGTCTACGATATCCTCATAGTCCTGCACCTGCTGTGACTCATAGACAAGGTCGGTGATACGGTCGTTCTTCGCTATGGCATCAGGCAGTGAGAAATGAATCTCGTCTGGCATGTAAGACCCACTGATACTATACGGATTCGTAGTCCTGTTGAACACGTTCTCCGTTTCTGGGAACTGGTTCCCGTTTAATGTCACGCCAAGGATGCTGAACTCCGCACCGCTCTCCTTATTCTGGGCCAGCACAATACGCAGTTTCGACACGCAACGCGTGAGCTTTACCACAGGCAGGCTCAATACGGGCAATGTGCCTCGTACGGAGATATTCTCACCACAGCCCGACATCGGTAATCCGTTAGTAGATATATCAGTAGTCAAACTTGTTACTCCAAAATAGCCCGTACCAATCACGGCATCACGTACTGCCGTACGGGTTGATGTCCCATTCAGACCGTCCAGTCCGATGCTCTCAGCATTAGTCAGCACATAGACATCCACCTGATTACCGTCACCTGTTATCGCCTCCACCTGTTCATCTGTCAATGCAATCTGGAACAATTGGGCGCGACTGCCCTGTAACACAGGCTCAGAAGGCGACAGATAGTGAAGCGGAAGGTCCGTATTCGCTGCATTCCCATGCTTAAACACCCATATCTTCAGCGACTTGATAGCATTTTCCTGAGCATAAGCGTTAACATGCCCAGCATCGCCACGTGTCACCATGGGATCATCTGCAGGGTAGACATAGATATTCAGCACAGCCCCCTCAGCGGAATCCTCTGAGTCATGCCCGCAGGATGTAGCAAGCACTAAAGCCATTATCAGTACCAAATATCTCATCATATCAATCTAATTTCACGTTTGTCGTGGTGCTCTGAATCCATTTCGTTTCCATTGACACGCCAATCTCCAATTGTGGGTCACGTGTGTCGGGAATGATACTCCATGCTCCTTTCAGGTTCTTAACCAAAAAGGACACATCAGTATTATGGTCTTTTGTGAATACTCGGTTCAACGTAGAATTATCAGCATCATATCCCAATCCATCTTTCGGATCGAGTTTGGCTATCATATAGAATTTTGCACCTTTATATATTATACCGTTTGCGCCCTTAAAATCAAAAGCACTCTCATTCCGAAACTCCAAGATGACATACACCACCTCGTCCTTTCTAGTTGGAAAGACAAGCGTTTTAGTCTTTTCCGACAATTGTCTTCTCAAATAGATTTTGTCTTTGTTTATTTCACGGTCATATACCGTATATTCATCGGAAACCGGCATTGGATCAAACTTATAGTCTACATCATGTTGCTGACCAACCAGAACTGCTGTCAAGGGGAAGATATCACTAAGCACATCTATATCCAGTCCACTTCTGTCAACAAGCGGAGACTCACATTGTATCTGAACACGTAGTTTTCCTACGCTATACTCTATCGGATTGCATATTGCAACAGATCGTGTCGTTGAAACAACCTTCGTTGAGGAACTTTTATACTCACCTAGAATATTGCTCCACGTATTTGTGCTGATATAATGTTCCTTTTCCCTATCGTTATCTGAAGTTTTTATTGGACTATTCCCATAATAACAGAGTATTGGCGGATAACAGAAACGGTTTATCGACATTATCTTTGCTGCCGGGGTTGTTTGCATACGTACCACAAAAGCATCATTTTCGTCACTCCACTGAATACCTGCCGCCCCATCTGGAAGATAGATGGTAGAAGGATAATTATCGTAATCATCCCTCAATGAAATGCTCACATTTGCTCCCCCTCCTGTCACCAACACATAATCAGGATCAGCTATAGCACTACGGATAAGTGTTGCCAGTCTACGATTCGGATAGTAGCTGCCAGTTTCTGTTCCTGTAATATTGGAAGCATAATAGGACACTTTCTCGTCATCGTTATATGCTATTGGGTAGAGAGCATTATACAAATTGCTCAGCACTTTATTAAGCAGTGCTGATGAACCTGACATCACCATATTATTATTGACGAAATCCAGAAAAGCTGTCTTGAGTGAAGTCAATTCATAAGAATCAAAATTACGCCAAGAATAATTGATTGTCTTTCTAATTCGAAAACTCATATCACCATAGTAAGCATCTGGTGAAGTAAAACTGGTTGTTGCGATATTCGTCAAGTATGTTGCAATTCCCTGAGCAGCTGTAGGCACTGCTGCAGTTGCATAAATTGGTTCTAAGGCAAAAGAAATGTCCTCAGGCTTACAATCTGAAGCGACTGCATCAAAACCATGTCCCAAGGTCCCATGCTCAAACTTATCTTTTGCACTTCCACTACCAGCTGGTGCATGAGCATAAACTAAAAAAGAAGCCGTACCATAGGGAAGAACCAAAGGTTCATAATATACGGCATTATTATTACTGATAAGACTTGAAGAAGACAACGAATGTCCCAATTCAAGATAATCCCACAATCGCGTATCCGTAGCACCAATAGTACCCTTTGTAGCAAAAGGAATAAGGTAGAGTCCTTCTATACCACGAAACACCTCATTATCCTGCGTTGCATCGACCGACATGCGTGTTGTCTCAACTTGTTTCTGACTGAAGCTACAACCTAACCCCACTACGACAGAATCAACCACTCCGACAGAACTATCCCCGTCAGAGTCAACTGCTACTGAATCATTCATGCAATTGGTTGCCAGCAGCATCACTATCAAGATATATATATATAATAATGAACGCATGCGCGAACCAATTATAGCGGAATATCTGGTAGAATGATTTTTCCCCAATCCAATGTCACACTCACGCCCACGGTAGCATCATCACTCTCTATCACGCCCTTGTCGTCAGACAGATGAACCTTTATCACCTTCAACTGTCCGGCCCTCAAGGGAGTCTGCACATAAAGTATGGATTCCGTCGTGGTGCCATCATTCAACGTGGTATAAACGCGATATTCCCACAGGGAATTATCAGCTGATGGAGAGATAAAGGGCTCGTCGGAATCAATGATGACTCGTGTGTTCCTGGTATCACGACTGGGGAAATTCACCGTACTGAAACAGAGTTCACCGCCCTCGGCAACAGGTACTTGTGAAGCCCTGACCATCGGCGATTTTTCCGAATAGACATAAATACTGTCGCAGATATTGAAACTGGTAGCAAAACCGGTAGCATACACCTTGATGTTCTTGTAATCGTGACCTCGCGGATCAATAATCAGTGACGTAGCACTGTTGGCCATGTAGAGGTGCACGTTAAACGTCTGGTCTACACCTTCTAGAATCTGCATATCCTGACGAGCCGTAAACACACCTGTGGTATGAGAATCTATGGTGTCCTTCTCCTGCTGATAGAGTATTGCCGTGTGGCAATTATCATCATTCTTCACAGACACCATGTCATTGTCCACCACATTGGCTGCTGCCAGATGAATATACCGGCGCATCGGCAGGAAGAGTGCATACGAAGCCTGATTGGCATCCATGATGTGCTCATCGTGCTGCAAGCGGGCAGAGTCGCCCTCCGTATCATAGAACGAGAGGTCAACATCGTGGGCAAAGTCCGTGAAGATATTGCTAAGGTGCGTGCGCAACGCACTGCTCACATTGACATTTGTGCTCAGCTGCGTCTTCAACTCCGTGTTCATATTCGTCACCAATTGTAACTCATAATCCATCTTGTAGTCAACACCGCACTCGCTCAGGTCGTCGTCAATCAACGTACATGAAGCCAAGGCTGTCATGATAAACAGACAGCCTATGGCTTTCATGATAAGTTGATTCAATTTCAGCATAGCTTTGTTAATGATAATAGAGGTTTATTGACCGCCGTCAAGAGGTACGTTGGTAAACTGAAGACCTGTTTTCCAAGAAAGGTCAACACTCAGACCGAGAGAAAGCTGAGTAGATCGCAGGTCAGGCACCGCCACAAGTGCATGTTGCAGAGAATTCTCCGTCAGCACAAAGGTTGCCTCAGTCACAAAGTCCTGCATGAATACACGGCGTTCCTTAATGGTCATACCAGATTTCTTATCTTCATCAGCATTTGCCTCATCTGTTGCATTGTCATAATAATAATAGGGAGGAATGAAGTTGTTCTTCACATTCGTTGGCCAAGAAATGCCTTTCGCAAGGTACTCTTGCATAGATTCAGACGGTTCTTTTGCTCCAACAGGTGCATCAGGATCCAACTTACCTGTGATATAGAAGTAGCCATCTTTGGGAATCAAGTTGTTCTGTCCCCAGAAGTCCTCTCCTGACTCATTCTTAAACTCCAGCGCCACATAAACAGGATGCTGAGATTCCGGACCTCCAACCTTATCATGTTGACGATGATCCCAGTTATCAAACAACAACGTATAGCAAGGATTTGTTCCTGTAGCAGAACCTCCATAATATGGAATTGCCAAATCTGTTACAGTACTACCACCTGTTCCTTCAAACTGATTATCATAAACCATATAACCAAATCCTGGATCCTGCTCTACAGGAACAAAGTTCCAGCCAACCTCACCATTCTGTCCACCAATCAAAACACCTGTCAGGCGGAATTTTACGCCAGAAGATACATCAATTGTTTTATCTAACTCGGTAGCACCGTTATTTCTTGCAGCCTGAATAGCAGCATTATTGTCCTTCAAAACACCTGTTCCATATTTAACAACAGACTTCAGCAGTCCCACGGCATAATATATATTATTCTTCATGGCTACACTACGCGTATTAGAAAGAACGTGGGTACTAGTCCACTTTTGGCTGTCCCAAGAAGACTGAGCCATCCAGTTTACAGCGCCATCAGGATAATCAGAAGCTGTCATCTGATCTTTAGAAGCACGAAGCGGAGCATTGCCGAAATAGCAGAGTTCTGCGGGATACACATAGTTGTCCGGATTGAACCCTGAGTTCGTCTCACCCATAGCGTAAGTAGGAACGGTACCCTGATAGCGATAAGTCAATTTTCCATCTTTGCTCTTGATTTCAAGCACTGTAGCACCCCAAGGAAGATGGAATATCCCTGAAGGAAATTCATTCATAGATTCAGTATCTGCAATATAATTAACCGCCAAACTATTACTACTTACGATTGCACTTGTCTTAATCTGGCTCATAGGCGCCCATCCACAACTCGTAACAACATCTGAAGATTTTGTGATGTCAAATATTGTTTGGAGCTTGGTGAAGATTGTCTGAGCCAATTGCTTTGCCACAGCTTCTTCCAGATTAATAGGAGTTGAAGAAGCGACCTTCCAAATCACAGAACTCAAGTCTCTTGCCATTCGAAGAATAGCTGGACCAGAACCTGCACGCAGTTCATTTGGATAGATGGTGTTGCTAGTTACAAAAGCATTTGCCAAGATTTTGCCAAGATTACTCATGTTGTTGGAAGTATTGACAGGATCCTTTTCTTTTGCCGTAATACCTGCTGTAGTACCATCAGTTGGTACAAGATCATAAGTGCCGTCACCATTAACTGTAGTACTAATATTAATCTGTACATAGTCTGACCATTTAATAGTGCCAGACCACGATTCATCTCCATACACAACAGGACTGCCGGACGAAACTGACAATGAAGTATTAATGGTCTCTGTCAACACAGCTGCCAACAATCGCTGATACTGTTGCAATTTGTCCTTTTGAGTTGTAGTTGGATCCACAACCTTTTGCAGCGAGATCCTTGTATTGGCAATATTCGCATTTTTATCGATATGAAACTGTACCTTTCCGAATTTTGCATCCTCCGAACCATCAGAAGTGGTACCCTTGATGGCTTTACCATAGAACATCAGGGCGTTCGTTTCAACAGGAAGCGAAAGTTCAAGGATACGTTTTGACTTTGTACCACTCGACGATGCAGGCTGAAAATACTCTGATCCAGCCACAGTTCCTAGATCAAAATATTCATGAGGAGGGATGTCAGCCTCTGCTACAGCATGGGTAATGTTACGATCATCCAGATACGTACTTCCATTCTTCAAAGTAAAGGCAAACATACTTGCATTATCAATACCACGGAACTTGATATTGCTATTCGTCATAATGTCTGCCTGAACAGCTTCGTTCGTCATTCGAGTAGTATTGTTGTTAAGAGAAACATTGAAAACAAAATCAACGTTTACTTTGTTCGTTGCCGGATCATAGTTAGATCCTGGCGTTACAACCTCTTCCTTCGCAAGGTTATCGTCCGAACAGGCGGTGAACCCTGTACTTAGCAGTGCTATCGCTCCTGCATAGGCTAGTAATTGTAGCTTTTTCATTGTTCTTAAAGAATTAGTTAATATTTATGTTAATTTATTTTCGTATTACACGTATTCTGGTTAGGAAGTTTATTGTTTCTTCGGTTAGGTCATTTTTACTCTTTAGTTAAGGAAATATTTTTCTTAGTTAAGGAGTTTTTCTTTCTAAGTATATACGCATATATCCAGAGTTACGCTGATCGGCCAGAACGTGCTCCTTGATATAGTTCCAGGTACGTCCACCATTGAGCACACGCAGACGCTGTTCACGATGGTCGGCAGCGGGTTCATTATCTATGATACTGATGGCACGCTTCAGTTCGGCAACCGTAGTTCCCGACTTATCATCGTGCTTCTCTATCAGTTCGGCAATCTGGTCACGGAACTCAGCCCATGCCTCACCGCCATTATTCAATTCAAACATGGAGTCAGGCACTTCCACAGCATCCTGGATGTAGCGCTTCAGAGCAATAGCACGCTGTTCACCCAACATCTCGTTGTGCCTGATTCGACCCTCGATAGAGGCGAAACCGATAATCTGAATCAGACGAACCTCTGCAGTAGAGTCGGCCACAATCTGACGCGTCAAACTGATAACACGATCCAGTGTTGCGGCATTCTGACGGAAGTCACGATTCAAGTCGTACTTGTCCACTTCGAAGTGTACCAGCAAGGCAGCCGAGTCACGACGCATAGGCTTCGTGGGGTCGTAAGGACGATAGTCTGAGATATCGCAAAGTACAGGATTCTCTGCCATCAACTGCTTGATGATATCAGGCTTCACTACAGGGACCGGCTCGGGCTTTATGGTATCCACTGGTATCACAATGATTGGCCCTGGCTCAGGCACAGGTTTCTTTCTTGGGTCAAATACCAGGTTCAGCGCCAACTTCGGCATCAGGAATGCCTTGTCATTACGTCCCTCGTACGTACCGCAATGTCCGCAGGCATACTGCTTGCTCCATGCATAGCCACCACTCATGCCAGCCTCAGCCTCCATACGGAACAGTCGGCTCAGACGCCAAGTATATCCAAACGACACGCCCAATGCACCCAAGTCGCCCTGCAGACGTTTGTCGCGCACATCACTATACATGCCAAATGGGAATTTCACATCGGCCACGTTGTAATGGCTATAAATCAAGTTAAGTGCCCAATAGGTAGAACGATCCTCGAAAACACCTTTCGTCCAGTAGCGCAACTGAGGAGCAATAAGCAGATGGCGCCACTTCCGACTCACGTTATCGCTAGTTGGCCAAGGGTTGAAACCGGCACTCAGGCCTCCCGACCATTGGTCGCCTAATTTCACGTCAATACCGAGGTTTGGTGTCAGCGTTAAGTCATAAAGCAGATTATTACGCACAGCCACATTCTGGGCACTGATAGTTTCTGAAAACGCGACAGAAATTATCAGCACTACTAATAGGGCAATGCGTTGCTTTATTCTACTGTTTATGGCTCTACGCGTATACATAATTTACGCACTTTTACATTTTTAAAATACAAATATAGTCTTTTTTGACTACAAAAGTACCGAAATAGAAGATTATCCCGTTAAATTTTATTTATTTTAACGGGATTAACAAAAATTAATCAAACAAAACGAGTTTCTCTCTATTTCCACCAAATTACTTTACATCAGTAATTGCGTCAATTCGCGCATCCCCTCACTGGCTCCTTTTTGAATCTGCTTCACCTCACTTCCAGCACTCACAGGATTGGGGTCTATAAGATAAATAGGTACACTCGGGCGCACGTAATGCAGCAGTCCGGCAGCAGGGTAAACATTCAAGCTGGTGCCTATCACGATGAAGATATCAGCAGTCTGAACTTCTTCGGCGGCCACAGATATCAAGGGTACGGCCTCACCAAAGAACACAATAAAAGGACGCAGAAGAGAGCCGTCGCCAGCTTTTGTACCAGGCACAATCTCGCAGTTGTCAGGCGTCAGCGTCTGCTGGAAGCGCGGATTGTCCACATCACGACTAGAGCACACCTTCATCAGTTCACCATGCAGATGTATCACCTTGGTCGAACCGGCCTGTTCATGCAGATTATCCACATTTTGCGTCACCACCGTGACCTCATATTTTTCTTCCAGCGCAGCCAAAAGCCTATGGCCCTCATTAGGTTTTACGCCCCAGCATTTCTTACGCAGCATGTTATAGAAATTTGTCACCAACGTCGGATCGGCCTCCCATCCCTCATGAGTAGCCACCTGCTGCACGGGATATTCCTCCCACAAGCCGTCAGCATCACGAAATGTACGCAACCCGCTTTCCACAGACATGCCAGCACCTGTCAACACAACAATTTTCTTCTTCATAACACACACAGTCTTAATTGTTTATTTGAGTGCAAAGATAATTAATAAATCGTAAACTGAAACACTTTGTTGCAGTTTTATGCAGAAAAGATTGTAACTTTGCACACGAAAAACCAACATACTAATAATGGATACGATAAAAAACAAGCATTTTGAGGGCGAGCGCCCCCTATTTGAGTCGCACCACCTGCGACTCGAGAATGTCACTATTGGCGATGGCGAGAGCGCCATCAAGGAATGTTCCGACATAGAAGCCGAGAACTGCCGTTTCTGGGGAAAATACCCCTTCTGGCATGTAGATAAATTCATCATACAAGACTGTCAGTTTGATGCCGGTGCCCGCTCTGCCCTTTGGTATAGCAGCTACCTGCTGATGCGCGACACACGTATCGATGCCCCAAAGATGTTCCGCGAGATGCACCATCTCCACCTGGACAACGTTGTTATCAATGATGCCGACGAGACATTCTGGCGATGCCAGTTCATTGAGGCAAAGAATCTTGAGCTGCATGAAGGCACCTATCCGTTCATGTTCTGTGACTTCGTACGAATCGATGGTCTGAAATGCGACTCAAAATACGTGTTTCAGTATTGCAGGAACGTGGAACTGAGAAATGCGAACATCGTTACAAAAGACTCTTTCTGGGAATGCGAGAACGTCAACATCTACGACTCCGTGCTCGACGGTGAATACCTGGCCTGGCACTCTAAGAATGTACGCCTGGTGAATTGTCACCTCGTTGGCGAACAGCTTCTGTGCTATGCCGATAATCTGGTGCTCGAGAACTGTACTTTCGACAAATCGTGCGACCGCGTGTTTGAATACAGTCATGTCAATGCCGACATCCGCGGACATATTGAGAACATCAAGAACCCCTCTAGCGGACATATCGTGGCAGACAGCATCGGCAGTATCACCATCGACAAGAACGTGAAACAGCCCAACGACTGCGTCATAGAAACCAGACAATGAAATATAATTTCGATGAAATAGTAGACCGTCGCGGCACAGGCTGCGTGAAGTGGGATGAGATGCCAAATGGGTCCGTCATACCCCTCTGGGTGGCCGATATGGATTTCAAGGCAGCACCAGCCATTCAGGCTGCCTTGCGTAAACGGATGGAGCATGGCATCTTTGGCTATACTATTGTCGAAGAGCCGTACTACGATTCTATTATCTCCTGGTTCCAGCGTCGCCACCAGTGGACCATCCGCCGTGAAGAGATTCTCTACACCACCGGTGTGGTGCCTGCCATGTCGGTTGCCATCAAGGCGCTGACAATGCCAGGAGAGAAAGTACTTATCCTATCGCCCGACTACAACTGTTTCTTCTCCAGCATCCGTAATAACGGCTGTGAGGTATCAGAGAGCATACTGCAATTCAGCAGCAGCACCAACCGCTTCGAGGTTGACTGGCAAGATTTCGAGTCGAGATGCGCCGACGAGAAGACCAGCGTGTTCCTGCTTTGCAATCCTCACAACCCCACGGGTCGGGTATGGACAAAAGCCGAACTGGAACACATGAACACCATCTGCATGGCGCATGACGTCAAGGTGGTGAGCGACGAGATTCACTGTGAACTCATCATGCCCGGTCATTGCTTTCAACCCTTTGCGGCTGTGAACGAGGCCTGCCGACAGAACAGCGTTATCCTGAACTCGCCCTCGAAATCATTCAACATAGCCGGTCTGCAGATTGCCAATATCATCTGCAGTCAGCCTGAATGGCGCCGCCGACTGGACCGTGCCATCAATATTAATGAGGTGTGCGACGTAAATCCCTTTGGTCCCGTAGCCCTGATGGCTGCCTATAACGAGAGTGAAGACTGGATAGACGAGCTTAATGCTTATCTCTGGGAAAACTATACTGTTCTTTGCGATTTCGTTGCAAAGAACCTCCCCCAATGGAAAATGATGCCTCTTGAAGGCACCTACCTGCCATGGGTGGATATCACCGCCACAAGTCGCTCTTCTCAGGAATATGCCGACCACCTGCTACAAGACGCCAAGGTGTGGGTGAACCCAGGCACCATGTATGGTCCCCAAAGCGGCGAAGGCTATATCCGCCTGAACATAGCGTGTACCAAGGCATTATTATTAGAAGCATTAAACAGAATAGCATCATGCAAATAGACAGAGAACAACGCATCCGCAAGGCAGAGGAACTCTTTATGCAGGGTTTCAACTGCTCACAGTCAGTGGTGGCTGCTTTTGCCGATCTCTATGGTTATACCGAAGAACAGGCCCTGCGTATGAGCGCCGGCTTCGGCGGTGGCATCGGACGCCTACGCCTGTCGTGTGGTGCCTTCAACGCTTTAGCACTACTGGCCGGACTGGATTGCGGCTCGGTGACCCCCGGCGATCGTGAGGGGAAGTCTTATAATTATAAAGTGGTACAGGAACTGGCAGCACGCTTCAAGGAAGAACACGGCAGCTTGATTTGTGCCGAACTGCTGAAGCTCAAGAAGGGGGCTCCCCTAACCTACGAAGCCTCAGAGCGCACCGCAGAATACTACAAGCAGCGCCCTTGCGTCAACCAGATTATCTCCGCGGCACGCATCTACTGCGACTACCTAGAGAAAAAGGAATCCATGTAAACCACGGATTCCTTTTTTCTGCGATAGAAACAAATCGCTGATTTCGTGTGCAGAGTTACGCATCCTTCTGTCTGGTACCCATACGAGCCTCAACGACGTTGACCACATAGTCACCCAACTTCTCACACTCGTTTACCAGATCAATATAGATCGTGCCCTCAGCATAGGAATATACCTGATTGTTGACATCGATGATATTCTGAGCCTTCAACTGGTTACGATAGTTATTAATCTCGTTCTCGATATTAAAGGTGCGGTTCACGTCGTATGCCTCCTTGCGACCCAGCATCAACTTGTTCATCTGTGTTAGAGCCTGGTCGGTGAGCCCCATCATCTGGTGCAGGTGATTATACTGCTTCTCAATGAAGTGGTCGGACTTGGCCGCATATTTTCTATTAATCGTACGCGCCATATTGAAGCAGGCATCACCGATAGACTCCAGCTCGCTGACCTCACGCAGCATGGCACGAATCTTTCCCTTCGTATCGTCAGAGAGGTGAGCATCACTCACATTCTCCAGATACTTTGCGATCTCGAGTTCCATATTATCGCTGATACCCTCATATTTCTCAATACGGGTATAGAGCTTGTTGAAGTCCTGCTCGTTGTTTTTCTCCTTACGGCGCTCACTTGACGAGAGGTCGAGCAGTTCCTGTACCATACCAAACATGCGTTGCATACGGTTGGAGAAAGCCTGAATCTCTTTCTGAGCCTCCAGCACAGAGAGTTCCGGCGTCTTCATGAAACCAGCTGTAATGAAGTGCAGGCGGAAATCCTCTTCCTCGTCCACTTTCTTCGACTTGATAACCCAGCAAACAAATTTCTCAATCTGCGGAATGAACCAAATCAGGATGCCCGCATTGATGATATTAAAGCCTGAGTGGAAGGCTGCCAGCACAAAGGTGAGGTATTTCTCCTTCGGCAGATGAGCCATATCCTGATGCAGCAAGTCCGCACCTACATATCGTACCACCCACTCTATGCCCTCAACAAACCAGTAGAACACGCAGAGAATCCAGATAACACCGAAGATATTGAAGAACATGTGTGCCAAGGCTGCACGACGAGCCTGTGTATTGGCTGAAAGGGCTGCCAGATTAGAGGTGATTGTCGTACCGATATTCTCACCCAGCACCAAAGCGATACCCATGGAGATAGGCATGGCACCACTACCGCAGAGCAGCATGGTGATAGCCATCACGGCTGCACTCGACTGCACGCAGAACGTCAGCACGCCACCCATCACCAGGAAGACGAAAATCGTCGAATAAGAGTGCATGTCGAACGAGTTGAAGAAACTCAGTACGGCCTCATTATGTCCCAAATCCATCTTCTGTCCCGTCAGACGCAGGGTAGTCAGTCCCAAGAGCAGCAAGCCCAGTCCGAAGAGGAAGTCACCGATATAACGGTGTTTCTTCATATATATCAGGATAATACCCAGGAAGAATCCGATGTATGACACGATACTGATATCGAACGACGCACCCAGAGCGATAATCCATGCCGTAAACGTGGTACCGATATTGGCGCCCATAATCACGGAGATGGCCTGCGTCAGGGTGAGCAGTCCGGCATTAACAAACGAAACAGTCATCACGGTTGTAGCCGTTGATGACTGCACAGAGGCGGTAACTACCGAACCAGTTAAAAGACCTGTAAAACGATTGGATGTCATGGCTCCAAGGGCATGACGTAGCTGCGGACCAGCCATCTTCTGTAAGGCTTCACTCATGGACTTCATACCAAACATGAGAAGTGCCAATGAGCCGAGCATGGTAAATAGTGTGAGCATCATAAGCTTATGAATGTTCTTTTTTAGTTTGCTTTTGCGTGCAAAGATACGAATTTTTTTCATACAATTGCATGTTTGAATAAAAAACTTTTCGTATATTTGCACTCTCATGCCCTAAAACGAATAAAAAAAATTGCAGATAAAACAATATAAGATATGGAAAAAACAGTAAAAGTGACCTGTCTGAACAATGGACAGAACTATGATATCCCCATGGGAAGTAACCTCAGTGAGGCTTTGCAGTTGATGAATCTCACCATGGAGCACGAGCCTATCCTCGCACATGTCAACAATAAGGTGGAAGGAATGCACTATCGCATCTATAAGCCCAAACGCGTGGAATTTCTCGACATCACCTCGGCATCGGGCCAGCGTGCCTACACGCGCACCCTGTTTTTCATTCTTTGTAAAGCCGTGCGCGACCTGTACACGCCTTGCAAGGTGGCTATCGACATCCCTGTGAGCAATGGCTATTATGTAGATTTGAACATCGGGCATCCCGTGACGCTGGAGGATGCCGGACGTATCCGTAAACGCATGCAGGAAATCATTGACGAGGCAATACCTATCCACCGTCATGAGACGACCACCAAGGAGGCCATCGAGATGTTTACTGCCTTGCACACCTTCTCAAAGGTAAAACTGCTGAAGAGCACAGGATCGCTCTACACCACCTTCTACGACATCGACGAGTATTACGACTATTTCTATGGCTCCATCCTCACCAATACAAAGCAGATATATCTCTTCGGACTGGAGAAATACTATGATGGTCTGTTGCTGCGCATCCCGTCGCGCGAACACCCCAACGAACTGGGTGAGCTTATCATGCAGGACAAGATGTTTGGTATCTTCAAGGAGAGCCACCGCTGGCAAGACATTCTGGGCATGCGCACCATCGGCGACCTGAACGAATATATCGACAAGGGCTACAGTTCGCACCTCATCCAGATCAGTGAGGCCCTGCAGGAAAAGAAGATTGCACGCATTGCCGACGAGATAGCCAACCGCAAAGGCATCAAACTGGTACTCATCGCCGGTCCGTCGTCAAGTGGCAAGACCACAACCTGCAAGCGTCTGTCCGTGCAACTGGCTGTGAACAGCATCAAGCCAATCGGTATCTCACTGGATGATTACTTCCTAGATCGTGAACTGACACCACGCGATGAGAACGGCGACTACGACTTCGAGAACCTGCATGCACTCAACCTGCCCCTGCTCAACGAGCAAATGAATGCCCTGTTCCGTGGCGAGGAGGTAGAACTTCCCCGTTACGACTTCCCCACAGGCAAGAGCGTGAAGAGCGGCCGCAAACTGAAGTTGGAGGATGACCAGATTCTGGTGGTTGAGGGTATCCACGCCCTGAACCCCGAACTCATGGCCACCGTGCCTCAGGAACAGATATACCGTGTGTATGCCTCGGCACTGACCACACTGCTGCTCGATAATCACAACTATATCCCCACTACCGACAACCGACTGCTGCGACGCATCATTCGCGACTACAAATATCGCGGGGTATCCGCACAGGAGACCATCCGTCGCTGGCCATCGGTACGTAAGGGCGAGAACAAATGGATATTCCCCTTCCAGGAGAACTGCGACCAGATGTTCAATTCTGCCATGCTCTTCGAACTGGCAGTAATCAAGAGTCAGGCAGAACCTCTGTTGGAACAGGTTCCCGAGGACTGTCCAGAGTATGCCGAGGCTTACCGTCTGCGCAAGTTCCTGAAGTATATCCGTCCTATTCCTGAGGACCAGATTCCGCCTACTTCTCTGTTGCGTGAATTCCTGGGTGGTTCCTCATTTGAATACTAAAATGCATATTTATCGCAATAAAAATGCATATTTGCGGCTTTTTTGCTACAAATATGCATTTTTTACGTATTTTCTTTGGTATTCCCGTTAAAAATGAATAATTTTGCGGTCGATTTTTTAGTAGTACATACGTTATTAAACCAATATATATTATGGCTGAACAATTGGAAGTGAAAGAGCTCGACCAGGTGGTCGTTCGTTTTTCAGGTGACTCCGGCGATGGCATGCAGCTTGCCGGCAACATTTTCTCTACGGTCTCAGCTACCGTAGGTAACGGTATATCAACATTCCCAGACTATCCCGCAGACATCCGCGCCCCGCAAGGTTCACTGACAGGTGTGTCTGGATTCCAGGTACACATCGGTGCAGGAAAGGTTTACACCCCTGGCGACAAGTGCGACGTGCTGGTAGCAATGAACGCTGCTGCTCTGAAGACACAGTATCGCTATGCCAAACCAGGTGCCACCATCATCATCGACACCGACTCCTTCGGTCCTAAGGACCTGGAGAAAGCACAGTTCCAGACAGAGGACTATCTGGGCGAGATGGGTATCGACCCCGATCGCGTCATTCAGTGCCCGCTAACCACGATGGTGAAAGACTGTCTGGCAGACTCAGGCATGGACAACAAGGCCATGCTGAAATGCAGAAACATGTTTGCGCTGGGTCTCGTATGCTGGTTGTTCGACCGCGACCTGAACCTTGTTGGCAACTTCCTGAAGGAGAAATTCGCCAAGAAGCCCGCTATCGCCGAGGCTAACATCAAGGTGATTCAGGCTGGTTGGGACTATGGGCACAACACCCACTCAAACGCTATCAACGTCTATCGTGTAGAAACCAAGGAGAAGACTCCTGGACGCTATATGGATATCACAGGAAACAAGGCTACAGCCTATGGTTTCATCGCAGCTGCCGAGAAGGCTGGTCTGCGCCTCTACCTGGGTTCTTATCCTATCACCCCTGCTACCGACGTGCTCCACGAGCTCTCTAAGCACAAGTCTTGCGGTGTTATCACCGTGCAGTGCGAGGACGAGATTTCTGGTTGTGCTTCGGCTCTCGGCGCTTCATTCGCCGGTGCTCTGGGTGTCACCTCTACATCTGGTCCTGGTATCTGTCTAAAGAGCGAGGCCATGAACCTGGCTGTCATCATGGAGTTGCCTCTGGTGATACTCGACGTACAGCGTGGCGGTCCTGCTACAGGTCTGCCTACGAAATCCGAGCAGACCGACCTGCTGCAGGCATTGTTTGGCCGTAACGGTGAGAGCCCCATGCCTGTGATGGCTGCTACCAGTCCTGCCGACTGCTTCGATGCTGCCTACCAGGCTTGTAAGATTGCACTTGAGCACATGACGCCTGTGGTACTGCTCACCGATGCTTATATTGCCAACGGTTCTGGCGCTTTCAAACTGCCCCAGATGGCTCAGCTCGACGCTATCAATCCTCCTTATGTTCCTGAGGAACTGAAGGGTAAGTGGACACCATACATGCGTGCTGAGAACGGCACCCGCTACTGGGCTGTTCCTGGTCGTGAGGGCTTCGCACACATCCTCGGTGGACTGGAGAAGGACTCAGAGACAGGTGCTATCTCTACCAACCCAGAGAACCACGACTTGATGACTCGTCTGCGTCAGCAGAAGATTGACAATATCCAGGTGCCCGACCTCGAAGTAGATGGCGATGTGAATGATGCCGACCTGCTGATTGTAGGCTTCGGTTCTACCTACGGCCACCTGCACTCTGCCATGGACGAGCTGAAGGCTAAGGGATACAAGGTAGCTCAGGCACAGTTCAAGTACCTGAACCCGCTGCCCAAGAACACTGCCGATGTACTGAAGAAGTACAAGAAGGTGGTTGTAGCCGAGCAGAACATGGGTCAGTTGGCAGGTTATCTGCGCATGAAGGTCGACGGTTTCGTGCCCTACCAGTTCAACCAGGTAAAGGGTCAACCCTTCGTAGTCGAGGAACTCGTCAATGCCTTCGAAGAAATAATTAACAAGAAGTAATAACAACAACCACATATTTTTTGAAAACAACGAATTAAAACGGATTACACGAATTATACGAATTTTTCATTAACGGAGAACAATTAAACGAATATAAAAGATGATATATCCAAACGAGAGTTATGAAATTATTGGTGCTGCCATGAAAGTGCACAGCATCATGGGACCTGGATTCACCGAAAAGGTGTATCAGGAGGCTCTTGCTTTGGAATTTCAGGAACGTTGCATACCATTCAAGCGCGAGGTAGAGATTCATGCTTCATATAAAGGCATTACTCTCGCTGGTACATTTATTCCCGACTTTATTTGTTACGACAAAATCATTGTTGAGCTAAAAGCTGTCAGGGAGCTGGATGATGTTCATCGTTCACAGGCTATTAACTATGCTAAGATTGCAGGTTTTCAGCTTGCTCTTCTAATCAATTTCGGAGAATCATCCCTTGAATACGAACGTTTCCCCGTAGGCTAAATTCGTAAAATACAGAATAATCTGAATAATAAAATAATTCGTCAAATTCGTGAAATTCGTCTTAATTCGTTGTTAGAAAAAAAAGTGGTAAAAAATATTAGTAGTATGAGTTATACAGCACAAGATTTCAAAAAAGGTCAGCCCCGTTGGTGCC
>CAMOGP010000007.1 GCA_946614175.1 uncultured Prevotella sp. | reverse complement strand
GACCGTCAATCAGGTCGTTCTGAGTCTCCTCAGCAGCAGCGCAGAACATGGTGGGACCCTGGAACCAATCAGCAATCATCGTCTCAGAAATCTCAGGACCGAAGTTACCCAGATAGACGCACAAAGCGTTACATCCGGCCTTTTTCACATCCTCAAGAGCCTGCTGAGCGTGAATCTCACTCTCTACGATACAAATAGGGCATTCATATACGCCTTCCTTACCAAATTTTTTCTCATACTCGGCGATAACTGCCTTACGACGGTTAACAGCCAATGACTCGGGGAAACAGTCGCGGCTTACAGCGACGATTCCAACCTTAACTACTGGTACATTTTTCATTTTAAACAGATATTATCTCTATGAATAATTTTAGGTTATACACTCATCCTGGTACTTTCGGATGCAAAGATACACTTTTCAGAGCGACTAGCCAAATAAAAAAGAGATTTTTTTCATACAAAACTGATTATACCTTGTTGTGCCTCTGGGGTATCCGGACGCTGCAATTCTTCTACAACATTCTGATTACCAATACTTGCCAGGACCTCCCTCGTACGCTTATAGGTGGGCGTCTGCTCTACCGCAGAAATCACATCGTCATTATCAAGGTCTTCAGGACCGAAAATATAGATATTAGGACGACGCTTATAGTGCTTTGCCGTGTCACTGCCGCCATAGTACTGGTCGCGACGTTCCTCACGCTTTGCGGCACGTTCCTGCTCTTCAGCCAGGCGGTTGGCATCCTCCTTAGTCTGCTGGCGGAGCATACGTTCCTCCATACCGTCCACATTCTGCATACCGAAACCAGTAGCAAGGATGGTAACCTTCACGCGCTTGCCCAGTTCTGGGTCAACAGCCACACCCCATTTGAATACGAAGTCATTACCAAAGCGATCCATGAACTCATGAACATAGTTCATCTCCTCCATCATGAAGTTATCCTTAGAATCCTTCTGGTGTGAGAACGAGATATTCAGCAGTATCTTCTTGGAATTGAAGATATCATTATCGTTCAGCAACGGAGAGTTAAGGGCATCATCGATAGCCTTCTTCACACGATCCTCTCCTTCACCATAACCTGTTGACATGATAGCAACGCCACCATCCTGTAGCACAGTCTTCACATCATTGAAGTCGAGGTTCATCGTGCCGTGAAGGGTGATAATCTCTGCTATAGACTTGGCAGCTACCGAGAGCGTATCATCAGCTTTACCAAAGGCATCGAGGAATGACAGGTCAGGATAGATCTCGCGCAGGCGCTCATTATTTATCACGAGCAAGGCATCTACATGTTTTGACATCTCCTCTACACCGTCAAGAGCCTGATCTATTTTCTTATTACCCTCAAAACGGAAAGGAATAGTGACGATACCTACGGTGAGGATATCCATCTCCTTTGACACACGGGCAATGACAGGAGCAGCACCGGTACCAGTACCGCCACCCATACCGGCAGTGATAAAGGCCATACGTGTGCCATCATTCAGCATATTCTGGATATCAGCCAGACTCTCTTCCGCTGCCGCACGTGCCTTTTCCGGACGGTTGCCGGCACCAAGACCTTCACGTCCCAGCTGCAGTTTAACGGGTACAGGAGAATCATTCAGGGCCTGATTATCCGTGTTACACACCACGAAGGTAACATCATGGATACCTTCTTTATACATATGGTTAACAGCATTGCCACCACCGCCACCAACACCAATGACCTTTATGATGCTGTGTTTCTCTTCGGGAACACCGAAATCAAGAATATCGTTTGTTTTATTGAAATCTTCCATAGTTGTTTAATCTTTAATGAGACTGATTAGTTCTGTGAAATTCACTCAGGTTCTGTTACTCCTCAGGAGCAGCCAGTCCCTCAAGCCATTTTTTCGCTCTGTTGAAGAAACTCTTCTCCTTCTTCTTGCGACGTTCCTCCTCTTCTTGTAAACGTCTCATCTCTTCTTCTGCAGCTTCCTCAGCCTCTTTCTTGCGACGAGCCTCTTCTGCTGCACGTTCTTCTTCCTGAGCCGTACGGATAGTACCAGTCTCAATCTCATGAATCTGACGTGGTCTGCGCTCAGGTGTCACCTGTTCTTCCAGTTCCTCTTCATCAAACAGATTACCATTGGGATCAATATCTCTGCCGGCACAGTTGATGTCACCTTTTATCAACAGGCCCAACACGGTATTATACATACCGTTGTGAGCCCTTATCTGCTCGATGCTGGAATTCACCGATGTAGTAACGAACTTCGCAATACGTATTTTATCAACATGCGTGTACTTATTGAAAGCAATATCTATATTCTTCATGTTTGAGCCACCACCAGTCAGGATGATGCCTCCCAGCAGTTTATCGTAATATTCTGCGGGAATCTGATAACGCACATTCTCAATAATCTCCTCCACACGTGCCTCAACGATCTCGATGAAGCGACGACACTCTATCTGACGTTCAGAATCAATAGAGTATTTCAACTCAGGATCGATATCAATATTATCTGTATAGGCAGAGCCGTAGTTCAGCTTCATCTTCTCGGCATCACTCTCTTCCATCTGAAGTGAAGCGATATCCTTCGTAATATTATTCGAACCCAGAGGGATGACAGCCAGGTGGCGGAGCACATTCTTCCAGAAGACCGATACGGTTGTGGTGTCAGCACCGATATCAACCAGCGCACATCCAGAACGTTTCTCGGCCTCGGTCAACACCACATTGGCCAATGCCAGAGGAGCCAGATACATATCAGCAACCTTGATATTGGCGGCCTCAAAACATTTATTCAGGTTCTGAAAGAATGAGGTACGCTCAAGGATATTCAAGAAATTTCCTTCAAGATGATTGGCACGGATACCTACGGGATCCATCTGCAACTGTGTATCAACACGATACTCCTGCTCGGCAACATCCAGAATCTTCTTGTCAGGATAATCAAGCCCCCAGTTGGCATCCATCAGTTCCACAACCATTTCTTGCGTGATGATACAATCACCAGGGAAATCCTTCACAATAGAATTTTTGACACTGCGGATAGACTGTCCACCTACGCCAACGAAAACCTGTGTGATACGTGTCTTTAGCTGTGTTTCCAATTTCTTGACAATAGATGTCAGACACTGAGCAGTTTTGTCAATGTTGTAAACAACACCCTTGCGGATGAACGAGGACGAATCTTCCCGTACCAATGCCAAAACACTGATGCTGCCATCGGGCTTTTTCTGTCCGGCAATACCCGTCACCTTGGATGATCCGAGTTCAATTGCAACGATAAAATCCTTAATTTCAGCCATAATATATTATCTTTTATTTTCTTTTACACACTATCTGATTATCAAACTCAACGCTGACACGAGAATATTTATTCCAACCAGCCTGCATCAGACCATAACGATAGAATTTTTGCAGGCGCTCCAACTTCTTTTCCACACCATCCGGCTGACCGATATAGGCAATATGCCCACCCACACGAGGCACAATCTCCACCGAACCGTCAGTCAGCACATTCAACTGAACAATCTGATTCTTCCAGAACGGGTTGGAGAGAATGATATTGGCCATTGGCACCAGTCTTTTCTCAGCATATCGTTTATTGATGTGACCAGTCGCTATAATCAGATTACAGGAATAGTCTGTACTGGGCATTGGCTTTCCATGATTATCCACATAAAAGTCCTCTCCTTGGTCATTCATAACCCTGAGCACAGGAATACGCTGACGAACATCTATACACACCAGCCCGTTTTGCCCTTTATAACACTGCACATCTTCTATCAGCTCCTTTGACTGCAGTGTCTCCTCAATCAGTCGGAGATTGATACGCTCCATGGACTGACCAATAGGACTGATGGCATCATGATTAAGCATGAATCTGATATCTGCCTCACTGAGAAATCCTCCAACGACACTCCTCTCTATGTTGATACGTATATCCTTGCACACACGCCCGGCATCCGGCTTATTAAATGCCGTCATTGCCAAGACGAGATACACGCCCAGCATCATATTCAGGGTACCAAATGCTATTTTCTTCCAGTTCATCAACTATTCCACGATAAGCGTATCTTAGTTTTTATTACTCTGCAACACCTTGACCATCTGCGGCACCTGATTATCCAAGTCACCAGCACCAAGTACGATAAGAACATCGAACGAACGGCTCTTGATGAAGGACAGCACATCATCCTTGTTGATGAGCTGCTTCTTGACCCCAGGGGCCAGTCGGTCGTAGATCAGCTGTGAAGTAACGCCCTCTATAGGCAATTCACGGGCAGGATAAATCTCTGTCAGTATCACTTCATCCAACTGGCTCAGCGCATCAGCGAAATCCTGATAGAAATCGCGGGTACGCGTATAGAGGTGAGGTTGGAAGATAGCCGTGATATGACGATCTTTATATAGTTCACGAATGCTACGTGCACTCTGATAGATTTCCTTTGGATGGTGAGCATAGTCAGACAAGAACACCAGTTTGTCCGTCTTTATCTTAAAGTCAAAGCGACGGTCAACACCACCATAAGTCTGCATACCATAACGCAACTCCTCTGCCGTACAACCATTGAGCTGCGCCATAGCCATCGCAGCGATACCATTCTCTATATTGATAGGGATAGGCTGACCAAGTTGTACTTTCTGCACATTCTCGATAGGAGAGATAAAGTCGAATGTAATCTCACCATTCTCTATCTTGATATTCTCCGCATGGAAATCACCCTCATTGAGCGCATAGTCATAACGCTTCACACCGTCCTGCAGATGCTCTTTCATCTCCAGGTCACGATGAATAATCAGGGCACCACCTGGCTGAATCAGTTCCGTATAATGACGGAAGCTCTCCAGGTAAGCCTCCTTTGTACCATAGATATCCAGATGATCTGGGTCCGTCGATGTGATAACCGTCATCCAAGGCGACAGCCAATGGAAAGAGCGGTCAAACTCATCGGCCTCAATCACCACATACTCAGAGTCAGAGACAATATAGTTGGTACCATAGTTCTTGGTGATACCACCAAGGAAAGCATTACAATCCAGATGACTCTGGTGCATGATATGTGCACACATGCTCGACGTTGTAGTCTTACCATGGGTTCCCGCCACACAAAGTCCTTTCATCTGGCGTGTCAGTGTGCCCAGCACCTGGGCACGCTTCTGTATCTCGAAACCATTCTCGCGGAAATAGCACAACTCCTGATGCTCTGCCGGGATAGCAGGGGTATAGACCACTAAGCAATGTGCCTTATCCTTACAGGCATGAGGTATCATATCCACATTTTCCTCATAATGAATCAAAGCGCCCTCCTTCTCCAAACGACGAGTCAGGTCCGAAGGTGTTTTGTCGTAGCCTGCAACAATCAGCCCACGATGAATGAAATAACGTACCAGTGCACTCATACCAATACCACCGGCACCAACGAAATATACAGCTTTAATATCCTTTGCTTCCATTTTCTTATTTTTACTCTGCTCCTGCGAGTTTTAATACTTCCTTAGCTATAACTTTTGCCGAATCAGGATAGCCCATTTTCAGCACATTCTCACTTAAAGACTCCAACAACGCAGCGTCGTTCACAACGTCAACAGCCATCGGAATCAGTTTTTCAGCAGCCTCACTATCCTTTACGCACAAAGCCGCACCATTCTTCACCAATGCCATGGCATTCTTCGTCTGGTGATCCTCTGCAACATTAGGACTGGGCACCAAGATAACGGCCTTGCCTATCAAGCAGAACTCCGAGATACTGCTGGCGCCCGCCCTGCTGATAACCAGATCAGCGGCACGGTAGGCTGCACCCATATCTGCAATGAAATCGCTCACCACAAGATTTTCCGGACACCCTTCTTGCTCCAGTCTCTCGGCAATCTGCGCACTGTAATATTTTCCTGTCTGCCAGATAAACTGAACACCAGAACGACGAATGTCGTCCAGATGCCGCAACACGCTCTCATTGATAGTACGTGCGCCCAGACTTCCACCAACCAAGAGCACCGTTTTCTTGTGGGCCTGCAAACCAAAAGACTGGAGCGCTTCTGCGCGTGTTATCTTTGTATCCAGCAATGACTGACGAACAGGATTGCCTGTCATCATAATCTTATCCTTGGGGAAGAAACGTTCCATACCCTCGTAAGCCACACAAATCTTTGCAGCCTTGGAAGCCAGTTTCTTATTGGCCAGTCCTGCATATCCATTCTGTTCCTGCAGCAAGGTAGGGATACCAAGACTATTAGCAGCACCCAAAGCAGCACTACTGGCATAGCCACCTACCCCCACAGCAACCTGAGGCTTAAAATCGCGAAGCAGTTTCTTGGCCATCCGCTTACTCTTCAGATAATCCAAAGCCACACCGATATTTCCCGGTTTCCACAACGGACGGAGGAATCCGCGAATGGGCAGACCAACAATCTCATAGCCTGCCTGCGGCACTCGCTGCATCTCCATGCGTCCTTCAGCACCAACAAACAATATCTTAGCATCTGGTCGCAGTTCGCGAACAGCATTTGCAATAGACACGGCGGGGAATATATGACCACCAGTGCCGCCACCACTGATTACAATTCTTAATTCTTTCATACTTCTGCAGTTTTTACAGACTGATCTTTACGTTTTGCACTACGGCTGACACTCAAGATGACGCCAATATAGGCACAGTTCACAATCGTCGAAGTGCCGCCTTTCGAGATAAGAGGCAATGGCTGACCGGTGACGATACCAAAGTCAACAGCCACACACATATTGATGACTGCCTGGAACACCAGCAGCAACGTCAGTCCCATCACAAGGAATGCAGGGAAGTTATTCTCACACCTACTGGCTATACGCGCCGCCCTAAACAGGAGGATGACATAGAGGAACACTACTGCGACAGCGCCAACCAGTCCCATCTCCTCAATGATAATCGCATAGATAAAATCAGAGAATGCCTGCGGCAGATAGTCGCGTTCCACAGAGTTACCCGGTCCTTTACCGATAATACCCGATGAGGCAATGGCAAAATTCGCATGAGTCACCTGGAAGTTCTTATCGGTAACCTTGTACTCTTCGGCAGAAACATTCTTGTCATCCTTACCCGCAATACGGTTCTTCCATGTCCAGAAACGGTGAGTCAACTTCTCCCATCCTGATCTCTCTTTCTTCTCTGTGCTCTTGATGACCTGCTCCGTCTGTCCGTTAGCCTGAGCCTGTTCCAGTTCCTGACCTTCCTTATCCAGTTTAGCCATCCAGAACACCAGTCCTAAGAATAATGCGACAATCAACACAAGCACCCCTGTCAACTTACCCATCTGCTTCATTGGCACACGGGCAATAAACATCATGACAAAGATGACACTAAAGAGCAGTACAGCCGTTGACAGGTTCTCGAGTCCAATCAACATCGTGGCAGGTACCACCAACCAGAGTACATATTTCATCGCAGTGGGGTCCGCCCCGCTATCGTCATCACGTTGCATAGCACTGAGAATCTGTGCAGCCGTCAAGACCATCGTTCCCTTGGCAATCTCTGAAGGTTGGAACGTGAATCCGGGCAATTGGATAACGCGGTTAGCGCCATTGATACTCTCACCGCCTACCAGCACCCACAGCAGCGTCGCATAAGTAAGTACCAGCATCATTGGCGTCAGCAGTTTGAAATACCTGCATGGAATATTCAGCGTGATGATAGCCACGCCCACACCCACAAGAATCATGGCCGTATGATAAATCAACGGCATCATATAGTTATGGGTTTTATAGGTCAGCGTACTCGAGGCAGAGAACACCTCGACGATGCTGATCAGACAAAGGAACAGGAACACCGTCCATATACCCTTATCGCCCTTGAAGAGATTGCCAATTCTATTTTCCATTCTTATAGATTTCTTACCAATTCCTTGAATTGTTCTCCACGATCCTCCATATTCTTAAAGAGGTCGAACGAGGCGCAACAAGGTGACAGGAGCACTGTTTCGCCAGGGCTGGCCAACTCATAGCAGGCTTCCACACACTCCTTCATGGAATGCGTATCACGAACAGGAAGGCCAAGTGCATCAAAATTATCGTGCAGTTTCTTGTTATCAGCTCCAAGATAAACCAGCGCAGAGCACTTCTCACGAACGAGCGGTTTGATGGGCTCATAGTCATTTCCCTTATCCTTACCGCCAAGAATCAGCACCACCTTGGTCTTCATGGAGTCAAGCGCATACCAGCAAGCATCCACATTAGTAGCCTTGGAGTCGTTCACATAATGTACACCACGCACAGTAGCCACTTTCTCCAGACGATGTTCCACCCCAGGGAAGTCACTTAGTGACTGGCGGATGATATCTTTCTTGATACCGGCGATATCACCGGCGATACCTGCTGCCAACGAGTTGTAGATATTATGGCGGCCCGTCAGACTCAGCTGCTCTTGCTCCATATTAAACGGCTCCGGCTGTTCAATGGTATATTCTCCCTCAGAGATATAACCTATAGAGCCCTTCTCCTTCAATTCAGAGAAAGGATATTGAATAGCCTGGATATCATATTTCTGCAATTCACGCTGGATGATAGGGTCATCATTCCAATAGATGAAAGCATCATCAGCAGTTTGGTTCTGAATGATACGCATCTTGGCATCCACATAGTTCTGCATCTCGAAATTATAGCGATCCAGATGGTCGGGCGTGATATTGAGCAAGATAGCGATATTAGCATGAAACTCATACATATTGTCCAATTGAAAAGAAGACAATTCAATGATATAATACTCATGCGGATCCTCTGCCACCTGCAGAGCCAAGGAGTTACCTATATTACCCGCCAGACCTGCATCATAGCCTGCCTTCTTGAAAATATGATAGACCAACGAAGTCGTAGTCGTCTTACCATTTGAACCGGTGATACAAATCATCTTCGAATTGGTATAACGGCCAGCAAACTCAATCTCACTGATAATGCCAATACCTTTCTCTACAGCCTTCTTAACCATAGGAGCCGTCTCTGGGATACCCGGACTCTTGATAATCTCATCAGCATTCAGAATCAGCGACTCCGTATGCTGTCCCTCTTCCCAGACAATCTGATGGTCGTCGAGCATCTGTTTATAGCGCGGGGCTATCTTAGACATGTCTGAGACAAACACATCAAAACCCTCTTTCTTCGCCAGAACAGCTGCTCCGGCACCACTCTCACCTGCTCCTAAAACTACAATTCTTTTCATCGTATCTTCAATGTTATAATAGTCAATGCCGCCAGGATAATGGTTGTTATCCAGAAGCGGATAGTGATTTTCGACTCATGGAAAGGACGGTGTGGCCAACCTTTCAGGATATAACGCGACGTGGTATCAAGTTGTGTGTCGAGTTTCCTGAATGTATCGTGAATAGGCGTTGCACGGAACACGCGCACACGCTGTCCTTTTCTCTTCATAAACTTGAACCATTGGGTCTGGATGATAACGCTCAGACTTTCCACAAAGAAGATGCCGCATAATATGGGCAACAGCAGTTCCTTGTGGATAATCACTGCACCCACGCCAATAATACCGCCAATCGTCAATGAACCAGTGTCGCCCATGAAAATCTGAGCGGGGAAGGCATTATACCACAGGAAGCCAACCATTGCGCCGACAAAAGCACTCAAGAACACCACCAGTTCCTCACTATGCGGGATGTACATGATATCAAAATAAGAGGCGAACCCGATATGTGATGACATATAGGCAAAAATGCCCAAGACGACACCGATGATAGCTGAGTTTCCTGCACACATACCATCCATTCCATCGTTCAGATTGGCACCGTTTGAGACGGCCGTCACCACAAATATTGTCATGAGCACAAAGAGTATCCATCCTGCGGCCACCTTATGTTCTCCGACAAACGACATCACGTCAGAGTAGCTCAGGTTATGATGCTTCGTAAACGGTATCGTTGTCTTTAAGGACTTATGAGCCACTGGTTCATGCTTCACCACTTCCGTGCTATTCTGCTGCGGCCCGCTCACGTTCTCTCGCATCACCACGTCAGGACTCAGATAGAGCACAATACCAACGATGAATCCGATAGACACCTGACCCACGATCTTGTATTTTCCCTTCAGACCCTCCTTATTCCTGCGGAATATCTTGATATAGTCGTCCATGAAACCGAGGAATCCAAGCCATATCGTGGTAACCACCATCAGGATCAGGTAGATATTACGGATACGTCCCAACAGGAGTACGGGCACCAGAATACTGACAATGATGATAAGACCACCCATTGTGGGCACGCCTTTCTTCTCCACGCCGAAGGGATCAATCGACGGATCACGCTCTGTCTCGAAAATCTTACGACGTCTCATCCATTTGATGAAGAACTCACCAAACCAGGCTGAGATTATCAACGAGAAAATCAGAGCCAGGAGTGCACGGAAAGAAATATAACTCCACAGGTGACTACCCGGGATATTGTATTGCTCAAGGAATCTAAACAGATAGTATAGCATAATCTCAATTTAAAAAATGACCACTTACAATTCAGGCAATGCCAAATATTTCTCTCACAATCTCACGGTCATCAAAATGGTGCTTCACACCCTTGATTTCCTGATAGTCCTCATGACCCTTACCGGCAATCAGAATCACATCACCTTTCTGGGCCAGCATACAAGCCGTACGGATAGCCTCTTTACGGTCAACGATACTCACCACCTTTTTCATCTGTTTCTGATCCAATCCAGCCAGCATATCATTGATGATATCCTGCGGTTCCTCGAAACGGGGGTTATCGCTCGTGATAATCACACGATCACTCTGTTTAACAGCCTCCTGAGCCATCAGCGGACGTTTGCCCTTATCACGGTTGCCGCCAGCGCCGCAGACGGTGATAATCTTTCCTTCCTTACCATCCAGCACCTCATGAATGGCCTTCAGCACGTTCTCCAGAGCATCGGGCGTATGAGCATAGTCAACGACAGCGGTATAGCCCTCGGGCGAATGGATTGGTTCCAAACGGCCAGCAACACTTTTCAGTGTGCTAAGTACCAAGAGAACCTCTTCCGGCTTCATGCCCAGCATCACTGCCGCGCCATAGACAGCCAACAGGTTGCTTACATTAAACTTACCAATAAACTGCACCCCTACCTCATGGCCATCAATCTCCAGATACATACCTTCGAAATGACATTCAATGATACGTGCCTTGAAGTCAGCCATCGTACGGATACTATAAGTCTTAACAGCAGCCTTGGTGTTCTGCACCATAAACATGCCGTTCTTATCGTCTGCATTAGTGATAGCGAAGGCACCCTTCGGCAACATATCAAAGAAAGCCTTCTTCGCGTTACGGTAGTTTTCTACCGTCTTATGATAATCCAGGTGGTCACGAGTCAGATTCGTAAAGATACCACCAGCAAATTTCAGTCCGCCGATACGCTTCTGGGCAATAGCATGACTGGAACACTCCATAAAGACATACTGGCATCCGGCATCTACCATCCTGTGGAGCAGATTATTCAGTTCGATAGGATCCGGTGTTGTGTGACTGGCAGGTACGGCTTCCCCCTCGATATAGTTGCATACGGTAGAGAGCAGTCCGCACTTATAACCCAGTTTGCGGAACATATTATATAATAAGGTGGCGATAGTGGTCTTACCATTGGTTCCTGTCACGCCAACCAACTTCAGTTTCGATGTGGGGTCACCATGGAAAGTAGTAGCCACCTCACCCACTACAGCTTCTGTCGAGGGCACCTGTACATAACATACCTGTGGCTGACAGACATCCGGCATATCTTCGCACAAGATAGCAGATGCTCCCAGTTCTATGGCCTTTTGGATATACTGATGACCATCCGTCTGCGTGCCTTTGATAGCCACAAACAGATGTCCTGCTGCAACTTTTCTTGAGTCAATATCCACATCCGTTATTTCTACGTTCGCAGAACCGGCGATGCGCTTGACTTCGATATTCTTTAACAGTTCTTCTAGTATCATATTTAATTCTTTATTTTAGTTCCAACACACATAACATACCCGCCCGAAGGGTTGTACCGGGCGCTATACTCTGACGACACACAAAACCCTTGCCAGTCAGCCTTACCTTCACACCCAGACGTTCCAACTGATAGACGGCATCGCGCGCACCCATACCTGTCACGTCCGGCATTTTACCAGCCTTCACCTCTACCGAGGCCATTGGCACTTTCGACGTGTTCACGCCCAATTGGCGCAACACGAACTCTGCAGCAGCATTATCACCTTTCAGTACACTGGGCACCAGCACCGATGTAGAGTCGCGGGCATCCTTCACGCTAAGCTTCAGACTCTTTGCCATCACGCCTTCCGAGATATGATGGAAGATGCCACCCGACATCAAGCCACCAGAGGCAGGCAGACCCATTTTCTTGATACAGACGATACAGGTGTACTGTGGATTATCTGAGGGGAAATAGCCACAGAACGACAACCAGTATTCCGTAGTGCCTGTCTTATAGCCACCCGCCTTTGCCACCTGAGCCGTACCAGTCTTACCTGATACCTGGAACGAATGCGAGCCAGCCTTCTTACCTAAGCCCTGACTAACCACATGACGCAGCACCGTCTGCATGGTTTTAATCGTCGATGGCTTTGCAATCTGTTCCTTGATGACCTCCGGCTGTGTCTCTGCAATCATCTGACCTTCCCTCATGAATCCCTTCACGAAACGGGGACGCATCATCTTACCATTATTGGCAATCGCATTATAGAAAGCCACCGTATTGATGGGAGCTATCTGCGTTTCGTAACCGATACTCATCCAGGGCAATGTCGTCTTACTCCAATAGAGCGCTTTGTTTGAGGTCTTGGTGTCCGGCATACGAATTTTCGGAGGCAGATAACCCACGATTGGGAGTCTCAGATCCTGACCGATACCAACACGATAGAGTCCCTCCACATATTTTCTTGGGTTAGAGCCGTAGTAATGGTCAATCACATAGCTCACACCAATATTACTACTCACTTCCAAAGCACGAGCCACATTAATGTCACCATAACCACCACGATGCCAGTTATGATCCTTCATCTTAGCGCCATGCATATTCAGGATGCCGCAACCGGTATGTATCACATAACTTGTATCTACCACGCCATCGTCCAATGCTACCAAGAAAGAGGCTACCTTAAATACTGAGCCAGGCTCACAACGATAGCTGATAGCATCATTGAATCGCTCATAATACTGACCATTCTCCGCACGGCGCATGTTGACGATAGCCTTGACGTCACCTGTCTTCACTTCCATCAGGATAGTCACGCCCATAGAGGCATCCCACTTCTTCAGGCCCTCGATAAGTGCCTGTTCTGCCAAGTCCTGCATGCCCACATCAATGGTCGTCACCACATCCGTACCATCAATAGCTGGTGTCAACGTAAAGGGCACCACCTTATTGAGCACTTTCTGCTTGCGCTCTATACCAAACTTACCACGAAGCAGAGAGTCGTAAGAGAGTTCGATGCCAAAGCGCGCCGTGTCTTTTCCGCCCTCAAAACTGCGGATATCACCGATGGTACGCTCTGCCAACGAGCCAAACGGACGGCGACGCGCCTCGAAAGACTCTGCATGGAAGCCCCCCTTGTTTGATGGCAAGTTAAAGAATGGCAACTGCTTCACCTCGCAGTACGTATTATAACTGATACGTTTCGGCCAGACAGCCCAGTGGCGGGCGCCTTCCGATCCGTCTCTCATAATCCTATGCTTACCTTCCTCCAGTCGTGCCTTAAACTCCTCTGCCGAGCGTTCAGGGAAGATCACGCTCAGTCCTCTACAAAGACTATCCAAGTCGGCATACCAGATACTGTCGCGCTTACGCACCCACACCGTATCAGCGTTTCCCCCTGCCTGATAGTCCATAAAGATTTTATATTCGGGAATACTGCTGGCCAGCAACTGACCATCGCAGCTCAATATATTGCCACGATTAGGACGCACGCTGTCACTATCACTCTTCTGCCTGTTGGCCACAGTCTCCCAATACGATTTCTTGGCAGTCATCGTATAACCAGCCTTGACGATAACTGCGACACCAATAAGCGTCAGCAGCACGGCAACAGCCAGATAGCGCGGTAAAACTTTCTCACTCTTAAACTTACTCATAACCCATCACGTCTCAATCTTCCGGCACTTCAATAATATAGGGAGGCTGATCGCTCAGATGCAGCAAGGTGTCCTGATTCTCATGCAACACCCTCAGGACATTACTCTGACGGCATAGCTCTGTCAGGTTACTGGAACTGGAAAGTGCTCTGTATTTTGCATCCACCAGATCTTTCTCCAACTGATTAATCTCCAACACATCCTGCTCGCACTGATAGCGAACGCCAATATAGAACACGAAGAAAAACACGACGAATATAATCAAAACGACATGATGACGAACCAGCGCGAACAGGTAATCACCGCCCAGAATCTGTTTGAGGGTAAGTGTTCCTACAGGCCTCTCCTCGTCCTCGCTTGTCGATTCCTTGATACGTTTCAAAGCCATAGCCGGCTTCTCACTCTGCTTTGACAAGTCAGCAGTCTCTGCTGCGGCATCTTTTTCAGACACCACAGACGCCATTTGCTCCGGCTCAGCACCAGTTTCGACAATCATCTCAATTTCGCTATTCACGTCTTTATTCATCCGTTATACTTTTTCTGCAATTCTCAGCTTTGCGCTACGGCTACGTGGATTAACAGACAACTCCTCTTCCGAAGCTGTAATCACCCTATTATTAATAAGGTGCAACGGTGATTTTACCCTTCCGAAAAAGTCCTGTTCAACCTTTCCTTCTGCATTGCCCGCACGCATCACGTTTTTCACGATTCGATCCTCCAGCGAGTGATAAGTGATAACACTCAAGCGACCTCCTGGTTTCAACAACTGACAAGCGCCTGAAAGCATCTCACGCAGCGCATCCATCTCATGATTCACCTCTATTCTCAGGGCCTGGAACAACTTCGTCACTTCCTTCTTCTCACGTTCCCTCGGAAACAGTTTATCAGTCAGTTCCAGAAGTCGTCCTGTAGTCTGTATCGGCGCATCCTGCCTTGCTCTCGCAATCACAGACGCCACCTTTCGTGCGTTCTTCAATTCCCCGTAGAGGTAGAAGATGTCAGCCAGTTGTTCTTCTGTATAGTCATTCAATATGTCAGCAGCAGTCATCCCTGCACGCTTATTCATTCTCATATCCAGCGGCGCATCAAAACGAAACGAGAAACCGCGCGTCTCATCGTCGAAATGATGAGAAGACACCCCTAAGTCAGCCAACAGGCCATCAATGGCATCCACCTCGTAATAGCGCATCCAGTTCTTCAGGTAACGAAAATTACTTCTCACGAACGTGAAACGACTATCATTCACAATATTCTGTTCCGCATCAGCATCCTGATCAAAGCTAAACAGACGTCCTTTCTCTCCCAACCGACGGAGTATTTCCCTTGAATGTCCACCGCCGCCAAAGGTTACATCTACTAAAATGCTATCGGGCTGGATTGCCAGCCCGTCAACGCTTTCTGTCAGAAGAACAGGAACGTGATATGTCTCAGCTGTCTTAATCATTCATCAAAAGGTTTCTGTCATTATAGCCTTCAGTTTCTCCGCAAACTCCTCCTGCGGCAAGAACGGCTGCTGTGTCTTCTCCACAGCCCATATCTCAATAGCATCATTGATGCCAATAAACCTCACTCCCTGTTCAATGTCAGCCATCTGCAGGTAGCGCTTAGGTATCAGGAAACGACCGTTACCGTCGAGTGTCAATACCTCAGCCTCTGATACATACTGACGAAGCACCTGCTGACCCACATCATCCCATTCATTGATTTTCTCAAGCAAAGCATCCATACGACGATTCCAGGTACTTTCAGGATAGAGCACAAGACAACGCTGATGCACATCCTTGCGCATCACGAGCACCTCTTCGCCGGCAGCCTGCAACACCTTTCGGAAGATTGCAGGCAGAAAAATACGGCCTTTGGCGTCTGTCTTTGCTTCTATATTACCTAAAAAACGCATACGAACATTATTAATATGAGAGTTTGAGTGCAAAGGTAATCATTTTGCACCACATTCCCCCACATTTCCCCACTTTTTTTTCTCAAATCATAAATTTTTCTATTTTCTATACAATTTACGATTGAAAATTACACACCACGCCCTTTTTGTGCAAATTACAGAAGCGATAAAATCCTTAATATGTGCAAAAATATAAATTTTCATCTAAAAAAAACTACGAAAATGAAAGATTTTGCGTAATTTTGCACGTTGATATTAAAAAAGTGCAAAAGCAAAGTCATGGAAAAGACCATCGAAATAGATAAGGTTCTAAGGGACAAGATGGGCAAAAAAGCCCGTTGGGTGCCACGCCCCCTGGTCTGGTGGCTCAAGCACATTGTCCACGAAGACCAGATCAACTGGCAACTATGGAATGCCCGCGATTTGAAGGGCACCCCATGGCTGAAATCCTCCATCGACTTTCTTAACGTAACCATCAAGGTAAAAGGCATTGAAAACCTACCTGCAAAAGACGATCCCCGTCGCTACACTTTTGTAAGCAACCACCCGCTGGGAGGTATCGACGGCATCGCCATCGGTTCCGTCATCGGCGAACATTACGACGACAACTTCAGATATCTTGTCAACGACCTGCTGATGAACCTTCCCGGCCTGGCGCCACTCTGCATACCCATCAACAAAACAGGCAAGAACGGGCGTGATTTCCCCGCCATGGTAGAAGCGGGATTTCAGGGCGACACCCATATCCTGATGTTCCCTGCAGGTCTTTGTTCTCGTAAGCGCAATGGCGTTATCCGTGATTTGGAATGGAAAAAGACCTTTATCACCAAAAGTGTAGAGACGCATCGTGACATAGTACCCATCTACTTCAAAGGTCAGAACAGCAACTTCTTCTATCGCCTGTCGAATATCAGCGACCGATATGTAAAGAAAATCAATATCGCCATGCTGTTCCTCGCCGATGAGATGTTCAAGAACACAGGCAAGACCTTCACCATCACCTTTGGAAAGCCCATCCCCTGGGAGACGTTCACCAAAGAGAAGACACCGATGGAATGGGCAAGATTTGTAAAAGACGAAGTATATAAACTCTCAAAATAGCATCAACAGAAAAAAGCAAACGAAACAAATAATAATGGAACAACCAATTATCGATCCAATTCCCGTAGAGGTCCTAAAAGCCGAACTAAAGCCAGAGCTCCAGTTGCGCATGACCAACAAGAGCAACAACCAGATTTTTATCATTACAGCACACAATGCTCCCAATGTGATGAGAGAGATTGGCCGATTACGTGAGATCGCATTCCGCGAAGCTGGTGGTGGTACTGGCAAGGAGGTTGACATCGATGAATTCGACACATGCGAGAACTGTTACAAGCAACTTATCGTATGGAATCCAGAAGCCGAGGAGATTATTGGCGGTTACCGCTACCTCGAAGGCACAAAATGGGAAATGGACAGCAACGGGCAACCCATCTTGGCAACCAGCCACATGTTCCATTTCTCAGACAAGTTCCTCAAGGAATACATGCCCTACACCATTGAACTGGGCCGCTCGTTCGTGAGTCTGCCCTATCAAAGTTCAAAAATGGGCGCCAAGAGTCTGTTCGCACTCGACAACCTCTGGGATGGTCTGGGCGCACTCACCGTTATCATGCCCAACGTAAAATATTTCTTTGGTAAGATGACGATGTACCCCAGTTATATCCGCGAAGGACGAGATATGATACTCTATTTCCTGAAAAAACATTTCGACGATAAAGAGAACCTCGTCATACCGATGAAACCGCTGAAAATTGAGACCGACGAGAAAGAACTTGCCGCCATTTTCACCGAAGACAACTTCAAGGAAGACTATCGTATCCTCAACCAGCACATACGTGCATTGGGCTACAACATCCCACCATTGGTAAATGCCTACATGAGTCTGTCGCCCACCATGAAACTCTTCGGTACAGCCATCAACTACGGATTTGGCGATGTAGAGGAGACAGGTATCCTCATCGCCATGGACGAGGTACTGGAAGAGAAACGGGTGCGCCACATCGACTCTTTCATCAAAGAGCATCCCGAAGCACTGAAAATCACCAGTGGAGCAAACAAGATCATCTACAAAGAGAAATAACAGAAAAGAAGTGCAGCCAGCTGGGGCTGCACTTCTTGTTTTATTCACACACCGATCAAATCTTAGATTATCGGCAGTGATATACCGCAAATCTTCTGATAAACATCCAAGGCATAGACATCGGTCATGCCACTGATATAATCTACCACAGCCATCAGGCGCGTCTCCAAATCATCACTGCTGATATCATACTGACTGCTCACACGACCGATGAGTTGCTGTGAATAGTACTGCTCCGGATGTTCGATAGCCTCCACCATCAGTTCCATCAATGTGGCCATAATACGATAACCCGACAGTTCCACATCCAGCACAGGGCGACTTCTATAGATGCGCTCAACCGACACCTTCGTGCAAGCCACATAGGCATCACGTTGCCGCTCCGAAATATTCTGTATCAACGACCCCTGGAACGTGCCTTCCAATATCTCCTCCTCGTGCTCCAGAAAAGTCTTCACACACTCGTTTTCCAACTTACCTATCACACAAGCACGCAGATACTGCACCTTCTCGTTCACATCCGTCAACTGCTCATCATTGATACGGCTACTAATGCGATTTTGTTCGGTTTCATCGAAGAAATTCAGCATCAAAGTCACCGTTTCATCAAAAGACAGAATCTTCAGTTTGAAGGCATCCTCAAGGTCCATAATCTCATAACAGATATCATCAGCAGCCTCTACCAGATAGACCAGTGGATAGCGTGCCCAGCGCTCCTGACCAGGTGTTGCATTCAGCTGAGGTATGCCCAACTCCTTTGCCACAGCCTCGTAGAGATGACGTTCTGAAACAAAGAATCCGAACTTCGCCTTAGGCGCAGCAATCGATGGAAACGGATATTTTACGATACTTGCCAGCGTGCTATAGGTCATCGCAAAGCCACCTTGACGGCGCCCTTTGAAACTATGAGCCAGCAAACGGAAAGCATTGGCGTTACCATCAAATTTCGTAATATCACACCAGAACTCAGGCGACACACGCTCCTTCAGATAGACACCTTTTCCCTCCGTGAAAAAAGTTTGAATAGCCTTCTCACCAGAATGTCCGAAAGGAGGATTACCCAAATCATGCGCCAAGCAGGCAGTGGCCACTATCTGGCCGATTTCAGGTAAAAGTGTATCGATGAAATCATGATTTTTTAAACATAGAGCCCTCGCTATATCATTACCCAACGACATACCCACACTGGCCACCTCAAGCGAATGGGTCAGTCGGTTATGCACAAAGACACTGCCCGGCAGAGGGAACACCTGTGTCTTATTCTGCAACCTGCGGAAAGGGGCCGAGAAAATCAGTCGGTCATAGTCACGCTTAAACTCCGTACGATCATCATGACGCTCCAGGTGCTTATGCTCTTGCCCTAGTCGCCTATTACTTATCAGTTGTTGCCAATTCATTTTCATCGGTGCAAATTTACAAAAAAAATAGTATCTGCCATCACAGTATCTGCAAAAATTTATAAAATAAGTCGTACGGATGATGGCTATTTGAAGATAAATCACTAATTTTGCACGCTATATATAAATATTGTGTAAGATGAAAGTGAATATTATCAACAAGGGGCACCAGCCACTACCTCAGTATGCCACAGAACAGAGTGCCGGAATGGACCTCAGAGCCAACCTCGACGCACCCGTTACGCTGAAACCGTTGGAAAGAAAACTCATCCCAACGGGATTGCATATTGCCCTGCCCGTAGGTTTCGAGGCACAAGTACGCCCACGCAGTGGACTGGCCCTGAAGAAAGGTATCACCGTTCTTAACACACCAGGCACCATCGACGCCGATTATCGCGGTGAGATAGGCGTAGTACTTATCAACTTGTCGCAAGAAGATTTCGTTGTCAATGATGGTGAGCGTATTGCCCAAATGGTCATTGCACGCCACGAAAAAGCCGAATTCATCGAAGTAGAAGTACTGGATGAAACAGAGCGCGGTGAAGGCGGATACGGACATACGGGAGTCAAATGAGAGTTTAAAGTTGGCGTTATGATTAGGGTTACGGTCTTAAGCGTTTTATTCTTATGCAGTCTGAACATATTTGCTCAGACCGATACCGAGCGTCGTTATGACGTGCTCTTCCACGAGGCGATGCTCCAACGACAGAAGCACCATCATGATGCCACGTTCGACCTGCTCTCCCGTTGTCTGCAGATCAAGCCCGATGCCCACGAGGCCTATTTCTTCCTTGCACAATACTATAGCGAGATGAAGCAGACAGACAAGGCCTTGGAACTCTTCAAGAAAGCGTTCGACCTCTGTCCTGACAACATGACGTATATGGAGACGCTGGCACAGTCGTATATCGACAAGGAGAGATATGCCGACGCCATCATGGTTGTGGAGAAAATGTACAACCAGGACAAGAGTCGCCAGGAACTGCTGGAGATGCTCTATCGACTCTACTATCAGGAGCAGAACTATCAAAAAGCCATCGACGTGCTGGACCGCATGGAACTCATCGACGGTAAGAGCGAACGTATCTCGCTGGCCAAGAGTGCCCTCTACATGGAGATGAACGACAACGAGAAAGCCCTTGCCGCCATCAAGGCATTGGCCGAGGAACATCCCTACGACCTCAACTATCGCACCCTATATGCCAATTCCCTGATGAATAGTGACAAGATGAACGAGGCCTATAGCACCTTGGAAAAGATTATTGCCGAGGAACCTCAAAACGTCAAAGCCCAACAGTCATTAAGAAGCTATTATATCAGATTGCAGAACACAGAAGCTGTCGATTCCATCACACGCAGCATCCTGATTAACAAGAATACGGAAATCAGCGACAAGGTTTACCTGCTTCGCCAGTTGATTGCAGAGAACGAGCAGGCAGGAGGCGACAGCACACAAGTTCTGAACATCTTCCGCGAGATACTGCAACAGCCCGACCCCGATGCAGATATTGCAGAGTTGCAAGCTGCCTATATGGATCTGAAGAAGATGCCGCGTGACAGTATCGCCGCTGCCCTGCAACTGGTTCTGCAGTTAGACCCCAACAGGACCTCAGCCCGTCTGCACCTGGCACAGTATGCCTGGGAGGATCATGACGACGACCGCATCATCAGCCTTTGTCAAGCCGCCCGTCAGTACAACCCAGAGGAGATGATATTCTATTATTATCAGGGAATGGCCTATTACCGCAAGGAGGACACCGACCATGCCCTGGAAGCCTTCAAAAACGGCATCAATGTCATCAACGACCAGAGCTCACCCGAGATCGTGTCCGATTTCTACGCCATCCTGGGCGATCTGCTCTTCCAGAAGAAACGCGAGGCAGAGGCCTTTGCCGCCTATGACTCCTGTCTGCAGTGGAAGCCCGACAATATTGGCTGTCTGAACAACTACGCCTATTTCCTCAGTCTCAAGGGTAATAACCTGGAGAAAGCCGAAGAGATGAGCTATAAGACCATCAAGGCCGAGCCGAAGAACGCCACCTATCTGGACACCTATGCCTGGATACTGTTTATGCAGAAACGCTATGCCGAGGCACGCATCTATATAGATCAAGCCATCCAGAATGCCTCGACGCCCAGTCCGGATATCTACGAACATGCAGGCGATATCTATGCGCAGAATGGCGACATCCCCACAGCTGTGAACTATTGGCAGCAAGCATTGGCAAAAGCCCCCAATAACAAGTTGTTGGAAAAGAAGATAAAACGCAAAAAATATATCAAGCAATGAAATTAACAAACATCCTTAAAATTGCCGCACTGGCAATGCCACTTGTCCTGACCTCATGTCACACACACAAGCAAGTGGTAAAAGAAGCGCCCGTTGTCTCTTCTAAAGAGAACATGGAGAATACGGCCATACTAGACAAAGTGACTGACAACGCACAACCAGCACAGTTTGTCACCTCCAAACTGAAATTCTCTGTAGAATACGGTTCACAGCAGATGTCGCTCACGGGCAACCTCAGAATGAAGCGCGACGATGTCATCCAGATGCAGCTCATGGCCTTTGGTTTCGTAGAGGCAGCACGCCTGGAGTTCACCAAGGACTACGTACTCATCATCGACCGTATCAACAAGCAATATCTGAAGGCCCCCTATAACTACGTAGATTTCCTGCGTAACAGCGGCATCAATTTCTTCACCCTGCAGGCCCTCTTCTGGAACGAGCTGTTTAAGCCCGGATTGCAGAAGGTTGACAAGAATGCGCTGGCCAGCTACTCCACCAGTATCGATGGCGATGATGCCATCATCACCCTGGAACAGGGCAAGATGAACTATAGCTGGCTCACCAATCGCCAGACAGGACGTATCAAGATGACCAATATCTCCTATCGTGACATACTGAAAGGTAACACTCAGCTGAACTGGGACTACCTGGAGTTCACAAAGATGGGAGCAAAGACCTTCCCCAACAACATGAAGGTGACGCTGACCACCCCAGAGAAAGAACTGAAACTAGGTATCCGTCTTAACTACCTGGGCAACGAGAGTGAATGGGAAACACGTACCAAGGTGTCAGACAAATACCACGAGGTAGATGTTGACCAGATTCTGCGCCGTTTCATGGCCCTGTAAGAAATCCAAATTAATCCGAAAGCTGAATAAATGAGAAAGATTTGCATACTGCTACTGATGCTTATTGTCTGCATAGCCGCGCCTGCACAGAAGTCAAGGAAAAAGACTACTCCGCGCAAACAGACAACGACGAAAGTCCAACAAACCAAGAAGAAAAAGCAACCCACGCAAAGGGAACAGTTGCAGGCAAATCAGAAAAGGCTCAAGAAAGATATCGAGGAGAAAAAGCGCAGGAAGCAGGTGCTCGACCAGCAGGTGAAGAAGCAGATGCAGAATGTGCTGGTGCTCAACGATGAAATCAGCGAAAAACGTCGTACTATCGACACCATCAGAACAGATATCGACTCACTCGACAAGAACCTGACATTTCTTGAGGCGCAGATGGACACGCTCCAAAAAGAGCTGAAGATGCGCCAGCAGCGCTATGCCAATTCCGTGAGGTACATGCACCGCAATCGCAAGTCAAGAAACAAGATGATGTTTTTCTTCAGTGCGAAGAACATCAACCAGATGTATCGCCGCACCCGTTTCATGAAAGAATATGCCACCTACCAAAGGGCACAGGGTGAAGCGGTGAAGGTAAAACAGCAACAGATCGAGGAGAAAAAACAGGAAATCAGCAATAGCAAGCAAGAGAAGAGCAACCTGCTGGTAAAAGGACAGCGCGAGCAGGCGGCTATGGAGCGTAAGCAGGCTGAGCAGAAGAAGATGGTAACCCAACTGCAGAAGGAGCAGCGCACCGTCCAGGACCTCATCAAGAAGGAACAACAGCAGGAGGCTGCCCTGAATGCTAAGATAGAGAAACTCATTGCCGAGGAGATTGCCCGCGAGAAAGCCCGCATAGAAGCCGAGAAGAAACGTAAGGCCGAGGAACTGGCACGCAAGGAACGTGAGCGCAAGGAGCGCGAGCGTCGTCTGGCCGAGGCAAAGGCACGCGAGGAGAAGGCAAAGGCCGAAGCACTGGCTGCCAAGACTGCCAAGGAGAAAGCGGCTGCCAAGCAGAGGGCACAGGAAGCCGAGAACGAGCGAAAGACGGCTGAACGCCACGTAGAACAGGCCAAGAAAGAAATCAGAACTTACACCAGCGCCGACCCCGACCAGAAGCTCTCAGGCAGTTTTGCTGGCAATAAGGGTCGTCTGCCCATGCCTATCACAGGTGCCTATCAGGTAGTACGTAGCTTTGGCTCTAACATTGTGGAAGGTCTGGGTAATGTGCACCTCAGCAGTAAGGGTCTGCACCTGAAGGGACAGCCCGGTGCCAAAGCCCGTTGCGTCTTCGATGGTGTGGTCAGCAAGATATACTCTACAGGTAATTCCTATATCGTGATGGTACGTCACGGCAAGTATATATCCGTCTATTGCGACCTTGCCGCCGTCAGCGTTGCCGCAGGACAGAAGGTGACCACCAACCAGACGCTTGGCTCACTCGGCTCCAGCAACACCATGCAGTTCCAGTTGCGCAACTGGACAGAGTTGCTCGATCCGCGTCCTTGGCTCAGGCGCTAAGAATATCCAGATAAAGTGTTAATGCTTTTTCTATCTCGCTGATGCAGATAAACTCATCGGCGCTATGACTGCGTGACGACTCGCCAGGCCCCAGTTTAAATGAGGGGAACGACATCAAGGCCTGGTCAGACAATGTAGGCGAGCCGAAAGGTTTTAATCCTAAATCCACGCAACGCTTCACCAATGGATGATCTGCAGGGATAGACGAAGAGTGCAGACGGAATGAGCGTGCTTTCAACTCACAGCGTTTCATGTGTTTCTGAAGGAAAGCAAACACATACTCATTTTGATAATACTCGTTAGTACGTATATCCAGAACGAAATGCAGGCTATCTGGTATCACGTTGTGCTGCGTGCCACTCTCTACCTGTGTCACCGTCATCTTCGTGGGTCCCAACAGCGGACTCTCCTTACCAAATCGGTAGTCGCGCAGCCACACCAAGTCATCCAGTGCTTCATAGATAGCATTCACGCCCTCGTTTCTAGCCGCATGACCGCTGACGCCCTTCGCATAGCCATCTATCACCATCAGACCTTTCTCAGCGATGGCTGGCTGCATACCCGTAGGCTCGCCCACGATGGCCACATCAATCCGTGGTAACATAGGCAGCACATGCTCTACCCCATTCTTACCCGACACCTCCTCCTCGGCCGATGCCAGATAGACGAGGTTATACGCGCGAGGCTGACTATTCAGGATACGAAACACCTGCAGGAGCGTCACCAGTCCGCCACCACAGTCATTCGAACCCAAGCCAAAGAGCTTATCACCCTCCAGCAGAGGCTCGTGCGGGTTCTTCGTCCATGTAGCCACCGGCTTCACCGTGTCGATATGCGCATTGAGGAGAATGGTCTGCTTAACCTCATCATAGTTATCCGACACCACCCACAGGTTGTTTGCCTCGCGTCGTGGGTTCAGTCCCCACTCGCGCATCTTCGCCTCCATCAAGTCGGCAGCGGCCGTTTCATCCCTGCTCACGCGTGGCGTAGCTATCAGTTCCTTCAGCAGTCCCACTGCGTCGTTCACATATCTGCTTTTATCCTCAATACTCATATCGACATAGTTTTTTAAAGAAAATACTTTCGTCTGCAAAATTACATCTTTTTCTTTAAAATGGAATCTTTGCAGGAATAAAAGTCCGAAAATCTTGGAAGTTTCATTTTTATTTCATACCTTTGCACAATGAAAGGAACCTATTTAGGGTAAGAGCCCCGTTTGGATCGGCAAGCGACTTATTAAAATAGAAGCACTTTTTACTCCGTTTAGGACAAGAGCCCCGTTTGAATCGGCAAGTGACTTGTTAAAACGGAGTTTTTTTTGTTTTTCTTTATAATCTAGCCTCAATCTGACTCCTTAGAAAAACGAGTAGTCAGTTCCTTTTTCTTTGATTTTTCAACGAAAAATGAAGTTTTTTTTCGCAAAAACATACACATTATGCTAACTTTTTTGTATTTTTGCAGACGACTCGAATAGTCTGAAAGGACGTAGCGGGTCATACTTTAGTTGGAAAAGGACGTTTACGAACGTTATCTTCTGTGTGTGAATCTCGCAAATTCCAATGTACAAGAAGAGAACGCAACAAGACGTCCATATTGGGTGTATTGTACTCTGCCCCGTTAGGGGTTCGTCAATATATCTCGGCGTGGGCTATCGAGTTGCTTATCCTTGTACAAGGCAATGCGAGAGCCCACACACGGGATAGGCGAAGTAGAGCACCCACGTCTTTCCATTTTATTACTACTAACCGCAGAATCTGGGTAGCTATACGCAAAAATGATTTAATAATTATGAGACCTCAAATTTTTGACGATTGTGACCCAAATGAGTTCACGCTTTCTGAAGTAACTATCACAGAAGATGAATATAAAACGCTATGTGACATTGCGGTCAAATTCGTATTCGATCAAGTCCCTGAGTGTAAAATGATTATCAATCAAATTAAGCACATCTTTAATAATTCTTTATTTGTAGAAGATGTTTACTATGACGATATACCGTTCATTGTATGGATTAAGAGTAAGAACGGACCTAATAGAGAACGTTTTTGCGAGAAGACAGCTGAGAATTTGAAAAATACCCTTATAAATATGACCAATGGACAGATTCAAGTTTATGTCAATTCGGATAGTAAGCAATTAGATAAGATTCTAGACTCTTCTAACTTGAAAGATTTGCAGATAGTAAAGGTTAGTACTGTTCTTAATGCAAAAAAGTTCGCAAATGCCCTGTAAAATAGCACTATAATCCTAATTAATCTAATGAACGTCAAATCTATGAAACATTTGTTTAAAATTTATTTTGTAACCATGCTTGCGCTTTTGACAAGCACAAATATGTTTGCGTTTGATTGTGAGGTTGACGGTATTTATTACAACAGACTTTCGTCTGACGAGTTCGAAGTAACCTACGGAGATAATAAATATACAGGAAACATAGTAATTCCGGAAACGGTAACGTATAGGGATAAGGTGTTCAAGATCGTGCAAATCAGCAGCCGAGCTTTCGCTGGGTGTACATCCCTAACTTCCGTTTCTATCCCGCAAAGTGTGACATCATTTTCGCAATTCTGCTTTGATGGATGTTCAAATCTTTCATCGATAACAATTCCTCAGAATGTTACAAAATTAGGAGAGGGTTCTTTTAAAGGGTGTAGTAAACTATCCTTTATATCTCTTCCGCAAGGTATTACAACAATTGAATCAGAAACATTTTATGGGTGTAGCAGCTTGAATTCGATAATACTTCCAGAAGGAATTACTTCAATACAATCACGTGCATTTCAGAATTGTAGTAGTTTGTCTTCAATAGACCTTCCTAATAGTCTTACAGAAATCAAGACATATGCATTCTATGCATGTAACAGCCTAACATCAATATCACTACCGCAAGGGCTGAAATCAATATTAAGATATGCTTTTGCTGGCTGTAGTAGTCTTACTTCAATAATAATACCCAATCAAGTAAGTGAAATATACGAACATACATTCGATGGCTGCACTAGCCTTGCTTCTGTTGTCCTTCCAGAAGGTTTACAAACAATAAATAATAGCTTATTCTTAAATTGTAGCAGCTTAACAGAGATATCCATCCCTAATAGTTTACATACTATCTGCGAGAATGCTTTTGATGGATGTACAGGACTAAAAAAAGTAATAGTCAAGGATATTAATGCATGGTGTAATATATCTTTTAGGACATTAGAGTGCAATCCCTTACACTATGCTCATCATTTATACAGTGATGAAGAGACTGAAATAAAAGAGTTGGTGCTTGCTTTTAGTAGAAGTGGAAGCTCTTATTTCCCTTGTATAAGAAAATACGCATTTTATGATGCTGAAGGTCTTGAGAAGATTTACATACTTTGCGGTGATGCTAGTGTACCCTATATCCAAGATAATGCCTTTGGAAATACTTGCTATACATGGACTGATTTATACGTTGTAGGAGGTGGAAAGACTAACTATCAGAATAACAATAATTGGAAGAAATTCAAGTCTATTTCCGAATACCATATTATTTTTGATAATATCGAATATAGACCCACTTACTTTACTGACTCATTTGGATTGAGAGTGGTTGGCAACAAAGATTGTTCTGGAAATATTGTTATACCAGAGTCCGTTACCTTTAAGGAACAAGAATTTGATGTTTTGGGAATTGGTGGTTTCCAGAACTGCACTAACTTAACCTCCATTCATTTGCCAAATAGCTTAAGATTTATAAGTGGTTATGCTTTTCAGAGCTGTACGGGTTTGTCTTCTATTGACATACCAAATAGTGTATCTCAGATAGGATGGTACGCTTTTCAGGATTGTTATAGTTTAACCTCTGTAAAACTACCTGATAATTTATCGGAAATGGGATTAAATGCCTTTTATAATTGTTATAGTTTAACCTCTATTGCAATACCCAATAGTATAACCACTATCAACCAATACACTTTCCATGGTTGTAGCGGTCTGACCTCTGTAGTTATTCCCAATAGCGTGACAAGCATCGGCGACGGTGCTTTCGAATGGTGTAGTGGTCTCACCTCTGTGGACATTCCCAACGGTGTGACGAGTATCGGCGACTATGCTTTCTCTGGTTGTAGTGGTCTGACCTCTGTGATAATTCCCAACAGTTTAACAACTATCAGCCAAGGCACTTTCTCTGGCTGTAGCGGTCTAAACTCTTTGGTGATTCCCAACAATGTGACGAGCATCGGTGAGCATGCTTTCTCTGGCTGTAGCGGTCTGAACTCTTTGGTGATTCCCAACAGCATGACGAGCATCGGCGACGGTGCTTTCGGGCATTGTAGCGGTCTGGCCTCGATTGTCGTGGAAAGTGGCAATGCCAAATACAATTCACATAACGACTGTAATGCAATTATAGAGACAGTAACAAACACATTGATTGCAGGATGCAAAAACACCGCTATTCCCAACAGTGTGACGAGCATCGGCGACTATGCTTTCTCTGGTTGTAGTGGTCTGACCTCTGTGATAATTCCCAGCAGTGTGACGAGCATCGGTGGGTATGCTTTCTCTAACTGTAGTAACTTGTCATATATTACAATAGGAAAAAGTGTAAGCCGAATAGAAAAATTTGCTTTTTGTTCTACTCAAAAATTGAAACATATTAAGTTATTATGTTCAGCACCTCCTACCTTAAGCGATTATCCATTTCCTACTTTTGATTCTTATACGGCAACCTTAGAAGTTCCTATAGGCAGTAAGGAGTCATATCAGAATGCAGAAATTTGGAAAAAATTTATGAACATAGAAGAGTTTGATCCAACAGGAATTCAAAATACCACCTTGGATATGGACAACCCAAAAGGAATCTATGACATCAGCGGAAGAAAATTGAAGGAGCCTCGCAAGGGCGTCAATATCATTGGTGGCAAGAAGGTATTGAAACATTAACGATTGAAAAATCGCAGGCAGTACCCTCAAAAGTACTGCCTGCATTTTCTCTTTTACCACTCATAATCCTCGATGAAACCGTCGAAAATGACGTTGCCGTTCCAACCGGCCTCGCGGAAATACTGGCGTATCTCCTCTTGGAATAATTATTGCTCCAAACTGCTCTTATCCAACAGGAAGTCCATAAGTCCCATCATTAGAATACCTTTTTCATTACGCCAAGGCTTGATGTTGTCTTTTACAATGACAATCTTCTTGAAAGAATCATCGATATTAACTAATGATTGGGTTTCCTGCTCCTCTTTCTCCTTGTCAGGAATAGCCAAGGCTGATTGTATATAGTAGCGCTGACTGGCCTGATTGACGACAAAGTCCACTTCGAAACGCACTCTTTCCTGCTTCCCGTCCTCAGTCCTCTTTCGGATTTCCACTAGTCCGACATCCACCTGATAGCCACGCAAGCAGAGTTCGTTGTAGATGAGATTCTCCATAATGTGGTTCTCTTCCTGCTGGCGGAAGTTTATCAGCGCATTACGGACGCCCATATCTTCGAAATAATACTTCGACTGAGTACCAATGTATTTCCTTCCCTTTACATCAAAACGCTCCGCTTTTCTGATGACAAAAGCCTCTTGCAGATAAAGAAGATACTTATCAATAGTCTGGCTTGTGATATTTGAGTTCTCAACACTCTTGAATGTATTTGCTATCTTTGTGGGATTATTGGGAGAGCCGATAGAGGAGGCTAAGATGTTTACCAGTTCACGCAGCTCCTTGTCGTTCTTGATTTTGTATCTTTCTAATATGTCAGCCAGATATACGGTCTGGAACAGTTTTCGCAGATATTCTGCCTTCTCTTGGTCAGTAGTGAAGGACAGAATTAATGGAAGTCCACCAAAGGTATAGTAGTCTCTCCAAGCATCACTCTTATCTCCTCCTACAGCAGAGTAGTATTCTGAGAAACTTAATGGATAAACCCTTATCTGATGGTCACGTCCTCTGAACTCTGTCGCAATATCAGTAGAAAGGAAGTGCGAATTACTTCCTGTAACATAAACATCTGCGTTCTTTATATGTAGCAGGCTGTTGAGTACGTCAACAAACTCATCAACCTTCTGCACCTCATCCAGAATGATGAAATGCAACTGCTGGTCAATTATTCTGGAATTGATGTTTGCCAGTAAGGCATCTGAATCTCTCAATTCCTTATTGGCTCTGTCCTCCAAATCCACTTCAATGATATGGTTCTCGTCCACTCCTTCGGAAAGAAGGTGGTTGTGGAACAAGGTCTTTAGCAGGTATGACTTTCCACATCTGCGCGGTCCGGTTACAACCTTAATGAAACCATTCTGTCGGGCATTGACCAGTTGGTTCAGATAGATGTCTCTTTTTATCTCCATTGTGCAATGAATTTTTGGCACATGTGCCACTTTTTCAGTGCAAAGATAGTGATTTATCTTGAATATGCAACATTTTTAGACTGAAAAAGTGGCACATGTGCCACTTTTTCAGTCCAGAATTCTCTATTCACCACTCATAATCCTCGACGAAACCGTCGAAAATGACGTCGCCGTTCCATCCTGCTTCGCGGAAATATTGGTGTATCTCCTCCTGAACGGCAGGAGGGATGAGGCGCGTGCCATTGCGATACTCATAATAATAGG
>CAMOGP010000006.1 GCA_946614175.1 uncultured Prevotella sp. | reverse complement strand
AAGAGTTAAGAATTAAGAATTAAGAAAAGATGAAGAAAGAGATAATTATTTCAGGTTTCGGAGGTCAGGGCGTGCTCTCGATGGGTAAGATTCTGGCATATAGTGGTCTGATGGAGGGCAAGGAGGTGACATGGATGCCTGCTTATGGTCCTGAGCAGCGTGGTGGTACAGCCAACGTGACAGTGATTGTAAGTGACGAGCGTATCTCTTCACCTATCCTCAGCAAATACGACATCGCCGTGGTGCTCAATCAGCCCTCATTGGAAAAGTTTGAACCAAAGATCAAACCTGGCGGTGTTCTTATTTACGATGGCTTTGGTATCATTAACAAGCCCACTCGTAAGGATATCACGGTGTATGAGATCAACGCTATGGACAAGGCTGCTGAGATGAAGAACAGCAAGGTGTTCAATATGATTATCCTCGGTGGACTCCTGAAGGTGGCTCCAGTGGTTAGTGATAAGGGTGTGGAGAAGGCTCTTTACAAGACCCTGCCTGAACGTCATCACGGACTGATTCCCTTGAATATGGAGGCTCTGAAAGAGGGCGCAAAGATTATCGGGGAAGTGAAATGAAAAAGGTGAAAAGTGAATAATAATCAAAGTAAAAGGGAACCATCGTGGTTCCCTTTTATGTTGGTGCTATTTGTTTTTGCCTATGAGTATTAGGATGCGGGTGGCTTCTTCACCATCGGCTTTTGTCTTGCGAAGGTCTTTTAGAATCTCGTCGCCGTGCTTCTCGTCGCTGATGGCGCGCTTTATCCATTTGCGTGCCTCCTCTTGATTAGCTGCTACGCCCTTACCCTTCATGTAGCATTTGCCCAAATGAAACATAGCCTTGGCATAGTCCTGTTTGGCTGATTTCTGATAGAGTTCAAAAGCTTTCTTATCGTTCTCTTTCACGCCATAGCCCTTGTCGTAGCAACGGCCTAAACGATACTGCGCTTTCTTGTGACCTTTATCGGCTGCAGCCTGCAATTTGGGTACAGCCTCTTGATACTGTTCCTGATCGTAGAGCTTCTTGCCCTCGTCGTAGAGCTTGTCTGCACTCTGCGCATTAGCGCCTAAGCAGAGTGTAAGCATGCATGCTAATAATAGTTTCTTCATAATAATCTTCTTTTAAGACAGGGATAATGCTGCAATGTAGAGAACAATGATTATTTGTCGGTCATTACTTCCAGGATGGCTTCGCCAGAACAGGCATTGGGCTGCTGGATGCTTAGCATCTGACAGACGGTGGGGGCAATATCATTGATATGTACCTCACGACTGGTAGCGCCATGCTTGATGTGCCAGCCATAGAAGAGTAGGGGAATATGGGCATCATAAGGATTCCAGGAGCCGTGGGTGGTGCCTACTGGTGACGACCAGTCGCCATACTCATAGTATCCGGGTTCTGCAATGATGAGCATGTCGCCAGAACGACGGGGGTGATATCCCATGAGCGCCATGTTCATCAGTCGCTCAGGCAGACTGCTGGTGCGTACTTTCTCGTAGTCAACCACTTGGACTACATTGGGGGCTGTGCGGAAGAACTCTGCGAGGCATTGCTTCACGTCGTCGAGTTTCAGATTTTGGTCGGCGATGGACTGATGATCCAGATAGATGCGAAGTACGGTGATGTCTTTGATAACATTCTTCGTGGCACCCAGTTTCTTGGCAATGTATGCCTCAGCCTGCTTTTGATAGTCCTGATAGAGCCACTTGCCACCATTGAGCTTGTGGTCCTGCATGAATTTCCAGTTATGGGCACCACCGTGATCGGCGGTGAGGAAAAGCAAGTAGTTCTCGTGTCCCACCTGTGCGTCGAGCGCCAGGAGCAGCCGTTTAATATCCTTGTCCAGTTCCATATAGGCCTCGTCAGTACGCTCACCGCGTGTAGCCCATTTGTGACCGATGGCATCTGTCTGAGAATAACTGACACAGAGCATGTCTGTGGTGCCATTGCGTCCTAGATTCTCACCCTTTAGGGCTGCAATAGCCATATCGGTGATGAGATGACCGCAGAGGGGCGAGAGAGAGACATCGCTGCCCACCTTCTTGAGTTCTTCGTTCTTGGCCAACTGTGCGTTTATTTTCTTGGCGTAATCAGGCAGTTCCTGCATGTAGTAAGTGCTGCTGACGAAGCAGCCAGCGGTGTTGTCGAGCCAGAAGGCAGCATTGGCACTACGTCCTGCAGGTAGGATGGCCGCACGATCCTTATAGCTGACACCAATAACCTTGGATTGGAAATCGGTGTGCATACGGAGTTGGTCGCCAATGGTAGATGCAAGAAGCAGATGGGGCGACGACTGTCCTTTCTTCGTGTTGGAACCTACGGTCTGTACATTCTTGTCGCTGACGCAGCCTACACTATTGCCGTCAACATAGAACGAGTTGCCACAGATGCCATGAAAGGCAGGTGTAGTGCCAGTATAAATGGACGTGTGTCCGATAGCTGTGACGGTGGGTATGTAGTTTATCAGACAGTTGTTGCACGAGTAACCATCGTTGATGAGACGTTTCAATCCACCTGGCGGCATCTGGTTGAAATATCGACTCAGGTAGTCCCAACGCATCTGGTCTACTACAACACCAACTACCAGTTTGGGTCTTTCTCCAAACTGCTTCTGTGCGTGAACAGAGATGCCCGCAGTCAGCAGTAGGCAGATAAATATGATATACTTTTTCATGTCAACGATGTGTTCTTTAAATTTTTATTTCTCTTCTTTGAATTTATCGAGTTTGTTTGTCCAATATTGTCGCAGGTCGTTCCACTTGTAGTAATACGGCGTTTCGCTGGCAGCAACAGGTAGAGTTGCTTCACGTTCATTGAGCAGAGCCTTTACCAGGATGTCGCCCTCGCCCTTCTTGGGTTTGTAGAAAATGAGCTGGATGTTGCAAGCCATGGGGAAAATCTTGTAGTTCTGCCATTTCTTTTCCAGTTCGTTGAGATTGTCGATGCTGGCATTGCTATTACCCAGTTCCATCAGACAAGCTAAAGGTAATACACATACCTCATGGCCAAAGCGCATCGTGGCTTGTGGCTTTCCAAGTGCCACGCAGGTGTCGGCTGTCTCGATGATGTTTCTTAATAGGTTGTACTGACTGAAAGGCATCATATTACTTGTCATGGGCGAATTGGCATAGCGCACATACCAGCTGGCATTGGCGATGCACCACTGGTCGTAACGTTCTTCCTCAGTGAAGAGATAGAGCATGTCTGGTCCATCTTCATGACTCTGCATGTTGATGACCATCTCGAAGAGGTTACGCATAAGTGCTCCCTGACGTACGCTGTCGGCTGCCCACTTCTCGTCGTTAAACAGCACTTTCATCAGTCGCTCGGGGTGTGTTTTACTGTCGCTATAATCATTGAGCTTGCGCCAGTCGATATTTCTGTTGGCCTCTTTGACCTTACCTTCATGTCCCTGGTTCATGTAATATTGAAGGCTTTCGCTGACGTCGTTGTGGATGCGGGCAGTAGGGTTGGCTGCCATCAGTTCCTCGCACTCTGCTACCATTGACAGAATGCAACGTGTCACCACTGTGCTGCGAGCATCTACAGCCAGATTCTTGGTCAGGAAAATCTCGGGGAAATGCTGTGTGATACGCTTGCCGATGCCATGATGCTGACGTTCACCAACAGTAGTCAGGTCACCTAAACGTTTGTTGGTTGTCTTGTTGAATGTTTCCAACAGTTGCAGTGTCTTTTTGCCCTCAGTAGTCAGTTTGCCCTGCTCGTTGGCCTTGCGCAACGGGCGCAACACGCGTTCGTAGTCGTCCTTGCCGATGAGCCAGCGAGAGCCGTGACGTCCGTAGTGGGTGAAATAAAAAGGCACATAGCCCTTTGGTGCCTTCGTATAGTTGAAGTTTGGTAGCTGGCGGTCGTAATCCAGATAGTTTGAACCTGCCAGCCAAGGGTTGGCTTTCATTTCTTCACGAGCAGTCTGGGCTGTAATGGTCAAGGCAGAGCCCAATAAAAGGATGGTTAATATTTTTTTCATACGTTTTGATGTTTTAAGTTTCATGGTCGCAAAATTACTAAAAAAATGTCAAAGACCAAAGTAATTACTATATAAAGTTGTATATTTGCACGCAAAAAGGTAAAAAGGAAAAAACGAAATTGTCATGAAAAAGATTACATTGACCATCATAGCTCTGATGACGTTGACCACAGTTAGCGCTCAGACCCCCCAGAAGAATGATACCCTGCAGTTTATGACCGCTTATCGTCAGTTTGCGGCTTTTGTGGAGAGACAGCCCACGTTTACAAAGCATATTGCCGACTCGCTCATAGCCCGTCAGGACACGCTGATGAAGCAGTATCGTCAGATTAAGCCACAGCTCACTGGTAAGCAGGTTGAGGAGTATAACAAGTTGAAAGGGCGCTTTACCAGGAAACTCTTGTCTTATCGTGGTGACCGATTGGGCGAGGGGCTTGAGGCTACTGGCGATAGTATAGCAAAAGCCACCGGCAGGGTAGGTAGTGCTGTCGGCGGCTTCTTTAAGGGGTTGTTCTCAAAATAATCAATTAGCGTTTCCTCAGCGTCTCTACGATGCGAGCCATCTGATTGGGAATGCGAATCTGCTGTGGACATTTTGATAGGCAGACTTCGCAGTCCTGGCAGCGTGATGCCCATTTCTTGTCATCTGGCAGCGCTTTCTTATAACCATCAATAAAGGCTTGCTGGCGCTCAGCATAGTCGGTGGCTTCCTTGTGTGGCAAGGGTAGCAGGTGACTGTTGACTGCTTCGTTGTAAGCAGCAAAGTTACCTGGGATATCTACGCCATAGGGACAGGGCATGCAATATTCGCAGGCCGTACAAGGGATGGTTGGGATGCCTGACATCTGATCGGCGATTTCTGCTAAAAGTATGTTTTCCTGCTCGGTACAAGGATCCAGAGGTGAGAAAGTCTTGATATTATCCTCTAGGTGGTCCATACGATTCATGCCACTCAGTGTCGTCAGGATATTATTGTGACTGCCCACCCAGCGGAATGCCCAACGGGCAGTACTGTCATCCGGATGAACGGCCTTCAACTGGTCTGTCAGTTCTTGAGCCATACGTCCGAAAGCGCCGCCACGCAGCGGTTCCATCACAACATTTTGTATGCCCAGTTTCTCACATTTTCCATAGAGATACTCTGCATCTGCATCTGCACGACGTCCACCACGCATGGAGGCATGGCGCCAGTCGAGGAAGTTCATTTGAATCTGCACGAAGTCCCAATGGTACTCATCCTGACGATCCAGCAGCCAGTCAAAGTCGCGCACATCACCATGATATGAGAAACCCAGATGCTTGATGCGTCCGGCCTCGCGTTCCTTCAGTAGGAAGTCCAATACGCCATTATCCAGGAAACGTCCCTTTAGTGAGTCCATACCGCCACCAATAGCATGCAGCAGGTAGTAGTCGATATGGTCAACCTTCAGGCGTTCCATTGAGTTTTCGTACATGGCTTTAGACTCCTCAAATGACCATGTGCGCCTGTTCTGGTTTGACATCTTTGTGGCTACATAGAATTTCTCTCTGGGATGACGGGCCAGTGCGTTGCCTGTGAGTACTTCCGACTGTCCGCCCATATACATAGGAGCCGTGTCGAAATAGTTCACACCATGCTCTATGGCATAGTCAACCAACCGGTTTACCTCGTCCTGATTGTTGGGCAGTCGCATCATGCCAAAGCCTAATAATGAAATCTGTTCGCCGGAGCCGTGCTGCACACGATAGGTCATACGATTCTCTACCGCAGTCTTGCTATTCTCTTTAGCCAGCACATTCAGCGGTTCCATAGCCATCATGGCCATAGCGGAACCAGCTCCAAAGCCCAGCCGCTTCAGAAATTGCCTGCGATTCATGCCCATTTGTTCTTTCTTTGTCATAAATAATATTGGTGTTTAGTTTTTAGTTGCAAATAATATCGTCTGCAAAGATACGAAATGTCTGGTGGATTACAAAAGTTTTTCTCTTGTCTTTTTACTGGCTAACAGCCACAACAAGATAGAAACTCAGTTCGATGAGTAGAAAAAAAGCACCACAGCAGTCGCCTGTATAGCCACGCAGGCGATGCCACACAAAGCGATAGAGGAAATACATGGTGAGGCAAGGGGTAAAGAATAACCACTGCCAAGAGAGTTGAGGGGTGAGGCTCAGTTGATGGTTGAGCCATACATAGATGAATAGGGGAAGCAGTCCCTGCAGGGCTAGAAGCAGACCTGCGACGACGCCCATACGGCGATAAACGGTGTGGGCCTTCGAACTTTCTTCTGTACGCGCATAAGGCATCATCTGGGTGAGTTGTGCGCCCAACATCTTTGCGAAGGGGTCGGCAGCCAGTACGGTAAGGGCAGCCATGAGAGGTGGCATACTGCAGAGGCAGAGATAGAGTAGGGCGAGGTAGAGGATGAGGCTCAGCACACCGTAGGTTCCTATATGGGAGTCCTTCATGATGGAGAGGATTCGCTCACGGTTACTGCCGCCTCCGCCAAAACCATCGAAGAAATCTGCTAGTCCGTCCTCGTGGAGGGCACCTGTTATGAGAATGCGGACGATGATAGCTAATAGTATTGAAATCTGATAATTGCAAATTGATAATTGGGGACCGAAATAGAGAATGGCTGCCATTGCGCCACTTGTGAGCCACCCAGTGAGTGGCCACCATTCTACTACGGAATTGTAGCACTGACGGGGAGGTTCGTGAAGGCGCCAAAAGGGTAGGCGTGTGAAGAAAATAAAGGCAGCCCAAGGGCGGTCATACCATTTAGAAGTATTTAGTGATGTTTGCATTTTGAAAATTGTTCATTTCGTTAATCATACGTACGGCAGAGTCCACAATAGGGTATGCACAGAGTGCACCTGTGCCTTCGCCAAGACGAAGACCAAGATTAAGCAGTGGTTTGGCTTTAAGGAAATCAAGTATTTTCTTGTGTCCGCTCTCATCGCCGCAATGGGTGAAAATCATGTAATCCCTCACCTCGGGGTGCAGCTGGCTGGCGGCTAGTGCACAGGCTGTCATGATAAAACCATCGACAAGGATTATCATGTGTAGCTCAGCAGCACGCAGCATGGCGCCGATAGCTGCTATCATTTCAAAACCTCCGAAGTAGGCTAGGATCGTGGGGATGGGAATAATGGGCTGGATGGTTTTGGAGGGCTGGGCATTAGACCCAATCGGCTCATTAACTTCATAAAACCCAGCTACGGCCTTTGACAGTACTTCGTACTTATGGCGGATGCCGTCGTTGTTGAGGCCAGAACCTGCACCAATACATTCTTCCAATGGGATGTTGCAGATAAGGTGCATCCAGATGCTGGAAGGTGATGTGTTTCCGATGCCCATCTCGCCGATACTCAGAATGTTACATCCTTTCTCATAGCAAGTATCTGCTAAACTGGCACCAACAGTAAGTGCTTGTTGGTATTCGGCTTCGCTCATAGCGGGTTCGTAGAGAAAATTCTTTGTGCCGCGAGCTATTTTACGATTGAGGATGTCGGGTACTTGCGAGAGGTCATAATCCACACCAACGTCGACGATACTAAGGTCGAAACCATGTTGCCGACAGAACATATTGACACCACCGCCTCCGTGTGTGAAATTAATCATCTGTTGCCAGGTGACCTCACGAGGGGATACGCTGACCCCTTCGCGCTCTATGCCGTGATCGCCACCAAAAAGCAGATGGCAGGGATGGGTCAGATGTGGCTCTAATGTTTGTTGAATCATGCAAATCTGCAAAGCCAGTTCTTCAAGGCGCCCTAAAGAACCTTTTGGCTTGTTCAGATTATCAATCTTTGTTTGTATCTCGTCTTTAGTTATCATTTATTTGATTTTTACGGTGATGCCACTAACCATGAGTATTACCTCGTTGGCTTTCTGAGCAATATACTGATTCATCCTCCCCTGCAGGTCGGTAAAGCTTCGCTGTAGGGCATTTTCGCTCACACCGCCAAGTCCGATTTCGTTGGTGACAAAAATAAAGGTGGCATCTTGATTTGTGAAGTGGTCGAATTCTGCTTTAGCATCTTCAAGGATGCTATCGTCAGCATGGCTGGTGTCGCTGCTGTTCTTGAAAAACAAATTAGTGAGCCAGAGTGTGACGCAGTCAACTAAGACGACGCGCCCAGATACGTCATGACGACTAAGGTATAACTCTTCCTCAATATTCGTCCACTCAGGACCACGTCGTTCCTGATGACGTCGCACGCGTTCACGAAACTCATCGTCCCAGATATGAGCTGTAGCCACATATACGGGGTTCGGACTCATCTCGAGTGCCATTTTCTCGGCCTGTATGCTCTTTCCAGAGCGTTGTCCACCAGTAACTAGTATTATTTTTTTCATCGTTGCAAAGATACTATTTATTTGGAAAATGGACAAATGATAAGCGCTTAAATTGTTAAAGAAGGGTAAAAAAGAAACTTCAGAGTGCTTTCCTTGCGAAAAAAGTTGTACCTTTGCAACCTAAAAGCGACTAAAAGCGTGAAAATAAAACAAGTGCTGAGCGCCCTTGAACAGTTCGCGCCCCTGCCGCTGCAGGAAAGTTGGGATAATGCTGGCCTGCAGATTGGATTAACAGAGGCGGAGGTTTCAGGGGCATTGTTGTGTCTGGACGTGACAGAAAAAATCGTCGATGAGGCCATCGCCAAGGGATGTAATCTGGTGGTGAGTCATCATCCGTTGCTCTTCCGCGGATTGAAGCAGGTGAGCGACGCTAATGATGTGCAGCGCACGGTACGCAAGGCTATCAAGCACGAGATCTGTGTTATCTCCATGCATACCAATATGGATAATGCAAGGGGTGGCGTGAATTTCAAAATCGCTGAAAAACTTGGGGCCGTTGTGCATGGCGATTCCATCGCAGAGGAAAAGCAGTCGATGGTGCTGGCAGAATTGCCGGAATCTATGCAGGCGCAGGCCTTTATCTCATTGGTTAAGGAGCGTTTTGGCGTGAAGTGTGCTCTATGCAATGAACTGTTGAAACGTCCTGTGAGAAAGGTTGCAATCTGTGGTGGTGCTGGTGATTTTATGTTGGATGAGGCTGTTGCCCAAGGTGCTGATGCTTTTATCACAGGTGAAATGCATTATCACGTGTTCTTTGGCCATGAACAAGAGATACAGATATGTGTCATCGGCCATTATGAAAGTGAACAGTTTACCTCGGAAATCTTTCAGGAGATTATTCAAAAGGAATGTCCGGAAGTACGCTGTATGATTGCGGAGACAATCACTAATCCGATAAACTGTTTTTGATGTGATAGCAGTATGATGTAACGAAGTAATAACGATATAACGAAATAAACTAATTAGAGAATTATGGCAAAGAAAGATCCTACAGATTTGTCAGTAGAAGAGCGCTTGAAAACCCTCTTCCAGTTGCAGCAGGCTCTGTCTGCTATCGACGAGAAAAAGGCTTTACGTGGTGAACTGCCTCTTGAGGTTGAAGACCTGGAGGCTGAAATCGAAGGTTTGAACACTCGTATTGAGCGTATTGAGAGTGAGATTGGAGAGTTTGACCGTGCCATTTCCCAGAAAAAGGGTGAGATTATTGACGCTCAGAACAGCGTGGAGCGTTACAAGCAGCAGCTCAACGAGGTGCGTAACAACCGTGAATACGACACCCTGTCAAAGGAAATTGAGTATCAGAGTCTGGAGATTGAACTCTGTAACAAGAAAATCAATGAGGCTCAGCATCGTATTGCTGAGAAGCAGGAGGAGTTGCAGGGCAATCAGAATATACTGCAAGAGAAGCAGGGTGACCTGGATATGAAGAAGAGCGAACTCGACGAGATTATGGAGGAGACTCGTGCGGAGGAAGAAAAACTGAAAGAGAAGGCTAAGGAGCTTGAGGCAAAAATTGAGCCACGTCTGCTCACCTCTTTCAAGCGTATTCGCAAGAATGCTCGTAATGGATTGGGTATTGTGTATGTGCAGCGTGATGCTTGCGGTGGTTGTTTCAATAAGATTCCACCTCAGCGTCAGTTGGATATTAAGATGCACAAGAAGGTGATCGTTTGTGAGTACTGCGGACGTATCCTGATTGATCCTGAGTTGGCTGGCGTTAAGACGGAAAAGCCTGCTACTGAGGAGAAGAAGACCACGCGTCGTCGCGCAGCAGGTGCTAGTGTGCGTAAGACTTCTAACTCTAAGAAGGCTACTGATGCTAATGATATGATCTAATAGAACACACTAAAGTTCTGTATAGTGGGGAATATCCTGTAAAAAGGTATATTCCCCTTTTTCGTAGTCCATATGGCAACAGTAATGCTGGCGACCGTTGGAGACGATAAGATAATCTGCGTGGAGCAGAAAATTATAGGTTGTTACTTGATTGAAAACACGTTGGGTGATGGCTATCTCGGGCGCTTTATACTCGATAATCATCTTGGGTTGTAGGTCCTTATTATATAATAAGGTGTCGCAACGCAGTTTTTTATCTCCAATTTTCTGTTCTACCTCATTAGCCAGCAGACCTTTTGGATAACCTTTATGTTCTATCAGAAAATGCACGAAATGCTGGCGCACCCATTCCTCGGGCGTCAGAGCTACATAACGACGACGCAGGATATCGAAAATCTGACGACGTCCGTTTTGCTCACGTAATTTTATTTCGTATGGAGGTAGGTTTATTTCCATTTATTTTTGTACCTTTGCACTGCAAAGATACAAAATATCTTGCAATGAACAATGGCAGAAACAAAAAATGTGACCTATAGTAGCATTATGAAGGAGTTGCAGAGCGGACAATATCGCCCTGTTTACTACCTGATGGGTGAGGAGTCGTATTATATCGATAAAATATGTGATTATATTGCGGAGCACGCCCTAAAGCCAGAAGAACGTGATTTCAATCAGACGATTATGTTTGGTTCTGATGTGAATGCGTCGCAGATTGCTGATGCAGCGCGTCGCTATCCGATGATGGCCGAGCGACAGGTCATTATCGTAAAGGAAGCACAGAATCTGAAGAATACGGATGCACTTGAGAAATACCTGAAACAGCCTTCTATAACCACTGTTCTCGTTATCTGTCATAAGAATGGTAAGATTGATGGGCGTAAACGTGAATATGTGAAGGCTATCCAGCAGGCTGGCATCTTGTTTGAGAGTCAGAAACTGAAGGAACGGGAGCTGCCTACTTTTATCGAAAATTTCGTCAAACAGAAAAATGCCAGCATAGATCCCAAATCTACGCAGCTTATTGCTGATGCTATTGGAGCAGATTTGAGTCGTATGGTGAGTGAATTGGAAAAAGTGCTTCTCGGTTTGCCAGAAGGTGATCGAAGAATTACTCCCCAGGTAGTAGAGGATAGGATAGGGGTCAGCAAGGACTTTAATGGTTTTGAGTTGCGCGACGCTATTGTGAACCGGAATGTATTTAAGGCAAATCAGATAATAAACTATTTTGACAAAAATCCAAAGGCCGGTAGCTTATACTCATTTCTCCCAATGCTCTTTAATTACTTTCAGAATCTCATGATCGCGTTTTATTCGCCAAATAAGGGCAGCCAGGAGGCAGTTGCATCTTGGTTGGAATTGCGATCTCCGTGGGCTGCGAAAGATTATATGACTGGTATGAGAAATTTCACTGCAATGAAAACGATGCAGATAATTTCCAAACTACGTGAGATTGATGCCAAAAGTAAGGGTCTGGATAACCCTAATACCCCCCCAGAGGAGCTAATGAAAGAACTTATTTTTTACATTTTGCACTAAAAACGCCATTTTTTGCCCGTTAGAATATCTAGAATAAGCATCCGAGTAGGGTGCTTTTTTTATCCATAAATGGCTTAAAATATGGACTTTACGTAGAAATAACTACCTCTATATTTTTAAAATTTTCAGTTTTCTGAATGCCCGTCCAGAATTTCTTAAGCATTTCATTTTTGCGTGTTTTTGCTTCATTTCAATTTATCGTTAACGTTTATTTTAATTTAAAAATGTGTACTTTACAAGATTAAAACTTTTAAAACATAAAGTCATTGATACAATATTTATATTTTAAAATGTAAACTTTTATAATTAACGATGCTAAATATTTAAATATTAAACTTTATATTTTATAATTTAATAATCCGAATGTATATTTATAACGTATTATTTGTTATAAAATAATATACTGAAAACCAACTAATTAGTTTTAAGATATTAAAGTATAAAATCTAATAATTGGATATGCATGTATTTTTAGTTACTCGAACTAAACCCTTTATAATTAGGCTTTTAATACTATATTAAGCCCTTCTTTACCATGAATATTAACCTAAAATATGCTATTATATCAGTATATAATAGGTTATAAACCAATTTTTTATATTAAAATGCTAATTATTTTATTAATATGTTTAAATCTCAATAGTTTAAATTTACGAATCTTAATATAGAAAACTTGACGATTTTGCTATGAGTTTACAAATATAAAATTTAATATTTAAACTTCAATATTATAAATTCCTCTTTAAAAAGTTGCACAATTCAATTTTTTGCTTTACCTTTGTAAACTGAATAGAAAACAGCCTTATTAGGCCCAAAAACGACTTGATTAGAACATGAAGGATAGAATCAGACAGATTATGGAGGCGCACCACATGACCCAACAAGTTTTTGCTGGTGCCATTGGAACGACACCAGCAACCCTGAGTGGTATCTTTAACGATCGTACACGCCCTACTATTAACATCATTGAAAGTATTAAAAAGAAATTCCCTGACATTAGTCTTGAATGGTTGATGTTTGGAATTGGGGATATGTATCAACAGTCACCTACCCCTTCTAATGACCAGGTAACACTCACTGATAATGGGGATTTATCGCCTCGGGCGGGGCAAGAGCAGGTTCTGGATTTTGACTTGAATAGTTCGGCTGCTCCTCAATCTCCCATGTTTAAGCCACAAATGAGTCATTCAGCACCATCTTCTAACAATAGTGTAAGAAATACACGTTCCGAAATTGTACGTGAAGAGATAAAAACTATTGACAAACCTGTAAGACACGTAACGGAAATTCGCGTGTATTATGATGACCAAACGTGGGAAAGTTTTGTTCCCGCAAAGAAATAGCATTCTTTGTTATTATACATTCATTTTCTTTTTTTTGACACGAGGAAAGGTTATATTATATTTGGCTTTTCTCGTGTTTTTTCGTACCTTTGCACAAAATTATAATTATATATAATAAGGTATAATGAAAAAATATATCCTAGACCTGACTGTACGGTCTGTGGAGCGCGTTCATGAGCGCTATGTGCTGATTAAGTTGTCTCAGACAGATGCTTTGCCTCCCATGAATCCTGGTCAGTTTGTTGAGGTGCGTGTAGATGGTTCTTCTTCTACATTCCTGCGCCGTCCTATTTCCATTAATTTCGTAGATAAAGAGAAAAACGAGCTGTGGTTGCTTGTTGCTACAGTAGGTGAAGGTACTAAAACGTTAGCAAAGTTGAAAGCTAGTGATACGTTGAATTGTGTGCTGCCTCTGGGTAATGGATTTACAATTCCCAGTGTTGGGGGCACAGTCAGCGCATCATCTATATCACCCCTCCTTGTTGGTGGTGGTGTAGGCGTGGCTCCCCTGCTTTATCTTGGTAAGGTGCTAAAAGCACAGGGCATTGAGCCAACGTTCCTATTGGGTGCCCGTTCTGCCAAGGATCTACTCATGCTCTCTGAGTTTGAGAAATACGGACGTGTATTGGTAACGACAGAAGATGGCTCTATGGGAGAGAAGGGGTTTGTTACCAATCATAGCGTGTTACAGAAGGAGTCATTTAATATGATTCAAGTGTGTGGTCCTACACCTATGATGAAGGCTGTGGCTCGTTATGCACGTGAAAAGGATATTGCGTGCGAGGTTTCACTTGAGAACCTGATGGCTTGTGGGCTTGGCGCTTGTCTGTGTTGTGTAGAGAAGGTGCGTGTTGACGGAGATACGTCGACCGCGGAGGCCACGAATGTGTGTGTATGTAAGGATGGTCCCGTATTTAATATAAAGAAATTGTTATGGCAAAATTAGAAGTAAATATTGGGGCTCTGAAAATGAAGAACCCTGTGATGACCGCCTCAGGTACGTTTGGTTATGGCTTGGAGTTTCAGGATTTTGTAGATTTAAAAGGTATTGGTGGCATCATTGTGAAGGGGACCACCTTGAAGCCTCGTGAGGGCAATGACTATCCTCGTATGGCAGAGACGCCCCAGGGTATGCTGAACTGTGTAGGTCTGCAAAATAAAGGTGTGGATTATTTCTGTGAGCATATCTACCCTCAACTTTTGCCTACTGAGGGCAATTATATCGTTAATGTCAGCGGTTCTTCTCCTGAGGATTATGCTGAGTGTGCTGCTCGTGTGAATACATTGGAGCATATTCCTGCTATCGAATTGAATATCTCGTGTCCAAATGTGAAGGATGGAGGTATGGCCTTTGGTGTGACCTGTGCTGGTGCCGCAAGCGTTGTGAAGGCCGTTCGTCAGGCTTACCATAAGACACTGATTGTAAAACTCTCGCCCAACGTGACAGATATTACAGAGATTGCCCGTGCAGTTGAGGCAGAGGGAGCCGACAGCGTGAGTCTTATTAATACGCTGATGGGAATGGCTGTTAACATTGAAAAGCGTTGCAAGACGCTTTCTATCGGTACTGGTGGACTGAGTGGCCCTTGTGTTAAGCCTGTGGCTCTGCGAATGGTCTATCAAGTGGCTAAGTCTGTGAAAATACCTGTTATCGGTCTTGGTGGTATCAGTACAGCTGAGGATGCTATTGAATTCCTGATGTGCGGTGCTCGTGCTATTGAGATTGGTACAGCTAATTTCCTTGATCCTGCTGTGACGATAAAAGTACGCGATGGAATTAGCGATTGGCTTGATAAACACGGCGTTGCTGATGTGAATGATATTGTAGGAGCTATTCAGTAGCTCCTATTTTTTTGCCAAAGATTATAGGTGTTTTCTCTAATATAAAAGAGGTATATTGAGGGAATATCGTAATTTTGCTGCTGAAATTCGACTAAAACTAAAAATATCAATAAAAAAATGAAACCTAAGAAGTATTTCATGGCGCTTGCGCTGTTTGTATTAAGTATGGCTGTAAGTGCACAACAATTAGCTTTTCCTGGTGCCCAGGGATGGGGGCGTTTCGCTACGGGCGGAAGAACGGGAAGCGTGTATCATGTAACAAATCTGAATGACTCAGGTACGGGTTCGTTACGTGATGCCATCAGTCAGCCAAACCGCATCATCGTGTTTGATGTGGCTGGCGTCATTCGTATCAATTCGCGCCTGGTGTTTTCAAAAAACCTTTATGTTGCTGGTCAGACGGCTCCAGGCGAGGGTATAACCGTTTATGGTGACGGTACAAGTTTCTCGGCAGCCGACAATATCATAGTACGTTACATGCGATTTCGTATGGGTGCTGTGGGCACAAAGGACAAGGATGCCGGCGGTATTGCCAATGGACAGAACATGATTTTCGACCACTGCTCGTTCTCGTGGGGACAAGATGAGAATTTTTCCATTAACTGGGATAACAAGGGAATGGCTCCGCAGAATATCACCCTGATGAATTCTATTGTAGGTCAGGGGTTGATGACTCATTCTGCGGGCGGTTTGATGCAGGCTGACAATATCACGCTTTATCGTGTTTTACTCGTAGACAACTCCACTCGTAACTTCAAGGTGAAGGGTACGAACCAATATGTCAATAACTTGGTCTATAACTGGAAAAACTATGCTTATAATATGGGCGGTGACTCTCAGGGAAGCAGTTATGTGAACATAGAGAACAACCTCTTTATTAATGGACCTGCTGTGGGAGGTGATGCCTTGACGGGGGGTAATAGCGATTTTCATTTCTATGGCAACGATAACTGGCAGGATAAAAATCGTGATGGTGTGTTGAATCCCACGCTGTTTACTGGTACTGGTGGCGGCGACAAGGTGAGCACACCATACGCTTATCCGGAACTGGAGAAATGGGCTGGCAATGAACTGATAGAAAAACTGCTGCCTGAGGTGGGTGCCTCTTTGCCTTATCGTGATCTGGCCGACTGTTATATGGTGGACGAGGTGCTGTCGTTTGGTACAAAAGGAAAGCTCATTACTAATGAGAATGAACTGCCAATCGGTGTGCCTACCACATGGAGTTGGTTTAAAGGCACAAAGCCTGTTGATACTGATGGCGACGGTATGCCTGATGCATGGGAAGATGCTAACGGCACGGATAAGACCAAAAACGATGCGATGACGATAGCCGACAATGGTTATGCCAATATTGAGAACTATATCAATAGCATCGGTAAGGATAATCGTCAGTTCTTCCTGCGCGCTCCCTTGTTGCTGGAGCTCTCTTCTGCAACGACGAATAGTCTGACACTTTCGTGGGCCGATTACAGCGATAACGAAGATGGCTTTATAGTAGAGTTGCAGAAAGACGGTGCTTTCGTAGAAATGGGTCGTACGACTGATGCACAGTTTATCATTCAGAATGCTGGGTTGGAAGCAGGAAAGCCTTATATCGTACGTGTTTGTGCCTATAAAGGTGAGGAGAGGTCGGCTTATACAGCAGAACTTACCGTGAAGACGCGTCCAGAACAGGTGGATATCATTGATGTGGAGACCTTTACTGGTACAGGTGATGGTGAGTGGCTGATTAATCCCGTAAACGATGAGACTGTCACGCTTAGTGAGGCTACACCGAAGACGGCTGTTGTTGTGAAGAGTGATGCTAACGTGACGTTGAACGGTGCAGGCTATATTAGTGGTACAGCTTCTTTGAACAAGGCTGGTAAGGGAACGCTGGCCATCGCTTCAGATCAGCAATATGAGGGCGCTACCGTACTGCACGACGGCGTTTATGAGTTCTCTTCACTGAAGAACGGTGGTGTTGCCAGCGGACTTGGTATGAGTCAGGAGTTCGCTCAGAACTGGGTGATGGATGGTGGCGTCTATAAGTATACAGGTGCTTCTACCTCTACCAATCGTTCTGCAAAGCTTTATAGTGATACTGAGTTGAACATTGCAAAGAGTGGGGCCGTTGTGACAATGAGTGGAAGTCTCGAAGGACAAGGTAACCTGATTATCGATGGTGAAGGCCAGATTTCTGTTGCAACGAATAATACGAAATTCTTCAAATTCGATGGTGACGTGGTTTTGAATGGTGGTACTCTGGTACTTGAAGGGGAGAATACATCAAAGGCAGGTCTTGGAACAGCCGGCAAACTCGTTATGGCTGGTGGACAGTTTATTACGCATAGTGAAAACGACAAGAACCCCAAGTACACCTTCCCCATTGAGGCAAAGGCAGGTACTACATCGAAAATCTCATTCTATCGCAATTGTGAGATGGCTAATAAAGTGAGCGGAAGTGGTACGCTGGAATGGGAAGTATTCTGGGTACGTGAATATCTTGAAGGCAATTGGGATGACTTCACAGGTCGTGTCATAGTAAAAGGAACGGCTTCTGCCGGAAATAGTCAGTTTGCACCGTATAATGGTACTGGTATCAAAAACGGTACTATTACTTTGAAAGGTACGGCACAGATTGTCTCGAAAAAGAATCAAGCGACTTTGTACCTTGGAGGTCTGTCAGGTGATGCAGGCACTTATCTATCTGGTTTTGATGTGAAGAATGCTGGCAGCGGAACATGGATTGTAGGTACGGCTAATACGAACGAGACGTTTAAGGGAATCATTGATGATCGTGCTCAAGGTGGAAAAATTGGTAAGACCAGCATTGTGAAGCAAGGTACTGGTGAATGGCGCCTTACTGGCAAGAATATCTATAGTGGTACGACGCAAGTGCAGGCAGGTACACTCATCGTTAACGGACAGCATACTGGCACGGGAGCCATTACAGTTTCGGCTGGTGCCACATTAGCTGGTAAAGGCACTCTGGCTGCTGCTGTAACAGTCAATGGTACGCTGATGGTGGGCGACACACTGGCTTCTGATAAAGGCCTGACATTCAGTGGTGGACTGAAACTAGGTAGTGCCGCCATTTTGAAGTTGAACGAGGCAATGCAGGACAAGACCTACTATGCTGGTGACGAGATAAAGGTATTCACAGGAACGGCTACTGGTACCTTTGCTCAGATTCTTCCTGCTACTCCTGGAGAAGGACAGACTTGGGACACATCTGAACTTTATACAAGCGGTGTCTTGAAGGTAGTTGGTGGTTCTGAGAAACCTGACGACCCAACTCCAGACCCTGAGCCTGTAGGTGAGACAAAGAAGGTTTGTTTGGCTTGGGGTAATATGTCTCGGCAACCTAGTGATGCTGCTTGTACCAAATTGGAAGGCGCTGAGGCTTCTCCATCTAATAATATTGGATTCAGTATGAACTATACCTCTGCTATAGATAAGACTTACAGCAAGGGGGATAAAATGACCTATGAGTTTGATGGAATCAGTCGTACAGGTATCAAACTCTCTAATGGCGCACAAAATGTTATCCATGTGCCTGAAGGCTTCAAGGTGACGAAATTAACGCTTTGGAGTGTGGTTGGTACTAATAGCAGTAGTCGCACTAGTTATTGGAAAGAGGTAGCTGGGAAAAACTACACAGAGGCAGATGCCCAGATTCTTGATCTGACTGCTACGACGTCAGCTCCAAACAAGGCTGAGTTCGTGTTGAATAGCGTACAGGATGAGGTTACTTTTACTAATACAGGCGAGCAACAGTCTGTCATCGTTGTGTTGGAATACCATACGGGAGGCACCTCTGGTATTAGTAGCGTGCTCGACGGAACGCCCGTCAGTGTGGAGTTCTTCACACTCTCAGGTGAACGTGTCAGTAGGCCAGATAAAGGAATCTACATCATGCGGGCTACAACAGCAAGTGGTAAGACTTCTTCGAGAAAAGTGATGTATTAATAACAAATAAGGGCTGCCAATCGGCAGCCCTTAACCAACACAAAAACTAAACTAGACTTAACTAAAGCATATTCGGATTTTCACAAACCCTTATAGCGATTGCAAAGATAAACAAAAAAATCCATTTGACAATGGATTTTTCTGTTTATTTTGCTTTTTGAGAGAATATTTCCTATTTTTTATATGCCGATAAGCATAAATAATTGTCTAAAATAACCATTGCTGCCATAGCCTCTACTACGGGGACGGCTCTTGGAAGAACACATGGATCGTGACGTCCGTGAGCTGTGAAAGTGGTGGGATTTCCTTCCAAGTCAACAGTTTCTTGAGAGCGGAGTAGGGTAGCCACGGGCTTAAATGCAACCCGGAAATAGATATCCTGTCCGTTGCTGATGCCTCCCTGAATGCCTCCGCTATGATTGGTAAGAGTGGTTACGGAGGAACCATGCCCCACTGTGAAACGGTCGTTTTGCTCGGAACCGCGCTGAGCGATGCCGGCAAAGCCTTCACCATATTCAAAGCCTTTCACGGCATTGATGCCCAGCATGGCACTACCCAACTGTGCGTGAAGCTTATTGAATTCGGGCTCGCCAAGACCAACAGGACAGCCTTTGATTACGCAGGTTATCACGCCACCGATGGTGTCGCCCTCAGCTTTTACTTGTTCTATCAATGCAGCCATCTCCTCGGCTTTCTCTGCGTCAGGACAACGTACGGCATTGGTTTCTGTCAAAGACAGGTCGTATTGGTGATAATCGCGCTCTAAAGCAATGTTTCCAACCTGTGAGGTGTAAGCTTGAATACTGATGCCCGTTTGACGAAGGGCTAATTTGGCTAGTGCACCACCTACCACACGACTGATAGTGATACGGGCTGAAGAACGGCCTCCGCCACGATGGTCACGCACGCCAAATTTATTATAATAGGTGAAATCGGCATGAGAAGGACGGAACAGTGTGCGCAGGTTCTCGTAGTCCTGTGAGTGCTGGTTCTCATTGCGTACAATGAAGCCTATAGGGCACCCCGTACTCTTACCTTCAAACACACCGCTGAGTAGCTCAACTTTATCAGCCTCTTTTCGTGATGTTGTCAGCTTACTTTGTCCTGGGCGACGTCTGTTTAACTCACTTTGAATAAAATCCAAATCAATGTCTATGCCTGCTGGCATGCCATCAATCACTCCTCCTACAGCAGCACCATGGCTCTCGCCGAAGGTGGTCAGTGTAAATAGTTTCCCAAACGTATTGCCCATAGTTTTCTTGGCATTATCTCGTATTACGTTATTTTGTTATCGTGACGTCTTGTCTTTTAATGGTGACAATGCCCGCAACCACCGCCACCGCATTCGTGGTCATCACCGCAGTCACCGCCACAGTCACCGCCGCATCCGCCACAACCACCACATTCATGGCTCATCTGAGCAAGCAGTTTCTGTATTTCTTCAGCGGTAGCCTCGCGATTCTCAAGAATTGTACCAACGAACTGTAGGGTTTCTCCTGCAAGGGGATGGTTAGCATCCAGTGTCACTCCATCTTCCTCTACTTTTGTGACGCGCACCATGAAGTGCTTGCCTTCTTCGTTCTTCATTGTAATAACTGCACCGGGGAAGATATTGGTACTGTCAAACTTTCCATCGATAACAAATTCCTCACGAGGAAGTTTATGAACACCTTCCGCAAAATACTTGCCAAAAGCCTCGGCAGGAGCCAGCGTGAAGTCGAACTTTTCGCCTTGCTGCATGTTGACAATGCGCTGTTCAAAACTGTCAAGCGAGAAACCGAAGCCACTGATGAACGTGAAAGGACGTCCCTGCTCGGTCTGTTCTACCAGATTCTTTGAACCGTCTTTGTCAATAGAGTAGAGTTGATAATTAACGGAGATGTAATTGTTTTGCTTGTTGTCCATTTTAGTCTATTTTTTATTTTCTGCGCAAAGGTACAAATAATTTGTGGAAAAGCGTCCAAAAAACATGAAAAAAGGATGCCAAATTGCTTGGCATCCCCTTCCTAAAGTGATTTTCGATTTAATTCTTCTTATTTCAGACCACGATTAGTCAGTGTGGTGTTCAACAGTGTCAGATACTTCTTGTACTGTTTCTCATCCAGGATAAAGCCCATGTAGCGTACATCCTTCTTAACTGCCTGATCAACCAAAGCCTTGCGCTCGGTGCTGTGTGCATTAGCAGCCAGCAGCATTTCGTTGCAGAATGCAGTGTGAATATCCTGCACGGCTTCCATCTGGTCTGTAGTCAAATCCAAGGTAACAGCCAGCTTACGCATATTGACTGTCATATCGTAGGCCTCTGTACTATTCAGTGTGCTGTTGTTCTCGTTCTCAGCAAATGCCATTGTCATTGTGAACATGGCTACTACCATCAAAACAAACTTTTTCATACTCTTTTTTCCTTTCTTTTTCTTTACTCGGGACCTTGAGTTTTTTTTGTTATTATTTTTTTATTTTTAATGCTAATGTTTAATTTCTTTCGGTCCCTACCTTATTAATTCATGTGTTGTTATCCTTACGTCATCAGGATTTTATTCCTTTTGACGATGCAAAGGTACGATGAAAATTTAAACTGACAATGATTTTTTGTCAGTTGTGTGCGATAACAGCCCTTATTTTTGATACAAATCAAAAAGATGAGTGGGTATTTACTGCTTTTTGCCTTGATAATATTTTTTTATCACAATATAAATAACGGCAAGAGCAACGATGCCCAAGATGGCAATAATGATATAGTGATTATACTGTTTGATGGTATCTTCAAGTTCGTTTTCTGGTACGATAGCGTGCAGATACCAACCCAGTCCTGCGAGGATGGCGTGCCACACACCGGCACCAATTGTGGTATAGAGCAGGAATTTCCAATAAGTCATGCGTGCCAACCCTGCGGGAATACTGATAAGATGGCGAATGCCTGGCACCAGTCGGCCTGTCAGTGTTGCAGCAACACCGTGGTTGTCAAAATAGCGTTCACTCTTCTCTACCTTCTCCTGATTCAGCAGACAGAGCTTGCCCCATTTGCTGTTGGCAAACTTATAGATGACGGGACGTCCTACATATAGTGCCACGAAATAATTGATGGAAGCTCCCAGGTCGGCTCCGATAGTTGCAGAGAGTACAACGAGGAAGATATTCAGTTCACCACTGGCCGAATGATAGGCAGCAGGTGCAACGACGAGTTCTGATGGAACCGGTATAACGGTACTTTCCAACAACATGAGCAGCAAAATAGTGCCATAGTTCAGGTTTCCGAGTAGGGTGCTTATCCAATTCATATCTTTTATTCTAAATTCTTAATGCTCTGTAATCAATGATAATGCTCAATGTTCCCTATCCAGTTTATCCTTGATATATTGATAATAGTTCTCGGGCTTGACATCTTCTGGGAACATGTTGCCAACAGCAATTCTGCATTCCTGCGGATTCACTTCACAGGCTTTCTGCAGATAGTTGAGGAATTCTTCGTGTTTCTTTAGTTCGTAGCAACACAAAGCCATGTAGGCATAGCCCTCAGTATTTCTGCCCTCTTCTTCCTCTTCGTAGTGGGTCAGGAATTTCTGTAGGAATGTATAAGCGCCTTTCATATAGCGATTTTCAAGGAATGACACGATAACGCGTAACAATGTCTGTTTACGCGAGTCACTCATTCTTATTGCTTTGCCGAAAGCTTCTTTTGCCTCATCCAGTTTTTCTGCAGTCAGAAAAATATGTCCTTTGACGAGTAGAATCTGTACAAGGTCGTACTCCATAGCCTCTGCTTGATCTAAAACCTCCAACGCTTTGTCGGGTTCTTTGTTTTCCGCATAAGCAAAAGCCAGTTCTTGGTAAATGTCCCAGAAATATGGCGACTCTTTGGTAGTGAGTGCTTGGGCTTTCTTTAGGATATCTATGGCTTCTTCTAACCTCATCATAGTCATGAGGCATGTTCCTGTGTGGAGCATGGCAAACTCGTCGTTGGGCACCAATTCCAAATAGTGTTGAAAGTATTTCAATGCTTCTTCGTAGTTGCCTAGGCGCAGCAGCCCGTTGGCTTTAGCAATAAGCCCTTCTGGATCTTCCGGATCTAGGGCAATGGCATATTCGCTACTCTGAACAGCTTCGCTATAGTCTTCGTTCATGAATTGTGCTGATGCCAGTGCGTTCCAATATTTCTTGGAGAAAGGGTCTTTGTTGATGAGTTCATTGAGAATGCGTTGGCTGTCCTTGTATTTCCCCAGTCCTAAAAGGGTGCGTGCCATGAGCTCTTTGTATTCTATGGAGTCTTTTAGACTAGAATCATCCGAAATCGCTCTTGTTGCCCATTGCATCGCTTTTTCCGGCTGTCCCCATTCAATGAAGATAGTGGCTGCTTCAATCATGAAATCTTGCTGGTCTTCAGCTGACAGGGTGAGATAGTTCTCATGCAGGTATTTATCAGCCTCTTCTACATTTCCTTCGCAGATTAAGATTTCTGCGCGGTCGCAGACATAGTCTAATTGGTCTTTGTCAATCATCTGTTCCAGCAGTTCCCATGCCTTCTTGGGGTTGTTTTGTTGGAATAGTGCCTCGTGAATGCGGTAGGTAAGGGGAGTTGTTGAACCAGGTGCAAGACTTAGGGCTAGGCTGATGGCCGCTTCGGCCTTATCTTTCTCGCCTGTGTATTGGTAATAGTCTGCGATATCTACCAATTCGTCAGCATCCATAAACACAGGTTCTCCTGCGTTTATGGATGTCTCGTAAATATCGAGGAGTTTATGAAACTCCTCACTGTCGAAATAGTTATCTCCTGTATTCGTCATTATTTCTTCCAAGTATCCTTCAAGCCTACAGTCTTGTTGAATACAGGCTTTTCAGGTGTAGAGTCTGGATCAACGTTGAAGTAGCCTATACGCTGGAACTGCAGATAGCTCAGTGCAGGCAGTTTTGCTGCGAAAGGCTCAATATAGCAGTCGGTAAGGATATGTAGGTTGTCGGGGTTCATCATCTGGCGCAATGCGTCGGCTCCTTTGATACCTTCCTCTTCTTCCAGGCGTTTCAGTTCGTCGCGTGGGTTCTCCATTTTCCACAGACGCTCGTAGAGACGCACCTCTGCTTTTACGGCGTTGTGACAACTTACCCAGTGCAGTGTCTTACCCTTAATCTTGCGGTTAGCTCCAGGCAGCCCACTGCGTGTCTCGGGATCGTAGGTACAGTAGATGGTGGTCACCCTTCCGTCAGCATCCTTGTCGCAGGGATGTTCCTCGTCACACTTGATGATATAAGCGTTCTTCAGACGCACCTCCTTGCCGGGAGCCAGGCGCATGAACTTCTTCTCTGCCACCTCCATGAAGTCGTCGCGTTCAATCCAGATTTCGCGGCTGAACTCTACCTCGTGTGTGCCATCTGCCTCATTCTCAGGGTTGTTGATGGCGGTGAGCATCTCCTGCTGACCTTCAGGATAGTTGGTGATGACTACTTTTACGGGGTCGAGCACGGCGCTGACACGCAGGGCACGAGTATTCAAATCATCGCGCAGCGCACTCTCGAAGAGCGCCATATCGTTGAGCGCGTCAATCTTTGTATAGCCAATCTTCTCCATGAAGTTCTTGATGCCTTCAGGAGAGTAGCCGCGACGACGGAAACCGCAGATTGTCGGCATGCGGGGGTCATCCCATCCATTTACCAGTCCTTCACTGACCAATGTGCGCAGGTTGCGCTTTGACAGCAGGATATAGTTCAGGTTCAACTTGTTGAACTCTGTCTGACGGGGACCTTCGAAGTCAGCAAACTTGTCACCCATATTCTCCAGATAACCCAGTTTCTGGGGATTCTCCAGCGTGCCCAGCCATTCCTTCATCCAACCTACGAAGAGGTCGTACAAGGGACGATGCTCCACAAATTCCAGTGTACACCATGAGTGTGTGACACCCTCAAGGAAGTCACACTGTCCGTGGGTGAAGTCATACATGGGGTAGGCGTTCCACTTGTCACCAGTCTTCACGTGGGGAATATTCAGCACGCGATAGATCAGAGGGTCGCGGAACAACATGTTGGAGTGAGCCATGTCAATCTTGGCGCGCAGCACCATCTTTCCTGGCTCGCATTTTCCACTGTTCATGAATTCAAACAGTTTCAGATTCTCTTCTACAGGACGGTCGCGATAAGGCGAGTTGGTACCAGGGCTGGTAGTGGTACCCTTCTGCTGGGCAATCACTTCAGCGCTCTGTTCATCTACGTATGCACGTCCCTGCTTGATGAGCCATACGGCAAAGTCCCATAATTCCTGGAAATAATCACTGGCATAATAGACGTGTGCCCAGTCATATCCCAGCCATTTGATATCCTGTTCGATATTCTCGATAAATTCGGTATCTTCCTTCACTGGGTTGGTATCGTCGAAACGCAGATTGCATTCGCCGCCATATTTTTTAGCCAGCCCGAAGTCGATGGCAATGGCCTTAGCATGACCGATGTGCAGATAGCCGTTAGGCTCTGGTGGGAAACGTGTCTGCATACGTCCACCGTTCTTTCCTTCAGCCAGGTCATCTTTTACCATCTGTTCTATAAAGCTGAGGCTTTTCTTCTCCTCGCCTTCGTTCTGTATCATTTCTGCCATATAATCTTTTTCTTGTGTTTTTTATTTTTGAGACTGCAAAGGTACAAAATAATTCTTAAATCTTAAATCTTAATTCATAATTATTTTATCCCTCGCTCGTTAAGTGCTTTTGCATAACGTGCCGCATTGTTGAGGTGCTCCTGATAACTGGTGGCAAAATTATGCGTGCCCGAGAAGTCCTCCTTGGCACACATATATATATAGGTGTGTGCCACGCGGTTGAGCACAGCATCGATGCCTTGGATAGAAGCCACCTTGATAGGGCCGGGAGGCAGTCCGGTGTTTTTGTAGGTGTTGTATGGACTATTCACCTCCAAATGGTTATGATAGATGCGTTTCAGGGCGAAGTCCTTCAGCGCAAACTTCACGGTGGGGTCGGCCTGCAGTGGCATGCCAATCTTCAGACGGTTCAGGTACATTCCGGCTATCATGGGTTTCTCGGCATTGTTGGCCGTTTCCTCGTCTATGATGCTGGCCAATGTACATACCTCGTCTGTCGATAATCCCAGTTCTCTGGCTTTCTGCTTGCGCTCTTCCGTCCAGAACTTGTCGTGCTCATTCTGCATGCGTTGCATCAGTTTGTCTATGCCAGTGTTCCAATAGACCTCGTATGTGTTGGGTACGAAAAGGCAGGCGATGGTGCAGGTATCGTAGCCCAGTTGTTCGCAGAAATCCTCATCGGTCAGTGCCTGCGCTATGCTGGTGCTGTCGAGCATCAGTTTCCTTGACAGGCGTGCTGCCATCTGTTCCATGGTGCGACATTCCGGAATAGTCAGCATCACGGGTTCCTGGCGGCCGTTTCTCATCATACGAAACACGCTAATGGTATTCATGCCCGGTTCTATAGCATAACGACCGGACCGGATATGCTCGTTGTAGTCGTAATGACGTGCCAGCGTGCGGAATCCTGTGAGGGCGCTGTGTGATGCCAGTGGCTCCAGTTTTGTATATACCGAGTCTGCTGTATCATCCTCGTCTATGTAAACATACTGTTTATTGTCCTGTGAGGCAAAAGCAGAGAAGAAATAGTTGTAGCCTATAGCCACGATTCCTGCCAAGCAGATGGTGGCAGGAATCAGGTAGTATCTGGCTGTGTTTTTTTTCATCTTTCTTTCTTCCAAATGTTTATTGGTGCTGATCGCGCAGCAGGTCATTAACTGTCTTAACGGGGTTGAACGTGCCCAGAGGCACCTCAACGAAGATGGTTGACCAGTCGCTCATGGCGCCGTTCCACAACCCAGGCAATTCCAGTGCTTTCAGTTCCTTTCCCCCCTTCGACTTAGAAGAGATGAATCCTGTGGTCTTATCCACGAAATCAGGTAGGTTGAAAGGCTGTCCCTTGTAGTCCTTCACGGCGCAAACCAGGTCAACGGGGTTGAAGTGTGTGCCCTGTGTGAACATCTTCATGTATTCAGCATTGTTGGTATCTATCTGACTGCTTTCCAAAATCTGCAGTGAAACAGTGCCGTCCTGATTATAGGTGAGGAACGGGCCGCCACCAGGTTCGCCCACATTTTTCACCACGCCACACACACGCATCGGGCGGTTCAGCTTGCGACGCAGATACTCGGCATCCACTTTATTATTCTTGGGGTTGGTGCAGAGGTTCTTTTCTACGAATTGGGCAATCTGGGCGATTTGGGCATCTGATGGGTTGTTGTCCAACTGACGCAGGTATTCGAAGGCCTGCTTCTGCAGACTGACCAGTACACCAGCGATAACCTGCTTCCATTCTACGGTCTCTGGCTTCAGACGGTCGGGCACTACGTTGTCGATATTCTTAATGAAGATAACGTCAGCCTCAATCTCGTTCAGATTCTCGATGAGCGCACCGTGACCGCCTGGGCGGAACAGCAAAGAACCGTCGGCCTCGCGGAAAGGTGTGTTGTCGGGATTGGCGGCAACAGTATCTGTAGAGGGCTTCTGCTCAGAGAACGTGATGTCATACTTGATGCCATATTTCTGGGCAAAACTGTCGACTTTCTCTGCTACCTTTGCCTTAAAGAATGCCAGGTGGTCATGACTGACGGTGAAGTGTACATGAGCCTCACCCTTTGAAGCGGCATAGAGCGCACCCTCCACGAGATGCTCTTCCATAGGTGTGCGGGCTCCCTCTGCGTATTTGTGGAACAGCAGCATTCCCTTGGGCAACTGTCCGTAGTTCAGTCCTTCGGCTTTCAGCATATTGGCTGCTACAGCCTTATAGTTTCCTTCTGCCATCAGAGCCTTGATGCCTTTGCCCTCGTTTTTCACGCAGACAGCATCCAGTGCCTCGTAGAAAGCAAATTTCTCAATATTGTCGAAGTATTTCTTCTCAAAATCAGTGGTAGGCACATCATAGTCAGCATCAACAAAAGCAAACATATTTTTGAACATACGACTGGCGGCGCCACTGGCGGGCACGAATTTCACAATACGCTTGCCTGCAGCCTTGTAGTCCTCCCAAGCCTTCACATACTGTTGACGTTCGCTCTCGTTTGGGGCTACAATGCCGTTACCGACTGCAGCTGCTGCTTCCAATTTCAGGAAGGGGAAGCCTGTTTCAAACTCCTTCAACTGTGTTTCGATCTGCTCTTTCGTGATGCCACGCTGAGCAATCTGTTTGAGGTCTTTTTCTGATAGCATAATTTTGCTTTTTTTTAATTTATATTTTTCGGCCTACAAAATTAAGAAATCTGAGCGAAATGCCCAAGGAAAAATGGAAATTCTTTCAAGAAAACTAAATAATCAGACTTTTATAATCGGCATGTTATTCCCATTTTCGTTTCAAATGTGTTGGCATGTACAGAGTCGTGATATTTGTAGAAGGTGCGGCGTGAATAGTAGGCGCCCGAGAGCGTGATAGACCACTGCTTGTTCAACTGTACCTCCATAGCAGGATTGATTACCAGCAGCAGCGCATTACTATGGTCTCCCTGTACATTGAGATAGTGCAGATCCTTGGTCCCGTTGGCAAAGGCCTGTAGATCCTTGTCTTCGTAGCCCTTCCAGGTATAGATGCTGAAATACTTGGCATTGAGCATGAAACGTCCGAAGTTGCCAAATTCTATTTGCGTCTTTGACTTCACGCTGAATCCGCTGCCCATGTTGTAATCGCGCTCAATCACATTATAATAGTCACTCTTTGTACCGCCCAGCAGGATGCCGCTCATAAAAATTCGCTGTTCCAATTTCGTCATGGCACCAGTCTGTGGTAATGACAAGATGAAGCCAGGACCAAAGCCTGCGGCTTCACTGATACGGTAAGGTGTCAGTTCAGAACCATCCTTGATAGGGTTGGAATCATAGTAGTTGAAGTGCTGGTAAATACCAAATTCCCCCGTCATATCCTTCTTGTCAAGAATGGACATGCTCCACAGGCGTCCTACGATGTTTAGCGTATTAATGAATGGCTGTCCGCCACCAAAGGCGGTATTCATCTCCAGGTCAAAGAAATCGTATGGTATAGTATGAGAATCGCCATCTACTGGGGAACCATACATCAGGGTGATATTGATGTAGGGCGCATGGGTGCCACGGAACAGAGCACCGTCGTCGGCCAGATAACGCCATCCTAACGAGAACGACATATCTACAGGAATCTTGTTGAAGTCATGATAGCGGTAGTGGTCCCTACGCACGCGCCAGGCATCACCACTGAAGATACGATGCAGTCCTTGTATGGGGTTGATGATGGTAGCAGCTGCCTCACGCAGGAAGCGACTGCAGCCTCTATCACGGTCGTCGAGCACTGTGAGACTCAGCCTGTGGGTCATCTCACCGATGGCAATACCGCCACAGGTTGTGGCGATGACGTCGTTGATGGCAGGCGGTTCCGTCTCTCCCAGAAACTCCCACATCAGTGAACCGCCCAGCGCATAGGGGGCCGATTCCCAGAAATTGAGTCCGTTGCTGCGTGCAGCGTTGAAATAGAGGTTGCCGTGATAGGGGTGGGCAAACAGGTTGGTGGTGAAGAAGTCGTTATCCCACACCATGCCGTCGGTGAAGTTGCGCTTCAGTGAGTTCAGCGTGGTCTGGGCAAAGTCCGAGTTGAGGGCATAGCGGTCAAACAACTGTACGCCTACGTTGATGCCTGTTGCCTCGGCAGCAGCCTGCCAATAGCGCTTTGGTTCGGGCAGTGCCATCGTGGAGTCGGTGAACACAATCTTTGAACGCTTCTCTTCCCTTGCACGTTTCCATGTGTCGTGCTGGTTACGAGGCTGGCGGTAGGTCAGGCCCAGTTCCACCAACGGCCTGTTCCTGTAGGTCTCGTTACGGTCATAATAGCGGGTCACACCCCATCCCACAGAGGCAAAGGCGCCAATCTTACTGCTTATCTGATAGTCGGCATTGATGCGGGCTTGTAGAGAGTACAGGCGCTCCGGCTTGTCGTTGTTGTTCCTTGAGAATGTTTCTACATGGTAATAGCCCATGTCGCCACTCAGACTCCATCTTGGTGACAACTGTGTATACTGTCCTATACGATAGAATATGGCTCCCGAAAATTTAGAGTCGAGTCCCATGAAGTGTGTGCCTACACCTAAGATGTTGTATGTGCTGCGATTGCGAAAACGCGCAGCCAGGTTCATTTTGGTCGAAGAACCTGCATATGTCATCACGTCGATATGAGTCGCCGGGTTGATGTTCACTAATCCTATCTTATGGCCTATCGAGTCGTACGATAGGTTGACGAGTCCCACCTGCCAGCCTTGAGGATGTTTGCGTGTCACATTGAAAATACCAATCTGTGCACCATTGAGCGAATCGGCATAGTTGACAGTACCCATCTGCCATCCGTTCATTCGCTTGGATGAGATATTCAGAATGCTCGACATCTGCAGCCCCTTATCCATGCCTTGGGTAATGCTGCTGACACCACCCATCTGCAGACCGTTGAATGTGTGTCCAGATGTGTTCGATACGCCGCCAAATTGGAAACCGTGACCACCTTCAGTCGTTACCGATGAGATAAGTCCAAACTGGAAGCCCTTCACCGTGTCCTGTGCACTGACAATACCAACGGGGAATATCTGAGCCTGTACGCCTATCGTCGTCATGATGGCGATTGCTGCCAAAAGCCCTTTTTTCATAAGTGTACTATTTTGTCTATAGGCTAACTGTATAGTATTAGCGCTTACAAATATAAGAAGAATTAATAAAACACCCAAGAAAAAGAAACTCTTTCTGCTTTTTCTTGGGCGTATTTTTATTTTGAAAGACTTGTGTTTAGATACTCAACTCATTAAGCACGGTAATCAGACGCTTGTCAAAGCGCTTGTCGGTACGGATACATTCTGAGAAGGGCACATAGACCACGTCGTTGTTTCTTACGCCTACCATCACGTTGCGCTGTCCCTGCATGATAGCCTCGATTGCACCTACACCGGTGGTTGATGCCAGCACACGGTCACGGGCAGATGGTGTGCCGCCACGTTGCAGGTGACCAAGGATTGATACACGCACGTCGAACTCAGGGAACTCCTTCTTCACACGGTCGGCGTAGTAGAGGGCGCCGCATTTAGGACTTTCGCTTACGATGACGATGCACGACTTCTTCGACTTGCGGATGCCGCGCTTCATGAATTCGGCCAACTGGTCTTCGTCTGTCACCTCCTCGGGTACGATGGCAGCCTCGGCACCACTGGCAATAGCGCAGTACTGGGCCAGGAAGCCGGCGTCGCGTCCCATCACCTCCACGAAGAAGATACGCTCGTGCGAGTTGGCGGTGTCGCGGATGCGGTCAACACATTCCATGATGGTGTTCATCGTGGTGTCATAGCCGATGGTGGCATCGGTGCC
>CAMOGP010000005.1 GCA_946614175.1 uncultured Prevotella sp. | reverse complement strand
GAGAAATCGGTTGCTCCAATCAAATGGGGACTATAAACAATCATTTAAATTAATACAACTAACAAAAAAAGAAATGAAAACTGTTTATGATTTCACTGTCAAAGACAGAAAAGGCAAGGACGTTTCACTGAAAGAATATGCCAATGAAGTGCTACTTATCGTGAACACAGCCACCAAATGCGGTTTTACGCCTCAGTATGAAGAACTGGAAAAACTGTACAAACAGTATCACAGCCAGGGCTTCGAGATCCTGGATTTCCCCTGCAACCAATTTGGTCAGCAAGCACCCGGAACCGACGAAAGCATTCATGAGTTCTGCAAACTGAACTTCGGAACAGAATTTCCACGTTTTAAGAAAGTAAAAGTAAATGGCGATGACGCAGAACCTCTATATAAGTTCCTCCAAGAACAAAAGGGATTTGCCGGATGGGACATGACACACCCCATTGCACATATTCTTGACGATATGCTGTCAAAGACAGACCCCAACTATAAAGAGTCTGCCGATATCAAGTGGAATTTCACCAAATTCCTTATCAACAAGAAGGGTCAGGTCATTGCCCGTTTCGAGCCAACTGAGAAAATCGAGCACATTGCCAAGCAGATAGAAGAACTGCTATAATAATCTATATAATACACCATTATGAAAACAAAATGTTTAATCATCGGCAGTGGTCCTGCAGGATACACAGCAGCCATCTACGCTTCCAGAGCAAACCTAAGTCCCATAGAATATAGTGGTATGCAACCTGGCGGTCAACTCACTCAGACTACAGAAGTGGAGAATTTCCCTGGCTATCCCAATGGTGTGGACGGTAACCAAATGATGATGGATCTGCGCGAACAGGCAGAACGCTTCGGCGCAGATATCCGTGATGGTGTCATCACAAAGGTGGATTTCTCAAAAGCTCCCTATAAAGCATGGGACGACTCCAACAACGAGATTGAGGCCGACACCGTGATTATAGCCACAGGAGCATCAGCCAAATACCTCGGTCTTGATGATGAGCGCAAATACAACGGAATGGGCGTCAGCGCCTGTGCTACCTGTGACGGATTCTTCTACCGCAAGAAAACAGTTGCCGTGGTAGGTGGTGGCGACACCGCTTGCGAAGATGCGCTCTATCTGAGCGGTCTCTGCAAAAAAGTATATCTTATTGTACGCAAGAACTACCTACGCGCCTCAAAAGTGATGCAGCAGCGCGTGATGGAGCGCGAGAACATCGAGATTCTGTTCGAACATAATACTATCGGCCTCTTCGGAGAAAACGGGGTAGAAGGTGCTCATCTGGTAAAGCGCAAGGGCGAGCCCGATGAACAACTGGTAGATATTGCCATTGACGGTTTCTTCCTGGCTATCGGACACAAGCCCAATACAGATATATTCAAGGAATGGCTTGATACCGACGAGGTAGGCTATCTGAAAAAGATAGACGGAACACCAAGAACAAAGATTCCTGGCATATTTGTAGCTGGCGATTGTGCAGACCCCATTTATCGCCAAGCAATTAGCGCGGCTGGCACGGGGTGCCAAGCAGCAATAGAAGCAGAAAGATACTTATTAGCATAATAAGCAAAAAAAAGCCTCGTTTCACAACGAGGCTTTTTCATAACTAAATTAATCAACCATAAACCTTAACCATTAAAAATCTTTTTACGATGCAAAGATAATAATTTTACAGGAAAGTTAGGTTGAAGTTCTGTTAATTATAGTTTAAAATATGCTTTTTATCGATTTTTCTACCCAAATTAACGAAAAATAAACCTTAATTGACACTTTTTGAGAAGAAAACTTGCACTATTTGAAAAATATTCGTAATTTCGCTGGCGAAAATTGAACTTAAACTACCAACCGATGAACAATGAACTTATTATGATAATCATTATTATGGCGATTTTTCTACTCGTCAGCGGTTGGCTTGTCTATAGAAGAAGTGTCAAGATACATCATCGCCTGCAGATGAATGAGGTTTTTACAAATATATCCCATGAATTACTGACACCACTCACAGTCATCGCAGCATCCATAGAAAAACTACGCGAACAGGAACCACAACATGCGAAGGATTATGCTTTGATGGAAATCAACATTGAACGTATGACACGCTTACTTCAAGAAATCCTCGAAACAAGTAAATCACAAGCAGGCGAACTAAGACTTCGCGTATCACAAGGGGATGTTATAGCCTATATTCGCGAGACTGCCCTTAGCGTAGAACCATTGATGTATAAAAAAGGGCTCATCTTCGACATCCAATGCAATCCACAATCCATGATGGGATGGATAGACACCGACAAAGTAGATAAGATTATCTATAACCTTCTTTCAAACGCAGCAAAATTCACGAACGCACAAGGTCATGTAACCTTCAAGGTCTGGACAAATAAAGACTTCAACCAAGTCAACATTGAGATAAGCGATAATGGAATCGGCATCCCTGCCAACAGGCTTAAACATCTTTTTCACCGCTTTTACGATGGCGATTATCGCTGGATGAGAGTCAATGGTACTGGACTCGGTCTGGCCCTCACACGCGAACTTGTCTACCTACATAATGGTACCATCCATTGCAAGAGCGAAGAAGGTAAAGGCACCACATTCACCGTGAGTCTTCCTATTGGAAAAGACGCATTTGCTCCTTCACAGATAGATGAACGACACGACTTTGATCCCACAAAACCACGTAAAACCATTATCGACGTCCGTACGTTTGAGAATCTACCGGAACAACTCATAACACCTACTGTCTACACTGAGAAAGAAGACCTCTATAATATCCTACTCGTAGAGGACAATGAGGAATTGCTCATGTTGATGAAGACTCTCATGAGCAGCAAATACAACATCCGTACTGCCACCAACGGCCAACAAGCTCTGGAGATGATTAAAACCTGGGATCTTGACATGATTGTTTCTGATGTTACAATGCCTGAGATGGATGGCAACGAACTGACGCGACTTATCAAGACAAATGAAGAGCTGCACCACTTGCCTATCATCCTCATCTCAGCAAAGACAACTGAGGAAGCACGTAAGGAGTCTATGCTCATCGGTGCAGATGACTTTATCACCAAACCATTCCGTTTGGGCGACCTTGAACTACGCATCAACAACATCATCGAAAATCGCAAACGTATTGTTGGAGAGAGGGCCGCAGCTGAGGAGGGAATCAAGGATCGTCCACTAACCGCCGACGAAGAATTCATGCTAAGAGCTAAAGAATGCGTGATGAAACATTTAAGCGATAGTGAATTCGACCGAGACACTTTTGCTGCAGAGATGGGGGCTTCTGGTTCTACGCTCTACAACAAACTTCGTGCACTGACAGGCATGAATATCAATAATTTTATTCGTAGCATACGCATGAACGAAGCCAAGCGGCTAGCAGAAACACAACCCGATATTCGTGTGAGCGACCTTGCCTACATGGTGGGATTCAAAGATCCCAAATATTTTGCCACCTGCTTCAAGAAAGATTTTGGCATTCAGCCGAGCGAGATAATAGCCAAAGCCCAAGAAAAGTCAGCAGTCCGTTAACCATCAGCAATTCATATCCGAAATGATACCCCAAAAGCGTCTGCGAAATACTATCAATAGCATAGCAGAAACATGGAGATATCACACAGACAATAGGGGTCCATTTATCATTTACCAAGCGTCTTGTAAAGAGTCCAAAGGAAAAGAGCCCCAATAAAGGACCATAGGTATACGACACAATGGTGTAGATAGCATCTATCAACGACTTATTGTTTAACAGATGAAACAATATGATCATTGCAGCAAATAACAGACAGATAACCCAATGCGACCGTTTCCTGAGTTGTTCATCATGTGCTTTAGACCTGATATCCACGCAATAGCTTGTTGTGAGCGATGTCAGAGCTGAATCTGCACTCGAGAAAGAGGCTGCCACAATACCAAGGACAAAGAGGTAGGAGGTTAGATGAAATATAGAAGAAGACTGCTCAACATACAGAGGCAGCAATTCGTCACTTTTACCAGGCAATGCGACTCCCTGGCTCTCGAAGAGCTGAGCCAACAATATGCCCAAAGCCATAAAGAGCAAATTTACTGGTACAAAAGCCACACCGTATGAACACATATCTTTCTGCGCCTCTCGCAACGAACGGCAGGTAAGGTTTTTCTGCATCATGTCCTGATCCAGTCCAGTCATCACAATCACGATAAAAGCACCACTCAGAAACTGCTTCCAGAAATAGCGAGGTGATGTCCAGTCATCAAATTCGAATATCCGACTGCGTTCATCTGTATATACTGCCTTCAACACGTCAGCAAAAGAGAAGTCCATCTGAAGCATCACCATATATATAATAAGGAGTAAGGCTGTGAAGAGACAAAAAGTCTGGAACACGTCTGTAAATACAAGCGTACGTACCCCACCCTTTCGCGTGTATAACCATATCAAAAGCACAAGCACTAACACGTTGACCATAAAAGGCACTCCCAACGCATCAAACACGAACTGCTGCAACACCATGCATACCACATAGAATTTTATAGCCGCTCCTACCATTTTCGACAACAGAAAGAACCAGGCACCTGTCTGATAGGACTGTCGTCCCAAACGCTGTCCAAGGTACATATAGATAGACGTCAAATTCAATTTATAATAGACAGGCAACAACACAAAAGCCACAAACAGATATCCTACAATAAAACCTAAACATACCTGCAGATACGTCATCTGTGAAGAAAGGACCATACCGGGAACACTGACAAACGTAACACCTGATATGGACGCTCCTACCATACCAAAAGCTACCATATACCAAGGCGACCGACGCTCAGCTCGAAAGAAAGTCTGATTATCTGCATGTCTCTGAGTCATCCTACTGATAAACATCAAAGCAGCAAAATAGATGCATATAATTACAATTATCCACATAACAGTTGGCAAAGATACAATTTTTATGTGGCAATAGCAAATTTTTCACTTTCCACTTTTCACTTTTCTCATTATATTTTGTAACTTTGCAACGCAAAATACTAAACCAATAATAAAAACGTATGAGCAAACAAAAGAAATTTATCCTTCAGGAGAGTGAGATTCCTACACAGTGGTATAATATTCAGGCAGACATGCCCAACAAGCCTCTGCCTCCTATCCATCCTGCTACCAAGCAGCCCCTTGGCGTTGACGATTTAGCACATATCTTCCCACGCGAATGTTGCGTACAGGAGCTTGATACCGAGCATCGCTGGATAGATATTCCTGAAGACGTGCTTGAGAAATACAAGTATTATCGCTCTACACCATTGGTTCGCGCCTATGCCCTTGAAGAGGCACTAGGCACACCTGCCCACATATATTTTAAGAACGAATCCACCAACCCTCTGGGCTCGCATAAAATCAATTCAGCCCTTCCGCAGTGCTACTATGCCAAACAAGAAGGTACCACGAATGTCACGACTGAGACAGGTGCCGGTCAGTGGGGAGCAGCATTGAGTTATGCCGCCAAAATCTACGGTCTGGACTGCGCTGTCTATCAGGTAAAAATTACCATGCAACAGAAGCCTTATCGCTCAAGCATCATGCGCACATTTGGTGCTGTTGTGGAGGGCTCTCCCTCTATGTCAACGCGTGCAGGTAAGGATATCCTAACCAAAGACCCGACACACACTGGTTCTTTAGGCACAGCCATATCTGAAGCTGTAGAACTTGCTACGACAACACCTAATTGCAAATATACGCTCGGATCTGTACTCAACCACGTAGGCCTGCACCAGACCATCATCGGCTTGGAGGCCGAGAAACAGATGCAGATGGCTGGAGAATATCCGGATATCGTGATTGGATGCTTCGGTGGTGGCAGTAACTTCGGTGGTATATCATTCCCCTTCATGCGTCACAACCTGAGTGGTGAGCGCCACACAGAATTCATTGCCGCAGAACCCGACAGCTGTCCAAAGTTGACCCGCGGTCAGTTCCGTTACGACTTTGGCGACGAGGCAGGCTACACGCCCCTGCTGCCTATGTTCACTTTAGGTCATAACTTTAAGCCCTCAAATATCCACGCTGGCGGTCTCCGCTACCACGGTGCTGGCATGATTATCTCTCAACTTATTAAGGACGGTCTGATGCATGGCGTAGATATCCCTCAACTCGAAACATTCGAGGCAGGTATGCTCTTCGCACGTACGGAGGGTATTATTCCCGCGCCCGAAAGCACCCACGCCATTGCCGCAACAATCCGCGAGGCTCTGAAATGCAAAGAGACTGGTGAGGAGAAGGTTATCCTCTTCAACCTCTCAGGTCATGGTCTTATCGATATGCCTAGCTACGAGGCTTATATTAAAGGTGATCTACAGAACTATACGGTGACCGATGAAATGATTGCCGAGAACCTGGCTGAACTTGACAAACAATAATAAGAAACAGATAACTGATAAAAAAATAAAGTTTCGCTTCAATATTGAAACGAAACTTTATTTTTTTTACTTTTTGACAAAGGGCAATGATGCAACCTGTTCGTACAACATATCCGCAAGCATCTCATTGCTATCTTGATTTCCATTAATGGAATCATAGAACCACTTCAGTCCCACACGTCCACCTCCAGTCTTCAGAATATGAACTATACAAAGGTTCTGCAATCCGATACTCTCTGCCAGGATATCCAAATCTGTGATAGCCAGTTGAGAGACTGCCAACTGATAAGCATCATCGCTATTGGTATCTATGAAACGCTGCAAATCTCCCAAAGTCTCTAATCCAAAGCCCTCGAGTATGGGCAGATACGGCATCAAAGACGCTGGAAATATCTCAGCCTGATTCACAGCTGCAATACGCTGGTTCAGCTTATTAAAGGGATACGTCTGCAGATAACTACTAAAGGAATCAGTACTCAAGAGCACCTCATCCAACTTACCTGATTTCACCAACGTTTGAATCTGTCGACGGTAGTCTGTCATCGTGGTACGCAACCTACTGAACTCATCGTCTGCCAATTCCAACATGCCAGCTAATCTACTGAATTGCCTTCGGTATTCCGGTGGCAATTTCACTGCTCCCTTATATCCAATGTCATGTTCAATGGCAGACCACACATGTTGCAAGGCTGTGCGCATCTGAATCTCAAATGGCGCACTACCCTCTTTCAGTCGACAAATGTAATGCAACGAGTTATACCCAAAGCTCGTCAACTCATGCGCCTTACGTTTATCTATGGAGTTGGACCAATCCACTTGATACAACTGCTGTACGATAGCAGCCACCTTGTCAACATCATCCGTATAGAAAGTAACGATGCGTAGCCCAACCAAATCGGTGATATCCTCCAGGGAAGCATACTTATCACCCTTGCGTTCGAGTTTTCCTGCCAACGACTGTTCGGTCTTTACACGACACTCTATGGCACTCAGTTCCACAGCCTGCTCACGCAACACCTGCCGTAACTGGTCATAGACCGTTTTTGACAACTGTTCCAAAGCAGGTACTTGCTCCCTGAATTGTTGCAGAAGCGCCTCTCCGTGAGGATTCAGTTTGGGAATCATTTAAACTCAAACAAATTGGTAAATCCCGTCATGGCAAAAATCGTACGTAAATCATCATTGATACCTGTGATAAACACACGACTTCCCTTAGGCTTTGCATTCTTCAATACGCCAAGCAGCAAACGCAAGCCACTTGAAGAAATATAATCAAGTTTATTGCAATCAAACACAATGTTATGGCCAGTGCAATCATACAAAGGCTTCAAAGCCTGCTCTGTCTCTACTGCAGCAGCAGTATCCAAACGTCCCTCAAACACAGCGACCAACTCGCCATCCTTTTCCAAAATAGTAGTTTTCATAATCTCAAGTCGTTTTTTATTATTCTTACTTATATTCTATTTTTTCTTCAAAAGTGTCAGTCTGTTCTTTCCATCTTTATATTCATAACTGACTGAATCCATCAACTGACGCACTAAGAAGATACCTAGTCCGCCAATAGGGCGTTCCTCTGCCGACAGCGTTGTGTCAGCATCAGCCTCTGATGTCGGATCAAATGGTGTACCACCATCAATAATAACAAATCGTACATTGTCACCCACTTCCTCTGCTTCAATGACGATATCACCCTGCTCACCTTTTGGATAAGCATAGTTCATCACGTTGACCACAGCCTCCTCCATAGCCAGATTCATCTGCATAGTAACTGAGGTATTAAAGCCCATGGTCTCGCAGACCTCATCTATGAATGCAGCCAATAGTGGCACATCCTGAACATCATTTCTTAGAGTTAAAGTCATATCATCAGGTTTTTTACGGTTTTTAGTTTAAACATGTAAATTCAATACGAAACGGGTACCCTTAGTAAATGCGGCATCAATGTCCAATTCGGCATCCATCTTAGAAGCCATCTGCTTGCATATAGGCAATCCCAATCCGTCACCTTCAGTCAGATCCTTTATCTCAAGGAATGGTTTAAACACGTCTTCACGTTTCTCCTGAGGAATCATAGAACCCGTATTCGTAATCAGGAACTGATAGGTATGTGGACTGCGCTTCTTAAAATCTAAAGAAATCTTTCCTTCTGCCGGCGTATATACTGCAGCGTTCTTCAGCAGATGACGTAAGATATAACTAATATACTCTTTATGGAGTTTCACCTCCATCTTGGGCACCGTCATTGTCAACGACACATTGTCTTTCACCTTTGGCCGTATCTCCTCAATCAGGCTCTCGCACAGAGGTTGTACCTGGGTATCCACAAAATCTTCCGAGTCGATTGGTCTATTCTCTACAGTCGAAAGCGTCTGAATATGTTCTGAGAATCTCAACAGAGCCTGCACCTCGGTTTTCGAACTATCCAGTTTTTTCAATGTAGGCTCCAACTGCGATGAAATATTGCCGATAAACTTTGCCTTCAGAGCATTACTCTCGTTAGCCAACTCAATCGTTTTCTTCTGCTTGCGAGTAGTCACCACATAGCGCATCAGGACCATCGCTCCCAATGCCAGTACCACAGCCAAGACCACAACAAGCACAATGAGTCCAGAGATAGTCAACTGGCGTGCCGACAGCGAATCATCCTTATCTGCTATTACTTGTTCATTGTTGGCTATCACCCGATTCAAGCTATCGCGTTCTGCTGCTATCTTGATGGCCGCCACAGAATCCTTCCACACCATATAACTGCTATATGCCTGATTCAACATACCGGCATTATTACTCTGACGTCCATTAGCCAACAATGTTTTGTAAACCTTATCCACTTTGTCGTAATCACCATCAGCAGTAAGTTTTGCTGCCATTTCCTTGAACACGGCATTGCCCTGCACTGTCTGGCCGAAGGTATAATAATAGATAGCCTTGTGATAGAGCAAATCATTTTTCAAGCTCTCATTATTAGCCTGAATCACGTTAGCCTCCATTACAGCCAACTGATCTTTCACGCGATCACTCTTGCGCATTTTCATATACATCAGCATGCGCTCCTTTGAAGTTTTATATCGCAGAGCAGCTTTACTACTAGTCAACCCCTGAGCTGAAGCAATTGACTGATCAATACGACGCAACAAGTCAAAAGCTTCTTTCCAGAAGTTCTCCTGATAATAGAGTGCCGTAGCTTTCACACCACATGTCACACCGTCTTCCATCTGCCCCTTAGCTACATAACCTTCAAAGGCACGTATGTATAATGAACGGGCACTGGCAATATGATGACTGGCATATTCTGCCTCTGCACGCTGATGCAGTTCACTCTTATCAGCCATCAGACTAACACAACCCAAGAATATACTTATGATTATTGCAAATAATCTCTTGCTTCCCATACTTCAAATTTTTAGTCACGATAATTCACTTGCAAAAGTAACAATAAAATCGCTTTCAACCAAACAAAAAGAAAAAAAAAGCAGAAATAACGCAAAACAGACAGCTGCGTATTATTAGCAACTGTCTGTCTTCGTCCATTTAGACAAGTACGTGACCGCTTATCCAATCTCTATCTGACGGCTCAACTTCACCTTTTCCTCCACTTGCTTAGGCAATTCAACCGTCAGCACACCATATTCCACATGAGCCTTGATATCCTCTCGCTTTACATCGTCTGGCAACAACAGTGTCTGTTCGTATTTAGAATATGAAAACTCACGACGCAGATAGCGGGCACTCTTGTCCTCCTCCTTATTCTCGTTTTTCTTCTCCATCTTAATGATTAGGTTGCCCTCATCATTAATATGCACGTTGAAATCTTCTTTTTTCATGCCCGGAGCGGCCAGTTCTACGACATAGGCATTGTCGGTCACTTTTACGTTAATTGCCGGGGCTGTGCAGTTTGCACGCGGCATAAAGTCGGTGTCAAAGAAATCATTGAATACTGCTGGAATCCAATTGTTAGTTCTCATCATTGGTGTCATAATTTTGTCCTCCTAATATTTTTTATTTGGTTATTTAATAATGTTTCCTATGTTCTTGAGCATCTTGCTCGTTTATCATAAGGCAACATCAATGCCAGCATAGAAGCATAAGACAAAATGACATATAAGGCAAGACAAATTGACACTATCGACTATTCTCCTTCCAAAGGCCAGCACTCAGAAGGCTGATGCATCCTCCGCATGGCTTCATCGAAACGTCGCACTATCTCCGGATATTTATCAGCCAGATTATGACGCTCTTCAGGGTCGTCCTTGAGATTATAAAGTTCCAGTGGTGCATTTTTCTTGATAGTTACGCATTTCCAGTCGCCCAAACGGGCAGCACGCTGTTTACCAGGAAACTCCCAATAAAGCATACGATGATCAGTATCTACTGGTTGTCCATAGAACAGTGGCAAGATATTGATACCGTTGATTCCCTGAGGCAAGTTCTTTTCTGAGCCTGTAAGGGCAGCCAATGTCGGCATCACATCAGGGAAATAAATAAGATTCTGCAGCTTCTGCGCAGGCACACGACCAGGCTGATTTACAATCATTGGCACACGGATTCCACCCTCATAAAGTTGTCCCTTGCGTCCATGAAATCCTGCGTTACAATTGAGTTCCGCGATTGGAGCCTGCACAGCGGCACCATTATCAGAAGCAAAGATAATGAGTGTGTTCTCACGCAGTCCCTCACAATCAAGATAAGCCAGCAAGCGTCCTATCGCACAGTCCATATGAGTAATCAGCGAAGCGTAACGCCTGGTATTCATCGACCAATCCTCCTGACCGTCATACCATGAGGTTTCGTCGATGATGTATGGCTCGTGAGGTGCATCATAAGCCAGATAGAGGAAGAATGGGCGCACTTTGTTACGACTGATAAAAGCAATGGCATCATCAGTGGATATATCAGTATTATGACGCACATGTGCATCATGGGCATTCTCCTCAATCGTTGTCAGTGAATCTCCAGCGAAGCGATAGTAGGGATAATAATATGGTGAATTAGAGTGAACTGTAGAAATTGTCCAACCATAAAACTCATCGAATCCACGATGATTTGGCGAGGCCGTAGGGTCATAGCCATCAAGATGCCATTTATTTACCAGGCAAGTACGATAGCCTGCTGCACCCAGAACAGTAGCTATCGTGGTATCTGTGGGCATCAGGTTAGTACGACGGATATAAGTAGTATCACCATTTGCATTAATCTTCACGCCCAGAATACCACCTACAGGACACTGGTTATCACGGATACGTGTATTTCCCGTATGTTTACCCGTCATCAACGAACAGCGTGATGGACTAGAAATACCGCTACCGGCATAACATTGAGTAAAAGTTGTCCCTGTATCTGAAAGTCGGTCGATATTTGGCGTCTTCACATGTTTTGAACCAAAGCACGACAAATCTCCATAGCCCATATCATCTGCCAGGATAAAAATCACGTTTGGACGCTCAGGCGTTGCTTTCTGCGCCATAGTATCTGCAGCCGTCACAGCACCTGTCAACGCCAGAAATAATCGATAGTTCATAAGTACATTTAAATAAGTTTTAATACTTTCACCGCCTCACCGACAGTTGGTACTTCGGCAATCACCATTGAGCGCTTTCCGTGTTGCTCACGAAGACTGCAACGACGTACATTCGTAGTGGCATAGGTTATAACACGTCCGAAAGCCTCACTCTGATAGAATGGACTACGAGCATTGCTGACAAAATAAAGGTACATACGACCTTGTTTAAGCATTATCTTCTCACACCCCAGAACCTTACCATAACGACGTAGAGATACGACCTGCAACAGTTCCTCGGCCTGTGGGGGCAAAGGACCGAAACGGTCTATAAGCCGTTTACGGTAAGCCTCGACCTCCTCATCATTACGGGTATTATCCAGCTCACGATAAAGCAGCATTCGTTCTGAATCCGAAGGTACATACTGATCGGGGAAATACATTTCAAGATCGGACTCAAGGTTGCAATCGGCGACCCATCCAAAAGCGCCACCCTGCGAGGAAGGAGAATAAATAGCATCCTGCTGCACTTGGGGCTGTCCATTCTGTTCGTTCTCCGTGACGGTCTGGGGGCTAACCTGCTCTTCATTTCTCAACTCTGCCATTGCCTCATTCAATATCTTCTGATAGGTCTCATAACCTAAGTCTGAGATAAAACCACTCTGTTCGGCACCAAGTAGATTACCCGCTCCACGGATATCAAGATCCTGCATGGCGATATTGATACCACTGCCTAAGTCAGAGAAATTCTCCAGTGCTTCCAGTCGGCGACGGCTATCAACAGGCAGAGCAGACAAGGGCGGTGCCAATAAGTAACAGAACGCCTTACGATTACCACGACCTACGCGGCCACGCATCTGATGCAGGTCACTAAGGCCGAAATACTGAGCACTATTGATAATAATGGTATTAGCATTGGGAATATCGATACCATTTTCCACGATAGTCGTAGACAGCAGCACATCATAGTCATAATTTGAGAAGTCCAGAATAATTTTTTCCAATTCCTCTGGTTTCATCTGTCCGTGACCAATGGCTACACGACAATCAGGGATATACTTATGAATCATCTCCTCGATATGCGTCAAATCACTAATACGATTATTCACGAAATAGACCTGCCCATTTCGACTCATTTCAAAATTGATGGCATCAGTAATGATTTCGGCCGAGAATGTATGTATCTCTGTCTGGATAGGATAACGATTTGGAGGCGGTGTCTGGATAACACTGAGATCACGAGCACCTACCAACGAGAACTGCAGTGTACGTGGAATGGGAGTAGCACTCATCGTAAGTGTATCAACATTAGTCTTCATCTGACGTAGTTTTTCCTTTGTTGAGACGCCAAACTTCTGTTCCTCATCAATAATCAGAAGTCCCAAATCCTTAAACTTCACACTTTTACTAATTAGCTTATGCGTACCAATAAGGATATCCACCTTGCCCTCCTCAAGGTCTTTCAGCAGAGCGGTGGTCTGTTTCGTAGTACGGGCACGCGTCAGGTAATCCACCCTGACAGGCATATTCTTCAGGCGCCCCAAAAAAGTACGATAATGCTGATAAGCCAATACTGTAGTGGGAACCATCACAGCAACCTGCTTTCCATCGACAGCAGCCTTAAAAGCAGCGCGAACTGCAACTTCCGTTTTACCAAAGCCTACATCACCACAGACCAGTCGATCCATTGGTTTCTGCATCTCCATGTCAGCCTTGACATCTTGAGTTGCCTTGAGCTGGTCAGGAGTATCCTCGTAGAGGAACGATGCCTCTAGTTCATGCTGCAAATATGTGTCATGACTGAAAGCAAATCCCTTCTGATGTCGACGGGCTGCATAGAGTTTAATGAGGTCACGGGCAATATCCTTGATATGCTTCTTGGTACGCTCTTTGAGACGTTCCCACTGTCCTGTGCCCAAAGTCGACATGCGTGGCTGTTGACCATCTTCCTGCGATTTGTATTTCGATACCTTATATAAAGAATGGATACTTACATAGATAGCATCACCACGCTGATAGATGATTTTAATCATTTCCTGAAAGCCGCCATCCTGCAACGGCATTCTAACCAGTCCACCGAATTTTCCGATACCGTGGTCTACATGTACCACATAGTCACCAACCTCAAACTGCTGAATCTCTTTCAGCGTAAGAGCGACCTTGCCGCTACGAGCCTTATCACTCTTGAGGTTATACTTATGAAAACGATCGAATATCTGGTGATCAGTGAACAGGCATAGACGCCCATCAACATCTACAAAACCCTCATGCAGCGTTTTATCTACAGGGATAAAGTCAACACCCTGTTTCATCTCAGTAAAGATGTCCTTCAGACGTTCTTGCTGTTTGGCACTGTCCGCTAAAATATAGAGTTTAAATCCCTGCAACAGATAATCCTCCAGGGTCTGCGTCAACAGTTCAAAATTCTTATGAAAAAGAGGTTGGGGCTTAATATTGAAACGGATAACTGCAGATGCTTTCTCGTCTTTTAACAGAATCTTTCGGAACGGTTCGGCATCGAGAGCAAATTGCGAACCCGTGATAATCTGACTATCACGACGCATCTCCTTCTCTATCTGGCGCTGTTCCATCTCTGTTGCCTCGGCCATACGTTCCTGCATAGCCTGTTGTGAGAAACCTTCCTGATAGGTGCGCTCTATGGACTCGCGAACAAACTGTATATCTTTTGTTACCAGCAGCGTATCTTCCGGCAAGAATTTCAAGATAGACTCTTTCTCCTCTTCAGCTGTCAGTTCTGGTACTATGTCCACATGATCACACCGTTCCTTGGACAACTGGTTTTCCACCTCAAAGGTGCGGATGGAGTCAATATCATCACCAAAGAAATCTATACGAAAGGGAAACTCATGACTATACGAATAAACATCTAGGATAGATCCACGCAAAGCAAACTGACCCGGCTCATAGACATAGTCAACCTCGCGAAAGCCAAACTCACGCAAGGTCTTACAAATATCATCCACACTGACAGTCTGATCCTGTTCAAGAGTCAGTCGACGGGCATCCAACTGCTTACGTGTCACCACCATTTCCGCAAGTGCCTCAGGGTAGGTCACGATATATAGCAAGTCGTGATGCATCATCTGAGACAATACCTCCGTACGAAGAATCTCGCTGGCAGGGTCTTTCTGACCATACTTGATAGCACGCTTATAACTGGAAGGAAAGAAAAGCACCTGCTTGTCACCCATTACCTGGCAGAGGTCGTGATAGAAGTATCCAGCCTCCTCGGCATCCTGCATGACAAACAGCAAGCGAACCGATACCTTCAGCGACAGAGCGCTAAAGGCCAACGGAGCAGAAGAAGCCAAGAGACCATCAAGGGACACTGTTTTCAATGAAGACTTCCCTATAGCTTTTGATAAGGCTATCACCTGAGGATGATTGGCGTATAGTTTTTGTAGTTCCTGAATATTCATTTTCAATATTTTCTGCAAAATTAGAAAAAAAATTTGGGATTCTCGAATATTCTACGTATTTTTGCATCAAATCAGTCTATGGTAACGAAGAATAAAGAAGATATCAGACAACGTCTAAAAGCCAACCCGCGACTTAAAAAGTGGATTGACTATCTGATTATGAACCAACGTGATGCGCGACCACGATGGTATATTCGTCTATTGGCCCCACTCTATCAAGAGCGCGGACGGGAATCAAAAATATATTGGTCCGTACGCATGGACACCCCACCCTATAGATTTTTCTCTTTGGGACATAACAGCGTGATTGAGTCTTATTCCTGCATCAATAATGCCGTAGGAGATGTTATCATTGGCGACCATACACGCATAGGTATCCACAACACGATTATAGGTCCCGTGACCATTGGCGATCACGTAAATCTAGCACAAGGCATTACAGTGACAGCACTGAACCATAATTTCAGCGACACAACTAAACGAATAGATGAGCAAAGCATCTCCACAAAACATGTAACAATAGAGGATGACGTGTGGATTGGTGCTAATGCTGTAATTCTGCCAGGAGTCACAATAGGTCAACACGCTGTGGTTGCAGCTGGTGCAGTAGTGACTACCGACGTGCCTGCGAACACCGTTGTTGGCGGCGTTCCCGCAAGAATAATCAAAAAAATAGATTCAGAAAGCAACTAATCTTAGTCAAACAGACTAAGTGAGAGATCCTGCTGGGGTGTTTCTTCCTCTACTCTCTCCACTTCTATCTCTTCCTCACGAAACACAAGCATCAACTGACGCGCATCGGCATTATTCTGTGTGTTCAGACGATAATAGCCACGACGCCCCGTACTTTCAATCAACGAAAGAGAAGATTTTGAATTTTTCAACAGATACTGCTGCACGAACTGCTTTATCTCTTGAAGATCAGGCTGATAAAATAAAGTACAGTTTAGGTTATATACATGTTTTGCCAGCAGTGACACACTAATGCCACGCTCACCTACTTCTGATAGTATATGCAATATCTGTTGTTCGTACACCATTTTCGCTAAAAAAGGTCGGTAATACAGTGCTTACCGACCTTTTCTTATTGATTAACCTACTCGCCTTTTAAGCCAGAACAATCTTGTTGTCCTCTGTGCTCAGGAGTTTACCCTCCTTGAACAACCAACCGAGACCGAGCAGAGTCTCTTCTTCTGAAATCTTTGCAGCCTTGGCAATCTCCTTTACATTGAGTGCCTTCTGCGCTGCTGCCAGAGCCTGATAAACATCTCCTGCCTTGAAACCAATGTTCTCAGCGTTAACAGCTGTAACTTCAGCCTTCACTACGGCTTTTTTGGTTGCAGTTGCCTTCTTAGCTGCGGAAGCCTTAACTTCCTTCGTTTCAGCAGCCTTCTTTGTAGTAGCTTTCTTTTCTGCCATAATAGTTATAAAATTAAGTCTATTGAATTTGATTTACCAATTCGACAGCAAAATTAAGCTTTTTCGTTAAGAAAACTAACTATATACCAGAAGTTTCTATCAATATGTTAATTATTCTTGACTCAGGTCAACTTTTAGCTGAAGTTCTTCTAACTGTTTGGGGTCGAGTTCACCTGGAGCATCAAGCATCACATCACGTCCTGAATTATTCTTCGGGAAGGCGATACAGTCACGAATACTATCAAGACCTGCCATCAGCGAAACGAAACGGTCAAGACCGAAGGCCAGACCAGCATGAGGAGGTGCACCGTATTTAAAGGCATTAATGAGGAAGCCAAACTGAGCCATTGCTCGCTCAGGAGTGAAGCCCAAAATTTGGAACATCTTTTCCTGTAGTTTACCATCATGGATACGCAAAGAGCCACCGCCTACCTCTACACCATTACATACAAAATCATAAGCCACGGCACGAACCTTGGCTGGATCGGTGTCAAGCAAAGGAATATCGTCGGGGTTTGGCATCGTGAATGGGTGATGGGTAGCCATCAGACGCTGTTCCTCGTCACTCCATTCGAACAAGGGGAAGTCCACAATCCACAAACACACAAACTTATCCTTATCACGCAGTCCCAGACGATCACCCATCTCCAGGCGCAGCGTACAAAGTTGCACACGCGTTTTGTTGGCATTATCGCCAGAGAGAATCAGCACGAGATCACCATCCTTGGCCCCCATAGCCTCTTTGACCTTCTGCCACACTTCGGGCTCATAGAATTTATCGACAGATGACTTCACTGTGCCATCAGCATTGAATTTTACATATACCAAACCCTTGGCACCGACCTGAGGACGCTTCACGAACTCAGTGAGCTGGTCGAGCTGCTTACGGGTATAATCAGCAGCACCTGGCACACAGATACCTCCAATATAGTTGGCTTCATTAAATACGGGGAAAGAACCAGTGCCTTTCAGTACGTCCATCAGCTCCACGAACTCCATGCCAAAACGAAGGTCAGGTTTGTCAGAACCAAAACGACGCATAGCCTCATGCCACGTCATACGTTGCAAGGCTGGCAGTTCGATACCACGAATCTCTTTGAAAAGATGACGAGCCAAGTCCTCAAAAATCTGAAGCACATCCTCCTGCTCCACAAAAGACATCTCACAGTCAATCTGGGTGAACTCAGGCTGACGGTCAGCGCGCAAGTCTTCATCACGGAAACACTTGGCAATCTGGAAATAACGATCGAAACCAGAAACCATCAACAACTGCTTCAAAGTCTGTGGACTCTGGGGCAGTGCATAGAACTGACCAGGATTCATACGACTGGGTACAACGAAATCGCGAGCACCCTCGGGAGTAGAACCAATAAGGATAGGCGTCTCAACCTCAATAAAGTTCTGCGCATCAAGGAAATTGCGAATCAAGATGGTCATCTTATGACGCAGTTCCAAATTCTTACGCACAACTGAACGACGCAAATCCAGATAGCGATACTTCATGCGGATATCATCACCGCCATCAGTCTGATCCTCAATCGTAAACGGAGGTGTAAGACTCTCACTCAGCACATTCAGTGCAGAAACCAATATTTCAATATCGCCTGTAGGCATTTTAGGGTTTTTTGACTGACGCTCGCTCACTGTACCAACGACCTGGATACAGAACTCACGGCCCAACTTATTGGCACGTTCACAAAGTGCAGCATCCTTTGACTCGTCAAACACCAACTGTGTGATTCCATAACGGTCGCGCAAATCAACGAAGGTCATACCGCCCATTTTACGTGTGCGCTGAACCCAACCGGCGAGTTTCACCTCATTGCCGGCATCGGTGAGTCGCAACTCACCACAAGTCTTAGTTCTATACATCTTTATATGATATGTTTTTACTTTCGAGATGCAAAGGTACAAATAAGATAGCGAAACGCAAAAAGAAATTTGTTTTCTTTTCATAATTTATTTGTTTTTTCTCACACTTATTCGTATCTTTGCACCCAAAAACGAAACTAAAGACTACAATGAAAAGACTATCTACATTAATGATGGCTACGTTGATGACAATAGGAGTCATTGCACAAACAACAGCTAACGACGTACTGAACGTAACACGAAAGGCCAACGACTATTTCATGGCGAAATATGCCGACCCCACAGTACCAACCAATGTCAAGAAGGTTCGTCCGTCAAACCTATGGACACGTGCCGTCTATTATGAGGGATTGATGGCATTGCAACAGATAGACCCACAGCAGCGCTATATTGACTATGCTATGACTTGGGCCGACTTCCACAAATGGAGTCCTAGAAACGGTGTAAATACATGCGATGCTGACGACCAGTGCTGTGGACAGACCTACATCGAGCTGTTGCCATATAGCAAAAAAGACAAGGCAGAACAGATAAGATATATCCGTGAAAACCTTGACTACCAAATGCTCACGGTCAATAAGAAAAATCAAAGCCTCTATGGCTGGTGGACATGGATTGATGCCATACAGATGGCAATGCCACTATATATGCAGATGTATAAAGAGACTGGTGAAAAAAAATATCTGGACCACGGCATGAAGATGTACCGTTGGAGCAGAAACGAATGTGGCGGTGGTCTGTTTAATATTAAAGACGGACTGTGGTGGCGTGATGCCGATTACGTACCGCCCTACAAGGAGCCCGACGGCAAGGACTGCTACTGGAGCCGTGGTAACGGCTGGGTATATGCTGCCCTTGTACGCTGTATGAACCTGTTGCCCGAGAAGTCAAAAGAATACAAAGAATTGAAGAAGGACTTCATTATGATGAGTGAAGGCCTGCGCAAATGCCAACGTGAAGATGGCTTCTGGAACCCCAGTCTGGTATCAAGCAACTACGAGATGCCCGAGACCAGTGGTACAGCCCTGTTTCTATATGGTATGGCATGGGGCATTCAGAAAGGTTATTTAAAGACAAAGACCTATAGTCCCGTATGCGACAAAGCCTGGTCGGCTATGGTGCGCGATGCTGTTCATCAAGACGGTTTCCTGGGTTGGATGCAAGGCACAGGCAAAGACCCCTCTGCCGGACAGCCCCTGAGCTATACCAAGGTACCCGATTTTGAAGACTACGGCACAGGCTGTTTTCTGTTGGGTGCTACGGAGTATTTTAAACTTTTACAGAAGAATAACGTCAAATAAATAACTAAAGACGATTAACTCATGAAAAAAGTATTGCTTATCACTATGATGCTCATTTGCGGAATGACTTTCGCAATGGCGCAGAAAAAGGCTGAAATCAAGTTTGACAAGCTAACCCACAACTTCGGGAAATTCTCGGAGAAGGATCCTATCGTCACTTGCACTTTTGCCTTTCAGAACATCGGCGAAACGCCGTTAGTAATCAACCAAGCTATTGCTTCTTGCGGATGCACGGTACCCGAATACACCAAGAAGCCCATCCAGCCAGGCGAAAAGGGTGAGATTACCGTAACCTATAACGGTACAGGTAAGTTTCCCGGACACTTCAAGAAGTCAATCACCGTACGCACCAATGGAGTCACGGAAATGACCCGGCTCTATATTGAAGGTGATATGGAAGAAGCCAAATAAGAAAGAAATAGGTTAAGATAATAAAAGCGTAAAAAAACTACCGCCTTCCTGAATTCAGGTATGCGGTAGTTTTTTTTCTGATTATGCGTCAAACCAGATTATTTCGCATAAGCTACAGATCTAGTCTCGCGAATCACGGTAATCTTCACCTGACCGGGATAGGTCATCTCATTCTGAATCTTTGTAGCAATCTCTCCGCTCAGTGCTTCAGTCTCTGCGTCGTCCATCTTGTCGGCACCGACAATCACACGAAGCTCACGACCAGCCTGGATAGCGTAGGTCTTGGTAACACCCGGATAGCTCATAGCGATCGCCTCGAGGTCGTTCAAGCGCTTGATATAAGCCTCTACAATTTCACGACGAGCACCTGGACGAGCACCACTAATAGCGTCACAAACCTGTACGATAGGAGCCAACAATGTCTGCATCTCCATCTCATCGTGGTGAGCGCCAATAGCATTGCAGATATCAGGTTTTTCCTTATATTTCTCGGCAATCTTTGCACCATAGAGTGCGTGAGGCATCTCACTCTCTTCATCGGGCACCTTACCAATATCATGCAACAGACCAGCACGCTTTGCCTTCTTTGGATTCAAGCCAAGTTCTGATGCCATCACAGCGCAGAGATTAGCGGTCTCACGAGCATGCTGTAACAGGTTCTGACCATAACTTGAACGATATTTCATCTTACCAATGATACGAACCAATTCTGGATGCAGACCGTGGATACCCAAATCGATAGCTGTACGTTTACCAGTCTCGATAATCTCATTATCCAACTGTTTCTTAACCTTTGCCACAACCTCCTCAATACGCGCAGGATGAATACGACCATCGCTCACCAACTGATGGAGCGCCAAACGGCACACCTCACGACGCACTGGATCGAAACCACTGATAACGATGGCCTCGGGAGTATCATCAACCACGATTTCCACACCACAGGCAGCCTCCAGCGCACGGATATTTCTACCCTCACGACCAATTACACGACCTTTAACATCATCGTTATCAATATGGAATACAGACACACTGTTCTCAATGGCTGTTTCTGTAGCAACACGCTGAATGGTCTGAATCACGATTTTCTTTGCCTGAGCATTCGCATTCAACTTTGCCTCATCCATAATTTCATTCACATAGGCAGCAGCATCGGTGCGGGCCTCGTCCTTCATTGCCTCTACCAAACGGTTCTTTGCCTCCTCTGCGCTCAGTCCAGAGAGTTCCTCCAACTTCTCACGCTCTTTCTGCTGCATTTTACCCAGTTCATCCTGCTTCAGGGCCATAGCCTTCTTCTCATTGTCAATACGCTGCTGCTGGTTATCAAGGTCGTTCTTACGACGTCCCAGTTCCTCTTGGCGCTGGTTCAATGAAATCTCACGTTGTTTCAGGCGATTCTCACTCTGCTGGATGTGCTGGTTACGCTGCTGTACTTCTTTCTCAAGCTCACTCTTTTTATTGAGGAATTTCTCCTTGACCTCCAACAGCTTTTTCTCTTTGATGACCTCAGCCTCCTTATTAGCCGAATCGACCATCGTATTGTATTTTCCCTTGAGGACCTTAAGGAAAATAAAATATCCGCACAAGCCTCCGATAATGAAAGTTGCTACGGCTATTAATACCACAAAAATTAAATCCACCATAGTTAATTATAATATATATATTTAGATTGTTAATATTCTCTCAAAGCGAATGCTAAAGTATCATTTATCACTTTTCAACGCTTCTTCAACTTCCGAAATCAACTGAGCGAGAATATTATCATATGGTGCAGTATCATTTTTGCCCAACTCCTTTTCATAGCGCAATGCTATCTCTATAAGCGTCATCAACGCAATAGTATGATCACTCTTGCGCCCTTTGTAAACCTGTGCATAGGCTCCATAGCGCTCAGTGATGAGTTTGGCTGCTGCACGATAGTACTCCTCATCTTCACGATTATGAAGAATCATTGGAATATCTTCATCATAGACGTGCAACGTTATATTGAGTTTGTCTTCCTCTGCCATATTCCTCTCGTCAGTTAATCGTTTTCATCGCTCAGCACGTCAATACATTTGTTCACATCTCTGATCAACTTAGCCACCCTGGCCTTAGCGCCATCCAAGTCACCATCAGTGATTTCCATCATGCGTGCCATTTTCAACGACTGGTAGTCACGCTCCTGCTGAGCCAGTTTCTCCTCGAGCTGCCTGATACGCTGCTCGCCCTCCTCAACCATTGCATATAAGTCGGCATTTTCCTTCTTCAGTTCCTGGAACCGAAGAATCATTTGCCGGATGCGGGTTTGGAAGTTGGCTAAAACTTTTTCATTCTGGGCCATAACTACTCTTTTATTTCACAAAAGTAGACAAAATCAGTTAATTTGCCTACCATTTTGAAAGATATTTAATATTTATTAATTATTTTGTATCAGTTTGAGGCTGCTTTTCCTTCTTTGCAAGCATCACGACACGGTATACGAAGTCCGTGGTCCATTTCTCTGAGAACCCGAGACGCTTGTCAAGTTCACGTACTGAAACCACTGTTTTCAGCACGCTGGCATCTTTATAATCATTCTTTGTAAAGATGTCATGAACGGTCTTTTCCGTTGCAGTACGGATTGCCCCCTTAAAGAAACTAGGAAGACGAAGTTTGAATTTCATCAGATTACCCGACAACATCATCACATCCTGCACATAAGTCTGGAACTGCATTAAGTATCCCTGCACATCCTGAATTTTCTTACAGCGATGACGAATGCTTTGGTCAATCTCTTTAAAGAAGTCATCCTCCATCTCATAGAGTTCCTTCAACATTTTCTTACAACGCGCCTTTTCGCCAATCCCAAGTTTTCCACCTTGTGTTGGCACACGCAACGTTACCTTAAACACGCGCAAATCAGGCAGTGCATTCAGATTAGTGATACCAAGATCTGCAGCAATCACAGCCTGAAAATATACTCGAATAAGGGTCATGAAATCCTCCATACCACCCACTTTTTGTTCGCTATCGGCCGACTTACGACCGAATAAATTTGAAAATATTCCCATAATTAAGTCTTAAATCGGCTGCAAAGTTACACTTTTTTATTGAGAATGTTGTATTTTTCCAATCAAAAAGATACTTATGAAGAAAAAAATGCTTACCTTTGCAGCCGTATAACGTTATATTTATGAAAGGAATCGTATTAGCAGGTGGAAGTGGAACACGCCTCTACCCCATAACAAAAGGCATCAGCAAACAACTGATTCCCATTTTTGACAAACCAATGATATTCTATCCCATATCAGCACTTATGCTAGCTGGGATACGCGACATTCTAATTATTTCCACGCCTCACGACCTTCCCGGTTTCCGCAGACTCCTTGGCGACGGCAGCGAAATAGGCGTACATTTTGAATATGCCGAGCAACCCTCCCCCGACGGATTGGCACAGGCATTCATCATCGGAAAGGAGTTCATTGGAGATGACTGTGCCTGCCTAGTTCTTGGCGACAACATTTTTTATGGTTCCGGTTTCAGTGGACTACTCCACCAAAGTGTGAAAAACGCAGAAAAAGATGGCCTTGCTACCGTTTTCGGCTACTACGTCAACGATCCGGAACGCTATGGTGTAGCAGAATTCGACAAAGACGGCAACTGCCTCAGCATTGAAGAGAAGCCAGAGCACCCCAAGTCAAACTATGCCGTAGTAGGTTTGTATTTTTACCCCAACAGCGTAGTAGATATTGCACAACGCATCAAGCCCAGCGCACGTGGTGAACTGGAAATAACAACAGTTAACCAGGAATATCTGGCCCAGAAAAAATTGAAGGTACAGACATTACAACGCGGCTTTGCTTGGCTAGACACCGGCACTCACGACTCATTGGCAGAAGCCAGTACATTTATCGAAGTCATTGAGAAGCGTCAGGGACTGAAAGTAGCTTGTCTGGAAGAGATAGCCTACAACCAAGGATGGATTGACAAGGAGCAGTTAAAGAAACTGGCCCAACCAATGATTAAAAACGGCTACGGCCAATACCTGCTTCACTTAGCAGAGAACTAAAGATTATTAATCTAATATTATATAATTGGTAAAAGAAATGGAAGAAAACAAGACCATTGAATCACCTATTGAAAACGGAATAAACGAAGAAGGGTCATCATTTGACATTAAAACCATTTTCACCCTGCTGGTACTTAACTGGCAGTGGTTCTTAGTGTCACTTATCATCTTCATTGCCGGCGCATACCTCTATTTAAGATATCAGCCAGCCGTTTATGAAGTATCAGCCAAGATGCTGATTAAAGATGAGACGAACAATCGCCGCAGCAACGGACAGATGCTGGCCAACATGCAAGACCTCGGTTTCATCACTAACTCGGCAGGTATCGACAACGAGATTGAGATTCTAAAATCACGCATTCTGGCCCTTGAAGTCGTCAAGGACCTCCACCTTTATGTAGAATACCGCACTGAAGGCCGTATTACTAACCCATTGGTATATAAGAACCAGCCTATCAACGTAGACATGCCGGCTGACGATTTGGATGATCTTGACAACACATTGAAGAGAGCATTCAGCTTCCGTCTTATCAAAGAAGGCAAGACCTACAAGGTCCAGGGACTCAAGGAAGCCAAATTCGAAGGCTCGTTCAAGTCACTGCCCGCCAGCGTTGAGACACCTTACGGCACACTGACCTTTACAGAAAACCTGGAGTTGGAGCAGTTAAGCAAACGCGCCAAGAGAGCCCTGAAGGGAGAAGCAAAAGAGGCTGAAGAAAAGACCACATCCTGGATTGTCACCGTGAGATCACCCAAGAGCATGGCTGCTTCATACGCCAAGATCATCAACATTGCTCCTACCTCTAAGCAGACTTCTATAGCACAGTTGACCATCAGAGACCAAAGCGCAGAGCGTGCCCTGGACTACCTGAAGCACCTGGCTGTTGTCTATAACCGTCAGGCTAACGCCGACAAGAACGAGATTGCCTACAAGACCGAGGAATTCATCAATTCCCGTCTTGAGAAAATCAGCGATGAATTAGGCGCTACAGAAAACAAGTTGGAAATTTACAAGCGTAACAACAACCTTGTCCAGATGAAGTTGGATGCTACGCAGACCATGACACAGGTTAACCAGTATTATGGCGAACTGTCAAAGGCTAATACACAGATTATGATTCTGGACGATCTGAGCAAGTATGTCCAGAACCCCAACAACAAATACCAGATCATCCCCTCTAATGTTGGTATGGAGGATGCGGCATCCAATGAGCTTATCTCACAGTACAATAAGACCGTATTAGACCGCAACCGTCTGCTGGCTTCTGCATCAGGGATTTCGCCAAAGGTAGAGCCCTTGACTAAATTACTGGATGAACTGGGTGAGAGTATCAAGGAAGCCCTCCGACAGGCACGTCGCACAGCCGACATTGCTCGTCAGGGCGTCGAGAAGCAATACAAAGAATACCAGACAAAGATCATCAATGCCCCTGAGCAGGAAAGAATCCTGACCGAGATTGGCCGCCAGCAGGACGTGATGTCAGGTCTTTACCTGATGTTGCTCCAGAAGCGCGAAGAGAACTCCATCTCACTGGCTGCCACCGCAGACAAAGGTCGTCTGATTGATGAACCCGCCTTTGGTGGTAAGGTCAGTCCTAAAGACGCCATCATCTTGCTTGTTGCCCTCGTATTGGGATTTGCCATTCCTTTGCTTGTCACCTATCTGATACAGTTCCTGCGCTACAAGATTGAGGGTCACGAGGACGTGATGCGCCTGACAGATATTCCTATTGTAGCCGACGTAGCTATTGCCAATGAGGACGCAAAGACCGCTGCAGGTATCGTGGTACACGAGAACAAGAACAACCAGACCGACGAGATATTCCGCAGTATGCGTACAAATATCCAGTTCATGATGAAGGAGAACGACAAAACCATCCTGTTCACCTCATCAACCTCTGGTGAGGGTAAGACCTTCAACGCGGCCAACTTGGCAGTCAGCTTTGCACTGTTGGGAAAGAAAACCATCCTGCTGGGTCTCGATATCCGTAAGCCAGCCCTGGGTCGTCTGTTCGACATCAAGGACCGTGCTATTGGTATCACTTCATTACTAGTCAAGGACAAAGTGAACGAAGAAGACCTGAAGTCACAGATCAGATCATCAGGTGTCAACGTCAACCTCGACCTGTTGCTGGCCGGTCCTACACCTCCCAACCCCACAGAGTTGCTGGCACGCGACAACATGAGACAGATCATGGATATGCTCCGCAAACAGTACGACTATATCATCCTCGATACCGCACCTGTTGGTCTGGTAACCGACACCTTCCAGATTGGCCGTTATGCAGACGTCACCGTATACGTTTGCCGTGCCGACTACACACCAAAGTCAAGCTTCGGCATGATTAACGCCCTGAAGCAGGAAGAGAAGTTGCCCAATATGTGCCTTGTCATCAATGGTATCGACATGTCGAAGAAGAAGTACGGCTACTACTACGGCTACGGCAAGTACGGTAAGTACGGACGCTATGCCTACGGCTATGGCTATGGTCGCTACGGACGCTACGGTTACGGCAGCACCTATGGCAGTTATGGCAACTACGGAAACTACAATGAGAGCCATTACGGCAATAAAGACGATAACTCAATCAAGAAATAAGTACAAGAAAAAAAATGATTATTGCTGTTGACTTTGACGGAACCATCGTCGAACACAGATATCCTGAGATTGGCAAAGAGATTCCTTTTGCCATAGACACATTAAAGATGCTCATCAAAGACCACCACAGGGTTATCCTGTGGTCGGTTCGCGAGGGCAAACTATTGGAAGATGCCGTCAACTGGTGCAAAGAACGCGGTGTAGAGTTCTATGCCGTTAATCGTGATTACCCTGAGGAAAGCACAGAAAATAACCAGCATTTTTCACGAAAGCTGAAGGCCGACGTATGGATTGACGACCGCAACCTCGGCGGGCTTCCCGATTGGGGCACCATCTACCGCATGATATCCAGACACAAGACGTGGAACGATATCATAGACGAGGAGGTAAGCCATTACAGGATGGACGGCTACGAAGACAGACACTCCAAGAAAAAGAAAAGCTGGTGGCCGTTCTAAACGGCTCCAGATTGGTTTCTCGTTAGCCTAAGACAAACAGGAACCAACACCTTCTGAGAAAGACAAAAAAATAACCGTCGGCAATGCCGGCGGTTATCTTTTTTCTTGCTTCAAATGCAATTTACTTTACCTTTGCTACGATAGCCTTGAAAGCCTCGGGATTGTTCAGGGCGAGGTCAGCGAGCACCTTACGGTTGATCTCGATACCAGCCTTTGACAGAGCACCCATCAGCTTAGAGTAGCTCATACCCTCCAGGCGAGCGGCAGCGTTGATACGCTGAATCCACAGAGCGCGGAAGTTACGCTTCTTATTACGACGATCGCGATAAGCGTAGGTCAGACCCTTCTCCCAGGTATTCTTCGCTACTGTCCAAACATTCTTGCGGGCACCAAAGTAACCGCGAGTAAGTTTCAGGATTCTCTTACGTTTTGCACGTGATGCAACGTGATTTACTGATCTTGGCATAGTTTCTTTACTTTAAATGTTAGACAATAGGGTTAATTAGCGGAGACACAACAGGTCACGAACCTGCTTCATGTTGGTCTGATCAACGATAGTTGAACCAACCAAGTTACGCTTCTGTTTCTTGGTCTTCTTAGTCAGAATGTGACTGTGGTAAGCGTGATGTCTCTTAACCTTACCTGTACCAGTGAATGAGAATCTCTTCTTAGCACCGGAATTTGTCTTTACTTTTGGCATTGTTTTTAAAATTTAAATTTGTTATTAATAATCGGCAGCTACGCATATACCGGGCGCGCCACCCTTTCTTTCTAATTGATAATTGACAATTGAGAATGGATAATTAATCCTCTGTCTCTGTCAACTTCTTCAGCGCATCAGCACTGATCTTTGCGTTGGCAAACAGGCCTCCGTTTGCAGGAGCCTCTGCGTCAATATCTGCAGTCTGCTGTCTCTTAGCCTCTTTCAGCTCAGCCTCAGCATTCTCACGGTCGCGAGCCTGCTGACTCTTCTTGGCTACACCGGCTTTCTTTGGAGCCAGATAGAGGAACATCTTCTTTCCTTCGAGGCTTGGCATTGACTCTACCTTACCTACTTCCTCCAGATCGTTGGCAAAACGCAGCAACAGCACCTCACCTTGCTCCTTGAACAGGATGCTTCGGCCGCGGAAGAATACGTATGCACGTACCTTATTACCTTCCTCGAGGAATTCCCTGGCGTGCTTCAGCTTAAACTGATAGTCATGCTCATCGGTCTGAGGTCCGAAACGGATTTCCTTCACCTCCACCTTCACCTGCTTGGCTTTCATCTCCTTAGCACGTTTCTTCTGCTGGTAGAGGAACTTAGAATAGTCGATGAGACGACACACAGGCGGATTAGCATTGGGCGAAATCTCAACAAGGTCTACACCCTGCTGACGTGCCATATCAAGCGCTTCTCTAGTAGGCATCACCGTGGATCCGCTCTCGCCTACTATGCGGACCTCTCGTACACGAATCTGTTCGTTGACGCGGTATTGGTTCTGTTTTTTGTCAGGTTTCATCAAGCTATTTTAAGCAAATCGGCTGCAAAGGTACACAAATTCAGCGAATTAGCAAAATATTTTCCCTTCTTTTTTTTCATTTTTTAATCATTATCCAAGTTTGGCATTCGCTATAACAAGAGAAAGTGAAGTCTTTATTCCTCCCAATGCAACACCGCACCATTCCGTCGGGCAGGATCCGGTCCCACAAAATCCATGCTGTAAGGACTGCCCGTTGTAGGACTTTTTCCCAAATACTTATGGCTGGTCAGCGACAAGAGCATGAAGTCATGTTCCAGATAATCCTGCCAGAGGAACACCTCAGCCTCCTCCGAATCGGTGGTGAAACGCACATCGCCGGGCAGACCTTTGCCATAGACCTTCACATAACGTCCGTCAGCACACTGCAAAGCCACGCGTCCCTGACCACGATCTATGACTTTAAACATCGTCAGCCGACTCTTGTCGCCCGCATGGGTATCATACAGCATACCGTGTTTCAGGGCAATAGCCGGACGGTTGGTAGCCTTGTTGATGATACGGATGGTCTTGCCATAGGGAATATTCTTTGAGCGGTCGGCCATAGGCTCTTCCACGGTGAAGTTATCAAACTCGGCAAAACCACCCTTCACTCCCTTCATATTAAAAGAGAAGAGTGCATGACGAGAGCCCTGAAACGAGATCAGCTGATAGGTCAGCGGCATCATACGTCCCAGCGTCTTAAACTCCTTACCGTCAACAGAATAAGCATACTGCATCTGATTATGGTCATAGTCGCCAATGCAGCGGAGATAGACCTTCCCGTCAGTCAGTTTCACGGGCACGCTAACGGTATCGTTCGTCATCTGCTCAAAAGCACGCAGAGTGATCGAGCCACCTTGCTTAACGAGACCTATCCATGAGCAGGGGATATTGATATTACCCAGACCGGCCACGTCGCCATCCTTCATGCCCTTCACATAAAGCTCTACGGTAGCGATGCTCTTAGGACCTATCACACGCTGTGTCAGTGTGTTACGTGCCCACATCAGCTGTTCGGCGGGCTGCGACTGAATACGCAGTCGGCCACCCTTCAGGCTCCACATCTTGTCATCGGGATTATGGTTCCACTGCCAGATTGGTTTGAGATTTAAGGTTTTAGATTTGAGATTTTTTGAATAGTTGAAGTCATCGCTGCGGTCATAGGGAGCACGGATAGGCTGAGCCTCCTCGCCAATACCATAGCATCCCTCCACAGTATCGGGCTTATACCATGTACGGGGTGCACGCCCCAGATTACCCTTCAGACCAATCATTGGCCATCCATCCTCCCATGTTATCGGCATCAGACACACCGTACGACCGATAGAGTGGAAGTCCTGCATCAGCAGCGCCCACCATGAACCATTCTTGGCCTGCACGATACCACCCTGATGGGCATTATCACACCCCGTTGCATCTGGGCTGGCAGGACTCACGCCAAACCTCGTCCCGTCCTCACCGATACGATATTTTGCGCCACGGGGCACCACGGTACGGCCTACGCCACTGTAGCCATAAGTCTCATCGGCACTGATCACACGCGTCTCGTAAGGTCCCCAAATACTCTTAGAGCGCGAGCAGAGTGTGCGCCCATTGGGAGAATAATCCGTAGATATCAGGTAATACATACCATTAATCTTATACATGTGATGACCTTCACCCACGCCATTACCCTCAGGGATAATCACACGATCTGAGCCCTCCACAGGTCCACTCATGTCTGGCTTCAGTTCCGTGCAGTGCACCTCACCATATTTATGAATGGCATAAATCTTCCCGTCGTCATCGAAGAGCACGCTAAGGTCATAGATATTACCCTGCATATTATGGTGTATCCAAGGGCCGCGGATATCCTTTGCCGTGTAGCACTGCAGCCCCTTGCCATTGATATTGGAGAACACATAGAACTGTCCATTGGCATAGCGGATAGCAGGTGCCCAGATACCCTGACCGTAGATCTCCTGATGATTCTTCAATGCGAACCTATCATCCGCAAAGTCAAAACGGTCAAAGCAGTAGCTCACATTCTCCCAGTTCACCAGGTCCTTAGAATGCAGAATCACCAGTCCAGGCACCGTATGCATGGTGGTACCGGCCAGATAGTAGTCATCACCCACACGGATGATATCTGGGTCGGAAAACTCATCATAAAACAAAGGATTCGTAAATGTGCCGTTGCCATTATCGGCTGTCCACGACTGTTGGGCATTCGCATTCAGAGCCATGCAAGCCATTAGGCAAACGCCCCATAATTTTGCTGTTTTCATCTCTTTTTCGTTATTGATATAGTAATAATTCGTAATATTTGAGTGCAAAGTTACACTTTTTTTTCAAACAATCGGCAAAAAATTTTGCAGATTAAACATTTTCCCTTACTTTTGCAACAATATGGAGAAGCAGAAAGTCATTATCAGCGAGCAATTGGAACAGATGCTCGCCGCAGAAATAGCAGCATGCAAAGCAGACCGTATATTCATACTCACCGACGAAACCACTCATCGGCTTTGCCTGCCCGTTGTCAAAGACTATCAATGTCTGGAGGTAGTTCAGGAGATTATCATTCCTGCCGGCGACACCAACAAGACACTAGAGTCCGTGACCCACGTATGGAGTGAGCTCCAGCGTATGGGAGCCACCCGACATTCACTGCTCATCAACCTGGGCGGAGGCATGGTGACCGACCTGGGTGCCTTTGCCGCCTCGACGTTCAAGCGTGGCATATCCATTATCAATATCCCCACCACCCTACTCTCTATGGTCGATGCCTCTGTTGGCGGCAAGACGGGCTTCAATTTCGGTGGACTGAAAAACGAGATTGGCGTATTCAATAATGCCAACTGCGTGATATTGGATACGGCATTCCTCAAGACCATGGACGAGGAGAATATCCTTTCCGGCTATGCCGAGATGCTGAAACACGGTCTCATCTCCACGGAGGAGCATTGGGCCGAACTGATGAATTTCGACATCGACAAGCCCGACCTCAAGGCTTTGGGATTGCTAGTGGCAAAGAGCGTCAAGGTGAAAGAGCGCATCGTGATGGAAGACCCCACGGAGAAAGGCATCCGCAAAGCCCTTAATCTGGGTCACACCGTAGGTCATGCCTTCGAGTCGCTGGCACTCCAGCGCCAGCCCGTACTCCACGGTTATGCCGTAGCCTGGGGTCTGGTATGCGAACTGTATCTGAGCGCAGTCAAAACCGGTTTCCCTGTAGAGAAGATGCGCCAGATGACGCGCTTCATCTTCGAGCACTACGGACGCATGCCTATCACCTGCAATGACTACCCCACCCTGCTGGAACTGATGACCCACGACAAGAAGAACACCGGTCGCGACATCAATTTCACCTTGCTGGGCGGCATCGGTGACATCCGCATCAACCAGACAGCCACAAAAGAAGAGATTGAAGAAGCCCTAGACTTCTACCGCGAAGGCTAATCTTT
>CAMOGP010000004.1 GCA_946614175.1 uncultured Prevotella sp. | reverse complement strand
TCGCTGCTTTTCGTTGATGGCAACCCAGCTGGTGTGAAGGCGATGTTACATGAGATGGGATTCATTGAGAACGTATTGCGTTTGCCATTGGTGCCCACGCGAATCAGTACGCTGCAACGTATGAGCGAACTGTTGCGTGAGCTGAAGATTTAATCATCTGTTTATTTTATTTTTTCTAAAGCAGCCTTAGCAGCCAATACAGCTCGGCGCCAATCGGTGTCAAGCGAAAATCTTGTCAGACTATTAGCATCATTGAAATAGGATAGCACCATCTCTGTGTCGTTGTCATTAAACAGTGGGTTGGAATAACTGGCATCCATGTAAGCCCTAATAATCTTTTTCTGATGATTGGCTGGCATGGTTCGACTTTCAATAAGTGAACGGGTGTAGTTGGTGATAAACACATTCAGCGATAGAGCTTCTTTGTCGAGTAACTCAGCTGTGGAGTCTGGGAACTCTTCTTTCATTTTGATAGCCATATAGTTGAGAGCCTCCAGTTTGAACATACTGAATTGGCGCACCAGTAAGTCTGCCTTGGTGTCGTTGACCTTAGCCTGAGCCGAGCGACGTATTTCTGTATAAATTTCCTGTGCGGAAAGGGTATGTGACAGGCTCAGAAGAAATAGGGCAGAAAGGATAATTTTTTTCATATTCATTTTTATTGTTGTTTGATGAGTTGTTTTCTAAGTGTGAAGCATTCGGGCAGTTCCTCTTCATAGTGGGTCACCATGATGAGTGTCTTACCTGGTAGTTGACTGTAAGTTTGGATAATATCCTTTACAAGTTGTCTGTTCTGGCTATCAAGCCCATGAAGTGGCTCGTCTAGAATCAGCAGTTGGGGTGCTTTGACGAAGGCACGTGCCAAAAGTACCAAACGCTGTTCGCCACTAGAGAGTTGCAGAAATGGGCGTTGTTCCATGTCATTGATGCCAAAAATTCTCATCCACCAGCGACATTGTTCGCGCTCAGCCTCGTTTGTACGAGTATATAGTCCTACGGTATCTTTCAGACCACTGGCCACAACCTGGATGGCGGGTATGTTCTGTTGGTATGAGCGGTGCATCTCTGGCGACACATAGCCGATGCGGCGCTTGATGTCCCAGATGGTCTCGCCACTGCCTCGCTGTTTGCCAAACAGGCGGATATCGCAGGCGTAAGCCTGAGGATTATCGGCACAGATTAGTGAAAGGAGGGTGGACTTTCCGCTACCGTTTTGACCAGACAAAGCCCAGCATTCTCCTTCATGAATAGTCCAATTGATATCTTTTAGGATATGACGTTCACCGTAGCGGATGTTGACGTGATTAAAGCAGACCACCTCGTCATATTCCGACAGACGCTCCTGATGAAGGGTGAGGATAGCTTGTCGGTGTGCGTCGTCTAGATGATGGAGTGGGGCGAGGAACTCGTTCTGCGGTGTGATCCAGATAATGTCATCCACATACGCGGGTACATTTTCTTTTCTGGACACAACGAGATAGATGGTCATGTGTTGCTGGTGAACTAGGATAGGAAACAGTTGATTGAGTTGGTCACGTGTCTGGGCATCCAGGCCAATAAACGGATTGTCGAGTATCAGTATGCCAGGCTGCGCCAGAAGCGTCTTGATGAGTTGGAATTTGCGCAGTTCTCCACTACTCAAAGAAATTGTGTATTTGTCTAGAAGGGACTCAAAATCGAACAGATCAATGAGATTTTTCATGAGCTGACGGCGCTCGGGGGTATCGTTGCCTATCATGTCGTAGGCGCGCTGAATCATCTCGCCGACACAGGGTGTTTCCTTGTCGATGTCATGCTGATTCCAGCGCAATTGCAGGTAATAGGCACGATCGGTGGCTGTGCCGTAGGTGTCGCAAAAGGCAATATAGCGTACTTTACTGCTTGACAGTTTTTTGCGTAGTTGGTCCACATAGATTGTCTTACCACTGCCGTTGCGACCCACTATAGCTATGATTTTCTGACTTTCCATACCTTATCTTGATTCTTATTCACAAAATCCTTCCATCCGTTATAGTGAGGCGCATTTGTTTCAGGCCGCCCCATCTGTAGATAATGACAATAGGCGGCAGCAAGCGCGTCGGTAGCATCCATAAAGCGTCCCATCTCGTCGGAGGGGATATGGAGCAGGCGTTGTAGCATGCCTGCAACCTGTTCTTTAGAAGCGGAGCCATTGCCAGTGAGCGCCATCTTGATTTTCATAGGGGCATACTCGTGAATGGGTACACTGCGACGGATTGCAGCAGCGATGGCTACGCCCTGTGCACGTCCCAACTTTAGCATGGATTGGACATTCTTTCCAAAGAATGGCGCCTCGATAGCCAGCTCATCGGGCAAATAAGCTTCGATAATGCCGGTAACACGTTCGAAGATATGTCCTAGTTTTAAGTATGCATCCTCGAATTTTCGCAGGTCTATGATGCCCATAGTCACCATTTCAGGTTTTCCTTCGACAACACGAAGAATGCCATAGCCCATGATATTTGTACCTGGGTCGATACCCAGTATGACTTTCTCTTTCATGCTACAAAGGTAACGTTTTTTAAGGATAGTACAGGTAGGATTATATGTATTTTAACTAGAAAATAGAAAAATTATATCTCAAATATTTGCAAAATCAAATTATTTACGTAATTTTGCAGACGTAAAAGAAACAAAAAAAACCATAGGCTTTCGTTATGGTAGATGCAGAAATACTTGAATCACAGATTCAAAAAAGTGACTATAAAATTTTGATAGTTGACGACGTTGTCAGCAACGTTTTACTATTAAAGATTCTCCTTACAAACGAAAAATATCAGGTTTGTACGGCGAACTGTGGTAATATGGCCATTGAACAGGCTAAGGCAGAAAATCCTGATCTTATACTGTTGGACGTGATGATGCCAGATATTACAGGATTTGATGCTGCACAGATATTGAAGAAAACTCCTGAGACAGCCCATATTCCGATTATATTTCTGACGGCTTTGAATAACCCCAGCGACTTGGTGCATGGCTTTCAGGTTGGTGCAAATGACTTTTTGACGAAACCGTTTAATAAGGAAGAACTGGTGGTGCGCGTGTTTCATCAGATTAAGTTGGTGGCTGCAACGCGTATAATTGAGCGTCAGAATGCTGAGTTGCGTGCTACTATCGGCAATCGCGATAAGATGTACTCAGTGATTGCTCACGACCTTCGATCGCCAATGGCAAGCATCCGTATGGTCCTCAATTTGGTGGCTGCTTCAGCTTCACCTGAACAGATAGGACAGGAAATGTATGACTTGTTGGATAAGGCCAATAAAGAATCGGAGGATGTACATGATTTGCTGGATAACCTATTAAAATGGACCAAGAGTCAGACTGGCCGTCTCACGGTGGTGCGTCAGGATTTGGATTTGAATGACATTATCCCTGGTGTGGTTGATATCTTTGAAATGATAGCTCAGAATAAGCATATTAAGCTGAATTATCAGACCAGTTCTGCGTCGGTCGTCGTTACGGCTGATAACGATATGTTGAAGACGGTGGTTCGCAATTTTATGTCAAATGCCATCAAGTTTACCCCTGAGAACGGTAGCATCGATATTATACTAAGCACTGAGGGCGACTTTGCCAAGGTGAGTGTTCGTGACCACGGTGTTGGTATTGCTCCTGAACGTCTAAGCTCTATATTTAATAAAGGTGAGACCACTTATGGTACAGGTGGCGAGGAGGGCTCCGGTTTAGGATTGCAACTTTGCCAGGACTTTGCTACTAAGAATGGTGGTAGTTGTACAGTAGAATCTGTGCTTGGCGAGGGGTCCACATTCAGTGTCCTAGTACCGCTAAAGAAGTAAATAAGTAAAAACAGAATAAAAAAGGTAGTCATTTTTTTTGCAGTTATAAAAAAAATGACTACCTTTGCATTCGATTTCAGAATAACGTTTCTTGTCGTGAAGCGTTTTTACATCACAAATCTCCATTTTTTAGTCTAAACATACGTTTAACGTATCAATACTATATGTATACCAAAGAACAACTTGAAAGTATGGCAGTTCCTGAATTGATGGAAGTTGCCACAAAATTGGGAATCAAAGTGTCACAGAATGACTCTTTGGAAACCGTTATTTATGATATTTTAGATAAGGCTGCCATTGACAGTGCAGCTGAAGATGCTTCGCCATCAAAGCGTAAGCGTACGCGTATTGCCAAGAAAGACACAGATAAGGTCTACACCGTGAAAGGTGACGATGGCGAGAACCTGGATACGAAAGGAAAGAAAAAAAAGGTTGAGGCACCGTCGTTGTTTAGCGACGTACCAGTGAAGGAAGAGGAAGAGAACGAAGACCTGCCTGCGCAGGAGGCAAAGCCTGCTCCCAAAAAACGTGGCAGAAAGTCTAAGGCTGAACTTGCTGAGGAACAAGCTATTCAGGCATCGGCTATTGAAGAACAGTCAAGCCAGACATCTGTCGTTGAGGAACAGCCTATAGAGGAACAGCCTGTAGATGATACTGTAGTACCTGAAGCTGTGGAAGATATGCAGACAGAAACCCCAGACCCAGAACTGCTGGAACACTTGCAGGAAAAGATGTCGAAACGTCGCGAAGAGGCAAATGGTCCTATCGATGAGTATGATAATTCAGGCAACTATTGGGAAGGCGACCCTGGCGACGGTACAGACTTCATTACCGTCGTAGATTTGCCTATTGAGGATCAGGCCGCTATTCCCACGCTGGACATGTTCGACCGTCCTGTGGCTAATCAGTCTGAGCCTGTTTATCAACCAGTGGCTCCTCAGCCGGTCGCAACAGTGAATTATGATTTTTCCGACCTGATAGAGGGTAATGGCGTGCTGGAATTGTTGCAGGATGGTTATGGTTTCCTGCGTTCCAGTGACTATAATTATCTGTCATCACCTGACGATATCTATGTGTCTCCTCAGCAGATTAAAAAATATGGTCTGAAGACGGGTGATGTAGTAGACTGTACTGTGCGTCCCCCGCACGATAATGAAAAATACTTCGCATTGTCAAGTGTGAAGAGTATCAACGGACGTGAGCCTTCGGAGGTGCGTGACCGCGTGTCGTTCGAACATCTCACCCCTCTGTTTCCTGAGGAGAAATTTAACCTGTGTGGCAATCCTGCTACAACCAACCCTTCTACGCGAATCGTGGATCTGTTTTCTCCAATCGGTAAGGGACAACGTGCGCTGATTGTGGCTCAGCCAAAGACAGGTAAAACAATTCTGATGAAAGATATCGCCAACGCGATAGCTGCAAACCATCCTGAGGCTTATATTATGATGCTGCTCATCGACGAGCGTCCTGAGGAGGTGACAGATATGAGCCGCACGGTAAACGCAGAAGTGATAGCTTCTACCTTTGATGAGCCTGCCGACCGTCATGTTAAAATTGCCGGTATTGTGCTTGAGAAGGCAAAACGTATGGTGGAATGCGGACATGATGTAGTCATCTTCCTTGACTCTATCACACGTTTGGCTCGTGCCTACAATACCGTCTCGCCTGCCAGTGGTAAGGTGCTGACTGGTGGTGTGGATGCTAATGCCCTGCAGAAGCCCAAACGTTTCTTTGGTGCTGCTCGTAATATAGAGGGTGGAGGTTCGCTCACGATTATCGCTACTGCTTTGGTAGATACTGGTTCTAAGATGGACGAGGTGATTTTCGAGGAATTCAAAGGCACGGGTAATTCAGAAATACAGTTAGACCGTATGCTTTCTAACAAGCGTGTGTTCCCAGCCCTCAACCTTGTACAGTCGTCTACTCGTCGTGATGACCTGTTGCAGGATCCTACCACGTTGAACCGCATGTGGATTATCCGCAAGTTCATTGCCGAGATGAATCCTATTGAGGCGATGAATACTGTTCGCGACCGTTTGGTACAGAGTCGCAATAATGAGGAATTCCTTATGTCAATGAATGGTTAATGAATGGATTTCCAGATTAAAAGAGCCACAGACCTCCCCGTTCTGTGGCTTTTTTTGCACTTTTTACTTGAAATGTTTCGCTGTTTCAGAAAATAGTTGTAAATTTGTCGCTGCAAAGAAAAAAATATATAATATATAAACACTTAAAAACAAAAGAAAATGGCAAAGATCGTAACATTGGGTGAGATTATGCTCCGCCTTTCGCCTCAAGGCAACGACCGTTTTATTCAGAGCGAATCCTTCCGCATTATCCCAGGTGGTGGTGAGGCTAATGTCGCAATTTCTGTAGCAAACTATGGTCATGAGGCATATTTTGTTTCGAAACTTCCCAAACATGAAATCGGACAGATTGCTGTTAATGCCTTACGTCGCTATGGCGTAAATACAGAGTTCGTTGCTCGTGGCGGCGACCGTGTTGGACTGTATTATGCAGAGACGGGTGCTTCTATGCGTCCTTCAAAGGTTATCTATGACCGTGCTCATTCTGCTATTGCAGAGGCAAATCCTTCTGATTTTGATTTCGATAAGATTATGGAAGGTGCTGCTTGGTTCCATTGGAGTGGTATTACTCCTGCTATTAGCGATAAGGCTGCTGAGCTGACCAAATTGGCTTGTGAGGCTGCTAAGCGTCACGGTGTTACTGTTTCTGTTGATCTGAACTTCCGTAAGAAACTTTGGACTAGCGAGAAAGCTATCTCTATCATGCGTCCTTTGATGAAGTATGTGGATGTATGTATCGGTAACGAAGAGGATGCTGAGCTTTGTCTTGGTTTCAAACCCGATGCTGATGTTGAGGGTGGTCAGACAGATGCTGCTGGCTATGAGGGTATCTTCAAGCAGATGATGCAAGAGTTTGGCTTCAAGTATGTTGTTTCTACACTACGTGAGAGCTATAGCGCTACCTTCAATGGTTGGAAGGCCTTGATTTATGATGGTAAGGAGTTCTATCAGTCAAAGCGTTATGAGATTAATCCTATCATCGACCGTGTTGGTGGTGGTGACTCTTTCTCTGGTGGTTTGATTCACGGTCTGTTGACTAAGGGTACTCAAGGTGAGGCTCTGGAATTTGCTGTGGCAGCATCTGCTTTGAAGCACACTATTAATGGTGACTTTAACCTGGTAAGTGTTGATGAGGTAGAAGCCTTGGCTGGTGGTAACGCTAATGGTCGTGTGCAGAGATAATATCATAGGTTATTTCTGGCATGTCATATAGACATTCCTGGAAAATCCAGATAATTTAAAAATTATGGCAAAATTTGATAAGATAGCTGTTCTTAAGAAGATTGGTGACACAGGTATGGTGCCTGTGTTCTATAACAAGGATCTTGAGACCTGTAAGAATGTAGTGAAGGCCTGCTACGAGGGTGGTGTTCGTGCTTTCGAATTTACTAATCGTGGTGACTTCGCTCAGGAGGTATTTGGTGAGTTGGTGAAATGGGCTGACAAAGAATGTCCTGAGTTGGCACTGGGTATCGGTTCTGTTGTGGATGCTCCCACAGCAGCAATGTACCTCCAATTGGGTGCCTGTTTCGTAGTAGGTCCTTTGTTCAACCCAGAAATTGCACCTGTTTGTAATCGTCGCTTGGTTCCTTATTGCCCTGGCTGTATGACTGTTAGCGAGATTGGTAAGGCTCAGGAGTTGGGTTGCGACCTCACCAAGGTATTCCCTGGCGATGTGGTTGGTCCTAATATGGTGAAGGGGCTGAAAGCTCCTATGCCTTGGTCAAAGATTATGGTTACAGGAGGTGTGGCTCCTGAAGAAGAGAACCTCATGAAGTGGTTCAAGGCTGGCGTATTCTGCGTGGGCATGGGCTCTAAGCTCTTCCCTAGTGACAAGGTCAAGGCTGGTGATTGGCAGTATATAACCGACAAGTGCAAGGAGGCACTTGGTTATGTGGTTAAGGCACGCTCTTAAGCTGATTATCCCAATATTACTTTTTTCAGCTTGTTCACCGTCCGATAGGCAAGCGGTGGACAAGCTGAATTCTTTATCGTATGCCTATCATTATCGGCAGATAGATTCTGCCGAACACTATGCACAACAAGCATTTCTACTGGCAAATAAGGGGGATTTTATTGATGGAAAAGCAGAAGCCCTCAATAATTTAGCTTTCGTTGATATCGTGAAGATGCACTATACAGATGCCAGGTCTCGACTGGATAGTGTGTTGATGTTTACAGATAATCAGTTAGAACGCTTTGTGGCATACGTACAACAGATGCGTCTCTGTCAGCGACAGTCGTTGAACAGAGAGTTCTATGATTGCAGGGAACAGGCTCAGCGTGCCCTGGAACGAATCAATGAGGAGCGTCACTATCTTTCTGACAGACAACAGAAGCGTCTCCTTTATGCTGAGACAGAGTTTGCCATCGTTAATTCTACCTATTATTATTACGTAGGCCTGGAACGTCAGTCGGTAGAGGCAATGCAAAGTATAAGACTTGATGTCGAGACCGATACGGCACAGTATCTAAACTATCTCTATAACGTGGGTGCTGGAGGTATCATTACTCAGGGTACCCAACAGGAAATTAATCAGTCAGAGTTTGATCACCTGATGCGTTGTTACTTGTTATCCAGACAGGTAGACTGTCCTTATTTTATGGCTAACTCGTTAGAGGCTCTGGCAGAACATCTTAGTGTTGAGGAATATCGTGAACAACTGATGGCCGATAATCAGCCTGCTATGAAATTCTTGAATCCGGAGGGTGTGGCCGACGAGCTGTTACCTTTATGGTTGGCTGAACATGCACTGACCATCTTTACGAATTATGGTGATACCTATCAGATAGCAGGTGCCTATCGTACCTTAGCTACCTGCTGTATGCGTCAGGAAGACTATGACGCAGCTCTTGTGAATCTTGAGAAAGCATTGAGCGATACGCTGATTTATCAGGCTCCCGATCTTGTGGCTAGTATCCGAGAACAACTCTGTGTTGCTTATTCTGCTATAGATGATAAGGCATCGAGCGACTATAATAGGAATGCCTATCTAGACCTTCAGGAACGTACACGTCAGGATCAGTGGCTTGAAGCTCGTGCTAACCAGTTAGAACATTCGCTTAATCAGTTGAACCTGCTGCTCATCGCTGTTGTCATTGCGATGATTATCTTCATGGTAGTTATCCTGTTATTTTATTTTTTTCGTAAGAAAACGCTGAACAGTCAGCATGATGAAACGCTGGATGAGCGCGAGGAGGAACTGACGGAGCAGTTGGAACTAACCAACCTTCATATCATGCAGGGAAAGCGTCTCTACGTTGAACAATTGGCCAAGATGTCACTGGTTAATGGTATAACACCTATTATCGATCGCATGATTCATGAGGAGCGTTGCCTGAATGACAAGCACAAAGAGGAACGTATAGACTATATCCGCGAACTGACTGATAATGTGAATATGCAGAATGATATACTGACGCATTGGATACAGTTGCGCAAGGGTGAACTGAGCGTTCATATCGAGACTTTTCCTTTAGGGGAACTCTTTGATGTGTTGGCAAAGAGCAGCAGGAGTTTTAATCTTAAAGGTGTTGCCTTGGATATCCAGCCTACAACGCTGACTGTGAAGGCTGATAAGGTACTGACACTCTTTATGTTGAACACCTTAGCCGACAATGCTCGAAAGTTTACTCCTCAAGGGGGGAAGGTCTCTGTTTATGCCACTGATACCGAGCGTTATGTAGAGATATCTGTAGCCGATACTGGACAGGGGATGGATAAGGAGCAATTGTCCCATGTCTTTGATCACAAGGTGATTGTCGATAGTGATAAGCGCTCAGCTGATAAAGGTCATGGCTTTGGCTTGATTAATTGTAAGGGAATCATCGAGAAATATAGAAAATTAAGTCAGATATTTTCCGTCAGTATGATTGCTGCCGAGAGTGAGTTAGGTAAAGGAAGCAGGTTCTATTTTCGTTTACCTAAGAAAATAATCTCGATAGCGTTAATGCTTATGATGTTTTCTGAATTCACCTTTGCACAACAGGTTGATTTGCAGCAAGCCAGTGCTTATGCCGACTCAACATATTATATTAATATCAGGGGGGACTATCAGCAAACATTGGCTTATGCTGATTCGTGTCGGCAATGTCTTAATCGCTATTATAAAAGTCTGGGAAAGCATATGAACGACACACTTCTTGACATTGGAGATTTATCGATAACTCCACCAGAGATTTTGTGGCTCCATAGAAATATCCCAGTAAACTATCAGATACTGCTCGACATACGTAATGAGAGTGCCGTGGCTGCTTTGGCGCTGCATGAGTGGCAGCTCTACGAGTATAATAACCGTATTTACACACAGTTGTTTAAGGAACTCTCTGCTGACTCGTCGCTCGATTCCTATTGTCGTACTATGCAACAGTCTCAGACCAATAAGCAGGTGGCTATCATCTTGTTGGTGTTCCTCTTCTTGGCTATTATTGCCGTGGTGGTATGGCAGTTGATGCTGTTGCACAACAAACGCTACAGCATCCTGCAAGAACGGCGCTCACAATTGGAACTGATGGCCGATGATGTTACGCTGCTGAAGATAGAGGAGGGTAATCTGCATATTAGTAATGCCGTATTGGATAATACACTCTCTACATTAAAGCATGAGACGATGTATTATCCTAGTCGTATTAAGCAACTACTCGAAACAGATGATAGTGTTTCGCTCATTGAGATTACTGAGTACTATCGCGAGCTCTATGGTATCCTGAGTCAGCAGGCCTTGCGTCAGCTCGACTATTCCAAGATACATCTCAAAGCCCTGGACCATGAGGTATTGGGTGATGTCATTTTTATAGAATATTTGTTTGATATTCTTCGTAAACAATCAGGCGTGAGTACACTTGCAGTAGATTGGATACCTATGGATGACCATTATGTAAAGGCCATTGTGTATATGTCGGGCTTGCAACTGTCTGATGAGCAGTTAGGACGTCTCTTTATGCCTCAAGGCAAAGAGAATATTCCATTTCTGATTTGCCGTGAGATTGTACGTCTGCATGCCGAAGCTACCAATCGACATGCTTGTGGTATATGGGCAGAACGAGATGAAAATCAACATGTTAAGATAATAATAACACTTCCAAGAATATGCAAAACTTCAAAGTCATTATCGTAGAGGATGTGCCCCTGGAACTGAAGGGTACTATGGGAATCGTAAAGAATGATATTCCTGAAGCCGAAATCATCGGAACTGCCGAGAATGAGGCCACCTACTGGCGTTTGTTGAAACAACAGATTCCTGATCTGGTATTGCTCGACCTTGGGCTTGGCGGATCTACAACTGTAGGTGTGGAACTCTGTCGCCAGACAAAGGAGATGCATCCGCAAGTTCGTGTGCTGATATTCACAGGTGAGATATTGAATGAGAAACTTTGGGTTGATGTGCTTGATGCTGGTGCCGATGGCATCATTCTGAAGACAGGCGAACTACTTACACGTAATGATGTGATGGCGGTGATGAATGGCAAACAACTTGTGTTCAATCAGCCTATCCTACAGAAGATTGTAGAGCGTTTCAAACGTAGTGTTGACTCGGAACTTATGAAACAGGAGGCGATGGTTAATTACGAGATTGATGAGTACGACGAACGTTTGCTCCGCCATCTAGCTTTGGGTTATACGAAGGACCAGATAGCACAGTTGCGTGGTATGCCCTTTGGTGTGAAGAGTCTGGAGAAGCGTCAGAACGAACTTGTACAGAAACTTTTCCCCGATGGTCGCGGTGTCAATGCTACCCGTTTAGTAGTGCGTGCCCTGGAATTGCGTATCATTGATATAGACAATCTGGAGGCTGACGAGGAATAGTATATATATTATGGTTTATAGATGAGAGGTGAGGAGCGATAACAAATAGAGTATAACGCATGAGATATCATCGAATCATAGCACGACTGGTGCTGCTCTTATTGATAGCGGAATTCTTGTTGTTTTTCCTGTCCTGGTTACTATCAGCAACGCTGACAGATAGCGTTCATCCGTTGCTGTCAAGTGAAGGTATCCGTTGGTTCTTGGGACAGTTTTGTGTGTTGCTGCTCAGGCCTCAACTCATTTGGCTTATACTTTTATCGATGGCAGGTGGGTGTGTCTGGTGCAGTGGCATCTTCCGTCCATCACAACTCTCATTCCGTCGTCAGTCAGCCTTGAGGGTCTCTTTCGTTGTGTTGGTAATGCTTATTATGATAGTAGCACTTCTTGTGATGATGCCACAAGCAGTGCTACTATCTTCCACCGGACGGTTATGGCCTTCGCCCTTCAGCAGGGCCCTTGTTCCCATTTTGTCTGCATTGGCCATCATCACCTCTATGTGCTATGGTTTGCTCTCACGTACGTTCACTTCGTTGTTTGATGTATATGATTCTTTCCGTATTGGGCTTCAGCAAATGGTACCCTTTCTGATTCTTTATCTTTTCGTCGTGATGTTCTACGAGTCTTGCCTATACGTTTTCTTTTAATTCCTCTTTCAGGAATCTCGGTGTGAATCCTTTCTTGCTCTTGGCCACCTCTTCGGGGGTTCCCATGCTAAGTACCATACCACCTTTTCGTCCACCCTCTGGGCCCATATCAATGATATAGTCAGCCTGACAAATCACGTCGAGATTATGTTCGATAATGATGACCGTATTACCTTTGTCCACCAGCTTTTGAATCACCTGCATCAGAATGCGGATGTCCTCGAAATGTAGGCCGGTAGTGGGCTCGTCAAGGATATACAACGTTTTTCCCGTATCGCGTTTCGACAGTTCGGTAGCTAGTTTGACGCGTTGACTCTCACCGCCCGATAACGTAGTAGATGACTGTCCAAGCTTGATATAACCCAGTCCCACATCTTGTATCGTTTTGATTTTACGTAGAATATCAGGTACGTTTTCAAAGAATTCAACAGCCTGGTTAATTGTCATATCCAGCACATCGGCAATAGATTTTCCCTTGTAGCGCACCTCTAGTGTCTCACGGTTATAACGCTTGCCGTGGCACTCCTCACAGGGAACCTGAATGTCTGGCAGAAAATTCATTTCGATGGTTTTATACCCATTACCACCGCAGGTTTCGCATCTACCGCCTTTTACATTAAATGAGAAACGACCAGGCTTGTAACCTCTGATTTTTGCCTCTGGCAGATTTACAAAGAGCGAACGGATATCAGAGAAGACACCTGTGTAGGTGGCTGGGTTGGAACGCGGTGTGCGTCCCAATGGTGACTGGTCTACATTCACCACCTTATCAATATATTCTATGCCCTCAATAGTTTCGTAGGGCATAGGCTTTTTCAATGAGCGATAGAAATGTTGGCTCAGTATGGGTTGTAGTGTCTCATTGATAAGTGTCGACTTACCAGATCCACTGACTCCTGTCACCACGATGAGACTGCCAAGAGGGAAACTCACGTTAACATTCTTGAGGTTGTTACCTCTGGCGCCACGGAGAACAAGATGCTTACCCGAACCTTTTCTTCGAGGTGAGGGTGTTAACTGTTTATTGTTGTTGAGGTACTGCGCCGTCAGCGTGTTGGTTTTCAGCAGTTCCTTGGGTGTACCCTGAAACACCACTTCGCCACCCTTGCGTCCTGCTTTTGGACCTATATCAATGATATAGTCGGCAGCTAACATCATATCTTTATCGTGTTCTACCACAATCACCGTGTTACCAAGATCACGCAATTCTTTCAGCGAATTTATCAGACGCTCATTATCCCGCTGATGCAAACCGATTGACGGTTCGTCGAGAATATATAGCACGTTAACCAATTGCGAGCCAATCTGAGTAGCCAGACGGATACGTTGGCTCTCACCACCTGATAGTGATGCCGACTGACGGTTTAACGCAAGGTAGTCTAATCCTACATCAAGCAAGAAATCCAGTCGTGTGCGTATCTCTTTCAGTATTTCTGAGGCAATCTGATGTTGTTGACTATCCAAATGTTGCTCGGCTAAGTCCAGCCATTCGCGCAGTTCTGCGATATCCATTGACGCCAGTTCCGAGATATTCTTGTCCCAAATACGATAAGAGAGGGCCTCACGGTTCAATCGTTGTCCGTGACACTCCGGGCACTCGCATTCAGCCAGAAATTGGTCCGACCATTTCTGACCTGCTTGTGTCTCATCATTCTCCATGGTGTCGCGCAGATATTTTATAATACCATCGAAGGCTACGAAGTAATCACTTGATGTGTGAACTATTTCCTTGGCGATACGCACATCTTCCAACGTACCATATAATAATTCGTTCATCACTTCTTCTGGAATCTTCTCAATCGGTGTCTTTATATCGCATTCATACTTCTTTAGTATGGCGTCTATTTGCCAGAAAATCAGCTGATTCTTGTATTTCCCTAAAGGAATTATTCCACCTTCGTAGATGCTCTGTTTTTTGTCGGGTATCACCTTTTCAAGGTCTATTTCATTGATCACACCCAGACCTTTACAACGAGGGCAAGCACCTTGTGGCGAGTTAAACGAAAAGTTATTGGGGGCAGGGTCGCTATAGGCAATGCCTGATGTAGGACACATCAGTCTCTTAGAGAAATGCTTTAATTCGTTGGTGTCCTTATCGAGAATCATAATTAGACCATCGCCCTGTTTCATAGCTGTCTGAATACTCTTTTTCAGACGTTCGCTTCCGCCCTCAACCTTCATTTTGTCGATGACAACTTCTATATTATGATTCTTGTAGCGGTCCACCTTCATGCTTTGTTTGATTTCTACAATTTCACCATCCACACGCATGGTGAGGTAGCCTTTGCGTCGCATAGCCTCGAAGAGTTCGCGATAATGTCCCTTACGACTTCTGACCAGTGGGGCCAAGATATAAATCTTGTGGCCCATATAGTCGCTTTGAATCATCTCCAGTACGCGCTCCTCTGTATATTTTACCATTGGCTCGCCCGTTATATAACTGTAGGCTTTGCCAGCGCGAGCAAAGAGCAGTCGTAAGTAGTCATATATTTCTGTGGTGGTGCCAACCGTAGAGCGGGGGTTCTTATTTGTAGTTTTCTGTTCGATACTTATCACCGGCGAAAGACCTGAAATCTTATCTACGTCAGGGCGTTCCATACCGCCTAGGAAGTTGCGCGCATAGGCAGAAAATGTTTCAATATAACGCCGTTGACCCTCGGCAAAGATGGTGTCAAATGCCAATGATGACTTTCCGCTACCACTTAAACCAGTGATGACGGTCAAAGAATGACGGGGTATTGTTACGTCGATATTTTTGAGGTTGTGCACTCTTGCACCATTTACCTCTATATTACCCTGATTATCAGTTTGTGCCACTCGTACGTCCTCCCTCAATAAATTTACGTAACAAGTTTACGTCTTTGCGGATATTATATTCCTTTCCATCGGCTCCGCGAGCTTTGCACAACAGAAAATAGACACCTTCTTTCACGTCTTTACCTTTGTACTTGCCGTCCCATCCCTTTTCTGGATCAGTCCATTCAAACAGCTTCTGCCCCCATCGGTTGATAATATAGGCATGAAAACTCACCAGACTCTTATGTCTCTTAGCCTTGAAAATGGGGTTCAAATCGTCACCGTTGGGCGAGAAAGCATTAGGAAACTCAAGATAACTGTCAGCAATGAATACACTGATACTCTCATCGTCTAGTTGTGTTCCATCACTATCAAGAATTGTTCTCAGTGTGATGGTATATTTGCCAGACTCTGTAAACGTATATTGCGTCTCCTCTTCATAACGTATAAAGAGCTCCTTGTTGCCCTCTGTTCCTTGTTGCTTGTAGAAATGCCATTCATAAGTTGGCGTCAAATCACCCATGTCCGACGGATTAGCGTGAAAGGTGACATCTAGTGGAGCCTGTCCGTCTTCTATGCATAATGTGTCGTGTGGATTGCCATCCTTGTCAATATATGTCAGGGTGGGGGAAACCTTCTGTGCCTCTATATTTAGAGATGTTAAAATGAAGGTGGCCATAAGCCATATCAAGTTCTTTTTCATAATTCTTTTTGTTTTGGATGCAAAGTTACAAAATAATTTTGTACTTTTGTAGTCGAAAACTGAAAAATAGCGTATTATGAAAAGTTTATTAAGATATTTTCTGATAATCGCATTATTCGCCTGTCAGCCATATATATCTGTGGCTCAGTCTGTTCGCACGCACAAAGTAGCGAAAAAAGAAACCATGTATGGTATTTCTAAGATGTATGGCATCACTGTTGAACAACTGGTGCAGGCTAACCCTGGCATGGAAGAACCTGGATACAAGTTAAAAAAAGGCTCTGTGATAAATATTCCTTCAGGAGAAATGTCTGTAGTGACTCCGTCAGCCAGTCAGACTTTCAGTACCGATGTACGCCAGCGTGCTATCCGTGTGGGTGTGATGCTCCCTCTTCATAAAGTCAATAATGATGGCAAGCGAATGGTGGAGTATTACCGTGGTTTGCTGATGGCTTGCGATACGTTGAAAAAAGAGGGTATCTCCGTTGATATCCACGCTTGGAATCTGCCTGAGGATGGCGATGTCAGGCCCCTGTTAGCCGATCCCGCAGCTGCCCGTTGCGATATTATTTTCGGTCCCCTGTACTCTCGTTTTGTCAGTCAGTTGTCCGAGTTTACAGAGAAAAACCATAATATCTTGGTCATACCCTTTTCTATTCACGCGCCCGAACTATTTACCAACAGAAATCTTTTTCAGGTCTATCAGTCGCCCAATGACCAGACGGAGACTACTGCCCGTCGTTGTGCCCAGTTCTTCAAAGGCTATCATCCTGTGATTATCGATTGTGGCGACTCAACCAGTACCAAGGGTAGTTTCACGTCAACCTATCGTCGTCAGTTAGAGATTGCAGACATACCCTATAGCATCACCAATCTGAAATCCAGTGATGCCAACTTCGCTAAAGCCTTTGTAAAGGACAAACCTAATTTGGTGATACTTAATACTGCTCGTTCGCGCGAGTTGATTGCCACGTTTGGTCGTCTGGGGGATGTGAAAATCACTAACCCGGCTATACAGATTGCCATGTTTGGCTATACAGAATGGATGATGTACACGCAGTATCAGCAGGAGAACTTCCATAAGTATAATGTTTATATCCCTGCGCCTTTCTATACCAACACGCAGTTACCCCAGGTACAGCGGTTGCAGACCCTTTATCGCCAGTATTTCCGTGAGGAGATGATGTCGGCTCTGCCTCGTTTTGCCCTCACAGGCTTTGATCATGCGTTGTTTTTCCTGCGTGGCCTGCATAAATATGGAATGACTTTTGATGGTGCAGCAGGTCGTTTTGGTTATCAGCCCATGCAGACACCTCTGAAGTTTGAGCGTATGGGTAATGGTGGACTGCAGAATAGAGCTTTTATGTTTGTTCACTATAAGGACGATCATACCATAGAAACAGTCAATTACTAAATGGTAAAGATGAGAAGACTGTTTTTATCCTTTTTTCTGCCGATTATGTGTTTCGCATCGGCAGTAGCACAGGTAGGCGAGCATCGCAATGATTTCTCTGTCGGTTTCAATGGTGGTATAATGTTGAGTAATGTTGGCTTCATGCCCGAGGTTCCTCAGGATATGCATCAAGGCATCACAGGTGGTCTCTCTCTGCGCTATACATCCGAGAAATATTTCAATAGTATCTGTGCTATTGTGGCTGAGTTCAACTATGCCCAAGTAGGGTGGAAGGAGCGTATCTTGACACCGAATGACGAGCCTGTCATCAATGCCACAACAGGAATCGCAGAGTCATATCAGCGTGATTTGACCTATCTTCAGGTTCCCGTTCTGGCTCGAATGGGGTGGGGACGTGAGCGCCGTGGCGTACAGTTCTTTGTCCAGGCAGGTCCGCAGGTAGGTTTTTTCCTTAACGAAAAGATAAAGATGAATTTTCCCTGGGATGCCCGCACGCCTGTCTATGTCGATGGTACGGGCCGAACATCTTCCGTTATTGCTCAGGACACGATGTCTGTACAGCGCAAGGTCGACTATGGTATTGCCGCCGGCTTAGGACTGGAATTCTCGCTCAAGAATGTGGGTCATTTCCTCGTTGAGGGTCGTTATTACTACGGACTGGGCGATATCTTCAACAACTCCAAGCGCGATTATTTCGGGCGTTCCAACCTGAATAATATCTGCGTGAAACTAACTTATCTCTTTGATATCACACAAACCAAGAATTCTAATATTAAGTAAATTTAATTATGTTCGAAAATCAACCGAAAGGACTTTATGCGTTGGCTTTGGCCAACACTGGTGAGCGATTCGGCTACTACACAATGTTGGCCGTCTTTGCACTTTTCTTGCGTGCTAACTATGGACTAGATGCTGCTTGGGCAGGTGAAATCTACAGCGATTTCCTGATGCTGGTTTATTTCCTGCCTATCGTAGGTGGTTGGCTGGCCGATAAATTTGGCTTTGGTCGTATGGTTACCACGGGTATTATCATTATGTTTGCAGGCTATCTGCTTTTGTCCGTACCCCTTGGAGGTGACACCGTAGCGCTGGTGGTGATGCTGGCTGCTCTGCTTCTTATCGGACTGGGCACGGGCCTGTTTAAGGGCAACCTGCAGGTGATGGTGGGCGATTTGTACAACGACAGTCGATATGCCGCTCAGCGCGATTCTGGTTTCTCTATTTTCTACATGGCTATCAACCTGGGTGCGCTCTTTGCACCTACTGCTGCAGTGAAGATTATGGAGTGGGCGCAACAGAATCTGGGCACGTCGGTCAACGACTCCTACCATTTCGCTTTTGCTGTGGCATGTGCTTCGCTCATCCTCTCTATTGCCATCTATTACATCTTCCGCAGTACCTTCCGCCATGTGGAGGGAGGCACGGCTAAGAAAGGTGAACAGATGCAGGTAGAGGAACTTTCAAAGGAGGACACCAAGGCGCGTATCGTAGCACTTTGTCTAGTATTCGCAGTTGTAATCTTCTTCTGGATGGCTTTCCATCAGAATGGACTGTCGCTGACTTATTTCGCTGACGAGTTCACCTCTCAGACATCTACTGGTGTTGAGGGTATGGCCTTTGACGTATGGAACCTCGTAGCTCTGATATTCATCGTCTATGGTGGTTTCTCTCTATTCCAAAGCAAGACAACCAAGGCTCGTGGTATCTCTGCTGTGGTCATTGCGTTGGCTTTGTGTTTCCTCTTTTTTCAGTACGATCGCAACTCTGGCGAGATTGTTGCTGTTTCAGCTCCTATCTTCCAGCAGTTCAATCCTTTCTATGTCGTTGCGCTGACCCCTGTCAGTCTGGCTATCTTCGGCGCGTTGTCAAAGCACGGTAAGGAGCCCTCAGCACCTCGTAAGATTGCCTACGGTATGGTGGTTGCTGGTCTGGCTTACTGTTTGATGGCTGTAGCCTCTTTCGGTCTTCCCATGCCTCAGACAGAGATTGGTCCTGATGGCGAGTCGGTAGCTGTACATGTGGCTGATGTCACACCTCAATTGCTCATCTACACCTATTTGATACTTACTTTTGCTGAGTTGCTGCTGTCCCCCATGGGTATCTCGTTTGTATCTAAGGTGGCTCCTCCAAAGTACAAAGGTCTGATGATGGGTGGCTGGTTCGTGGCTACTGCTATTGGAAATAAGCTGGTCGGTGTCGGTGGCTACCTCTGGGGTAATATTCCCTTGTGGGCTGTATGGAGCGTATTCATTGGCCTCTGCGTTATCTCGGCCATTTTTATGTTTGCTATTATGAAACGTTTGGAGAAGGTTTGCTAATCTGATGTTTCTTACTATACTGCTGTCCTCCTTTCTCACGCTTGTGGAGTTGAACTGTGAAAACCTGTTCGATACATGCCACGACGTAGGAAAGGAGGACACTGAGTTTTTACCCGATGGCACTCACCATTGGTCATCGGTACGCTATTGGAGTAAACAGAATCGCATTGCTCAGGAAATTCTTTCTTGTTCTGATGGATTGCCCGACCTTGTTGCCTTGATTGAAGTAGAGAATGATACAGTTCTCCATGACCTTACGCATCGCAGTCTGCTCCGCAATGCCGGATATGAATATCTGATGACGGAGTCGCCCGATTTGCGTGGTATTGATGTGGCCTTACTGTATCAGCCTGCTATTTTCCGCCCTTTATGCTATGACTGTTTAGAGGTACCTCCATTGTCTGGTATGCGTCCTACACGTGATATCCTTTACGTGCGAGGTTGCTGTTCTAATGGAGACACGCTCAACGTCTTCGTTGTCCATAGTCCTAGTCGTTATGGTGGTGAGCGATTGTCACGACCTAATCGTCGCCAGGTTGTAATCCAACTGCAGCATAAACTCGCTGAACTCGGTCCCACAGCACATGTCATCATCACGGGCGATTTTAATGACTATTGTGATAGTCCAGCCTTGATGGAACTCTGCACTTTAGGTCTGCGTAACATTACCTGTGATGCCCGTGGTCTTCATGGCGTGGCATCTGGTACCTATCGTTATCGCGGAGAGTGGCATTCCCTGGATCATGTATTCGTTTCACCTCTATTATATAATAAGGTAGATGCAGCCTATATAAACGATGCTCCCTTTCTTTTGGAGGATGAACCTCTGTATGGTGGTAAGCGTCCTTTCCGTACTTTCCAAAACTACCGTTATCAACCTGGCTTCAGTGACCATCTTCCGCTGGTTGCCCGATTTGTTATGGATAAAGATGTAAAACTACCATTGTAGAATTTTAAGGTGTTTATGCGTTATTTACAGACAGAATAATGCGAAATTCTTGAACGAAAAAAGAATAAAATAGAAGAAAATCCGTTGTATTATTGATATGATACGACGGATTTTATTTTTCTTTTCTATAATCATGACCCTGGTGGGGTGCGAAGACGACGTGTTTACTACGAGTACGTCAGTACGATTATCGTTTTCAGTCGACTCACTGAAAATGGATACTGTATTTTCTACCGTGGGGTCAAGAACGTATGATTTCTGGGTGTATAATCGCAATAACGATGGTATTCGACTTCAGAGCGTCAGACTATCTAAAGGTAACCAGACAGGGTTCCGCGTCAATGTGGATGGAGCATATTTGGATAATTCTATAGGTTCAGTGGTCACCGAATTGGAGGTGAGAGGTGGTGACAGCATCCGAGTTTTCGTGGAATTGACTGCACCTGAGAATGGGATGTTAGAGCCACAGTTGGTGGAGGATAGACTTGTGTTTAAATTGGAGAACGGTGTTGAGCAACCTTTGGTGTTGCAGGGGCATACCTGGGATGCAGTGGAAATGTGTAACGTTGTGGTGCATCAGGACACCCTGATAGAGAGCAAGAAACCAATTATTGTGTATGGTGGTTTGAAGGTGGATAGTGCTGCTACACTGACGATTCGTAACACAACGCTGTATTTCCACGAAGGGCCAGGATTGGAGGTCTATGGACGATTGTTGACAGATAGCGTGGTGATGCGTGGTGACAGATTGGATCATATGTTTGATTATCTGCCTTATGATCGTGTGAGTGGTCAGTGGGGGAATGATGGTGGTGTGGTGTTCCGCAGTTCGTCAACGCGCAACTTACTACGGCATACTGAGATACGTAATTCAGGGAAATATGGTATCTGCTGCGACTCAGCAACCTATACGGAGCATGTAAGGCGTCTTGATTTGGACCATTGCGTGATACATAATTGTAAAGGCGCTGGCGTGGTGAGCTATAACTCGAATATTCGCCTGCGTTATTGTCAGTTGTCGAATACACAGGGCGATTGTTTGGCGGTATATGGTGGAAGGGCTGACGTCAACAGATGTACGTTTGCGCAGTTTTATCCCTTTGTAGGTGGACGCGGTGCAGCCCTCCGCTTTAGTAATATATTGCCTTTATACGGCATGAATTGCGACAGCAGTATTGTGACGGGTTATGATGAGGATGTGGTGATGGGTGTTGTCGTGGACACACTTAACACCTATAACTACCAATTTGCTAATACACTGTTGCGTACGCCTTATGAGGAAGGAGTAGATACACTGCTTTTTAAAAATGTGAAATGGGAATCATCCAAAGACTCTATTCAAGGAAAGAAGCACTTCAAATTAATCGATGAGGATAATTTGAAGTACGACTTTCACTTGGATTCTATATCACCTGTCCAAGGGTGGGGATGCTATTAAAATTTCGTGAACGATAGCGGCATCAGATTTTTGATGCCATCCATCACATATATTCGGTTCTTGCCGTAGAGTAGAATACGCATGGGCTTGGAGAACCTTGTCTCAGTTTCAATGATGACCTGGCGGCAGGTTCCACACGGACTTATGGGTTCGCTGGTGAGGTCGCCACCCGGTTCGCGGGCTGCAATAGCAATCATCTCGATAGCTTCTTCCGGATACTGTGCACCTGCAGCAAAGATAGCAGAACGTTCTGCGCATATTCCTGCAGGGAAGGCAGCATTCTCCTGATTACATCCAGGTATTACGATACCATTGGACAACTGTATGGCGGCTCCTACATGAAAGTGAGAATACTTCGCATAACTGTTGTTCGTATATTCAATGGCTTTCTGCAGAAGGAACTGCTCGTCGCTGCTTAGTTCCTCCATCTGACATTCCATGATCACTGGTTTCCAATTGAGTTCTTTCATATTTTTAGCTTTAAGTATTGACCGGTTATACTATTCTTACATTGTGCTACTTCTTCTGGAGTGCCTGCTATAACGAGGTTACCTCCCTTGTCTCCACCATCAGGACCGAGGTCGATAACATGGTCGGCCAGTTTGATGACATCCATATTATGCTCAATAATCAGCACGGTATGTCCGCGTTCTATCAGGGCGTCGAGTGACGACATGAGGCGCTTTATATCGTGGAAGTGCAGACCCGTGGTAGGCTCGTCAAAGATAAATAGTGTAGGCTCCAGCTTCTCCTGTCCGATGAAATAGGCCAGTTTGACGCGCTGGTTCTCACCACCCGATAGAGTGCTAGAGTTCTGTCCCAGTTTGATATACCCCAGACCAACATCTTCCAGAGGTTTCAGGCGGTTGACGATAGTTTTCTCGCCGTGTGCCTTGAAGAACTCAATGGCCTCAGTAATCGTCATATTCAGGATATCATCGATATTCTTGCCTTCGTATCTGACGTCTAGGATATCGTGTTTGAATCGCTTGCCGTGACAGGCTTCGCATTCCAGCACGAGGTCGGCCATGAACTGCATCTCGACAGTGATAGTACCCGCACCCTTACACTCGTCACAACGTCCGCCATCGGCATTAAATGAGAAATACTGAGGCGTGAATCCCATCTGTTGCGATAGAGGTTGCGCGGCAAAGAGGTCGCGAATGGCATCGTAGGCCTTAACGTAAGTGGCGGGATTAGAGCGCGAGGACTTGCCGATAGGATTCTGGTCTACAAACTCCACGCGACGGATAGCATTGAGGTCGCCAGCCAGTCCACCGTATTCACCAGGGGCATCGCAGACATCACCCAAATGGCGCTTGAGGGCAGGGTATAGGATACCCTTGATAAGACTGGATTTTCCGGAACCAGATACACCAGTTACCACCGTGAGCACGTTGAGAGGTATCTCTACATTGATACCGCGCAGGTTGTTCATCCGAGCCCCCTTAATATCGATATGGTGATTCCATGGGCGACGGCTCGCTGGCACGTGGATGGTCTCTTCACCAGAGAGATATTGGAGTGTGTAAGAACGGTTAGACTTAACAGTATCACTTGTCTCATCAGGACTCCCTGCATACACGACCTCACCTCCTAGGCGACCTGCGTCAGGACCTATGTCGATGATGTAGTCGGCAGCACGTATAATCTCCTCGTCATGCTCCACCACGACGACGGTATTGCCTAGCGCCTGCAATTCTTTGAGTACATGAATCAGGCGGTCGGTGTCGCGAGAGTGCAATCCGATGCTGGGTTCATCGAGTATATAAAGTGAACCAACCAGACTGCTTCCAAGAGATGTACAGAGGTTTATACGCTGACTCTCACCACCAGAAAGAGAGTTGGACAAACGATTGAGCGTCAGATAGCCAAGTCCCACATCCAGAAGGAATTGCAATCGTGATGTAATCTCTAATAAGAGACGTTTACCCACCTCTGCATCGTGCTCTGAGAGCTTCAGCTGCGTGAACCATTCTTTCAGACGCACCACGGGCATCTGTACAAGATCCGTGATGCTTCGTCCGTCGATTTTTACATATTCTGCTTCCGGTTTCAGACGTGTGCCGTGACAGGTTGGACATGTCGTCTTTCCGCGATAGCGCGCCAGCATCACACGATACTGAATCTTGTATTGATTCTCTTTCACCATTTGGAAGAAAGAGTCAATACAGGGTTTTTCCTTTGCACCGCGATCAGAGGGCAGACCATGCCACAACCAGTCTTTCTGCTGCTGAGTCAGGTTGTAATAAGGCTCGAAGATAGGGAAGTCGTCTTTTGCAGCATGACGGATGAACCAGTTTTTCCATTCTCCCATTTTCTCGCCGTGCCAACATACCACACATCCATCGTAGAGCGATAGACTGGGGTTGGGGATGACCAGATGCTCGTCAATACCCATAACTTTGCCAAAGCCCTGACATTCAGGACACGCACCTGCTGGCGAATTGAACGAGAAAAGTTGGTCGGTAGGCTCTTCGAAAGTGATTCCATCAGCCTCGAAGCGGGTTGAGAAATCATAGCTTAATCCGGAGGGCAGTATCATCAGGCGCATCTCGCCGCGCCCCTCGAAGAACGCTGTTTCAGCAGAGTCAACGAGTCGGCTGATGGTCTCTTTATTATTGGAAGATGACAAACGGTCGATAACAAGAAAGGACTTATCGTTGGGTTCTGACGCAGAGAATGAGTCCAAATAGTCATCGATGCGAATAAACTGTTCTCCATTAGCGGCACCTGGTGATGTCATCCTGCTATAACCTTGCAGGATAAATGCCTTGAGTTGTTGATCAAAGGTTCGGCCTTCGGGTACCTTGATAGGCGCCATCACAACGATTTTTGTGCCTTCAGAGAACTCCAGCATCTTCTGCACTACATCCTCCGTTGTGTGCTTTTTTACCTCTTCACCACTTACGGGCGAATAGGTACGACCAATGCGAGCAAAGAGCAGACGCAGGAATTCGTAAATTTCAGTGGAAGTTCCTACTGTGCTTCGTGGGTTACGAGCTATCACTTTCTGTTCTATGGCGATGGCAGGCGGGATACCACGGATGAAGTCGCACTCAGGCTTGTTCATACGTCCCAAAAACTGGCGGGCATAACTGCTTAGGCTCTCCACATAGCGACGCTGGCCTTCAGCATATAAAGTATCGAAAGCCAAGGATGATTTGCCGGAACCTGATACACCAGATATGACAACGAATTTATTACGAGGAATGCGCACGTCAATATTCTTCAGATTATTGACGCGTGCACCCTTGATTTCTATGTATTCTTGATTCACCTTATTATATTAGATGCGTTTCAAAATGAGCAATAGGTGATCCCATACCATCTGTACAGTGGGGATATACAAGCGCTCATCGGGTGTGTGAACATCACGCAGCGTGGGACCGAATGATATCATGTCGATGTTGGGATAGCGTTCTGAGAAGAGACCGCATTCCAAACCAGCGTGGATACCACGTACAACAGGCTCCTTGCCAAACAGCTCCTTGTAGGTCTCAACGACAGTATCGCGCAACTTACTCTCAGCTTTCATCTTCCATGCAGGATAGCCATCGCTGCTGTAGGCCTCGGCACCAGCCAGTTGGAAGGTAGCTACGATGGTGGCACACATATTGTCGAGATTAGACATCACGTTAGAACGCTGTGAGGAGAGAATTGTTATTTCTGTCTCTGCTGAGTGGATAGCAGCAATGTTTGAAGAAGTCTCTACCATACCGTTTAGTTCGGGATCCTGACAGATAGCGTAGATACCATTATCCACTGCTTGCAGTGCCCATACGAAATTGCGTGCAACCTTAGCATCGATAACAGCTTCAGCCTCGGTACTTTCCATTGTCCATACCATTTGGGTGTCGGTAACGTGGAACTCGTCCTCTACCTGAGCAGAGAAAATGTTCCAGTCGGCCTTAACGTTCTCTTTTACATCATGAGGAACAGCTATAACAAACATTCCGTCGCGAGGAATAGCGTTGTGTAGCTTGCCAGAGTGGAACTGTGCCAGGCGTACGCCCTCGTAGCGATTCATAGTCTGAAAGAGGAAACGGCCCAGGAGTTTGATAGCGTTTGCACGCTTTTTGTTGATATCGTCACCAGAATGACCACCGGTAAGACCTTTCAGTTGTGCACGCAGGAAGAAAGAACCTGCAGGTGCCTCTTCGCGTTGGAAAGTGAATTTAGCCTGTGTGTTGCGTCCACCTGCACATGATACGAACATCTCGCCTTCGTCCTCTGAGTCGAGGTTGATGAGGTAATCTCCAGTCATAAAGCCAGACTTCATGCCCTCGGCACCACTAAGTCCAGTCTCTTCGTCACGTGTGAAGACACACTCCAAGGGGCCGTGCTCAATATCTTGTGCTTCGAGTATTGCCAGTTCGATAGCGCAACCTATACCGTCATCGGCACCTAGTGTAGTGCCCTTAGCCTTCAGCCAGTCGCCATCAACATAGGTCTGGATGGCATCCTTGTCGAAATCGAAGTCAACATCCACCAATTTATCGCATACCATATCCATATGGCTCTGCAGGATAACGGTCTTTTTATTTTCGTAACCCTTTGTGGCTGGCTTGCGTATCAAGACATTGCCCGTCTCGTCGACTTTTGTCTCAAGACCGTGGCTCTCACCCCAATTCTTGAGGTATTCAATCATCTTTTCTTCACGTTTTGAAGGACGGGGAATTTTGTTTATTTTAGCGAACTGTTCAAATACAGAAGCAGGTTTTAGTGTGCTTTTATTCATTTTTAATGTTTTATTGTTTAATGTTTAATATTTAATTATTACCTTTGCAACCGCAAAGTTAGTAAAAATGGTTGAAATAATTGCAATCAGCACGTTAATAATTGCTATCTCGATGGCATTTTTGTGCATAAAACTGGTTTTTCGTAAGAATGGGCGCTTCTCGTCGCAACATATCCATGATTCAAAGGCAATGCGTCAACGTGGTATTCATTGTGTGATGGATCAGGATCGTGAGCAGCGTACAAGGAGTCGCATATCAGTTAGTGAAAGAAATAATTAATAATATCAATAACAAAAGATGAAAAAAAACTTTTTCCGTGCTTTTGCACTTCTGACCCTTGTTGGTCTTACATCAGCTTGTAATAACTCTGCTCCTAAGATGGATGAAGAGCCTGAGGCAGCAGTAGCGACAAGTGGTGATGGTATACGTATCGCCTACATTGAAATTGATACTCTGACAGCACAGTATGAGTTTGCTAAGGAGAAGTCGCTCGAATTGGAGAAGAAGGGTACCAATGCTCGTAATACCATCCAGACTAAGACGGCTCAGTTGGAGAAGAATGCACAAGCATTCCAGCAGAAGCTTCAGAGTAACGGTTTTACATCACGTGAGCAGGCCGAGGCAGCTCAGGCAAATTTGCAGCGCGAGCAGCAGAATATCATGGCTTTGCAGCAGCGTTTGGAAAACGAGTTGGCAAGCGAGCAGCAGAAATTTCTGCAGGCATTTCAGGATAGCCTCGATAATTTCTTGGCCGACTATAACAAAGACAAGAAGTATGATATGATTGTCAACAAGGCAGCCGTGCTTTATGCTGACAAGCGTTTCGATATCACTACTGATGTTGTGAACGGTATGAACCGTCGCTATAAGAAGGTGACTGCTTCTGACTCGACAAAGACGAAGTAAGTCATTTATATTACCCAGAGTATATCCATTATAAAAGTCTTTACCGATGACATTGATTATTATTTTATTGCTGCTGCTTAGTTATCTTTTGATTGCTACGACTCACCTTACAGGTGTGAATAAGGCTGCTATCAGCATTTTTCTTGCAGCTATAGGATGGGTAGTCTATATCATTTGGGGTAATGACTTTGTAATGGATATGCATCCTGGGGCCTATGAGGCTTTTCTCGATGGAAATGCCGCTTCCAGCGAGCAGGTAAAGAACTTTATCTACGACAGCATTTTCTTGAAGTATGTGGGTAAAGCAGCTGCCATCGTCATGTATCTTCTGGCAACGATGTCTATCATTGATATACTGAATACAAATGGTTGTTTTGACTTTATCAGTGAATGGATTCGTACACGCGATACAAAACGTCTGCTTTGGACTATTACGCTGGCAAGCTTTATACTTTCTGCCAATTTGGATAATCTTACCACCACGATTGTGATGCTGGTTATCATGCATAATATTGTGAAGAGTCGTGCGCAACGTATGTTTATAGGCTCTGCTATTGTGCTGGCTGCTGTCTGCGGTGGTTGTTTTACCGTAATTGGTGACCCTACAGGTCTGATGTTATGGGCCAATGAGGCTGTTACGGCTTCCAATTTCTCCAGTTATCTGGCTTGGCCTGCGCTTGTATCGTGGGTGGTGCCTACATATCTTATTGGACGTCAGTTGCCGGCCCGTTTGGATATTGAATGGGGTGTAGCACCATTCCGAGGTGACGATACCCGTCTTAACCGTTGGCAGCGTATGCTGATGTTCTTGGTTGGTATCGGCGGCTTATGGTTCGTACCTACTTTTCTAAGTATCACCCGTCTGCCTGCTTTTCTTGGTGCATTGGTGGTTCTCGCTTTGTTGTGGGTTGTCAACGAGGCCTTTAATCGCAAGTTGATGAATGCCGACCAAACATCACAACGCCGTATTCCACGTGTTATTCAGTATGAGGCTATTCAACAGATGCTCTTCGTGATGGGTATCATGTTGGGACTTGGCGTGGTGAGTGAAACGGGTGTATTTACGGATGTGGCCGATTGGATTGATGCAACAATAGGTAATCTGTGGATTGTTGGCATTCTGTCAGGTATTCTCAGTAGTCTTGTTGACTCGTTCACTATTGCAGCCAGCGATATCTTTATGTATGATGTATGGAATGCTGGTGACTATGCCCAGAACGGAACCTATTGGAAAGTTATAGCTTATTGTACAGCAGTTGGTGGTTGTCTTCTTAGTGTTGGTAGTGTATGTGGTCTGGCACTGATGAAACTTGAACATATCCACCTGAGTTGGTATATAAAGAATATCACCCTAAAAGTACTCATAGGATGGCTTTTTGGTTTAGCCATCCTATGGTGTGAAGTTCTCTATTATTCTTAAGAAAATTTTAGTTGAAGAAGTTCCACGATACACCAAAATGAATGGTTGCATCATTTTGTGCGTAGTGTGGTGTCAGGAAATAATTTCTGTTGAATGATGAAGCTGTGGCATTCTGCATCATCAGGAAGAAGCGTGCATGCTTCAGGTGCAGGTTTGCATAGATGTCAACGAAGGGGAAATTGCCAATCTCTGTTCGCGCCTGTGCATTTTCTTGTACAGCAAACTGGTTAATGGCTGGACAGAAATCGGGTGCATCGTATTTTGTGAACCAGGTAGCAGCACCGCCCAACTCCACACGCAGCACACCAGCTACCATAAACTCCAGATAGAGATTCGAGAATGCATTGAAAGTAGGTAAGGGCAGCACGCCTTCATTTGATGTTGACTGGTAGGTCAATACATTATCCCAGTGTAAAGGACCAAATTTGAGTTTCTGATCCAGTTGGGCAGTGAGCACATGCAGGTTACCACCATGTTGTCTGACACCAGCCGAGAGCAGCGTATTGGTGTCGTTGGCACGTGTGTAAGACATAGCGTAGTAGGTATAATTCTGAATCTCTTCCACAGCAACACGTAATGTTGTTTTAGTTTTCTCGTAGGTAAAGTTTCCTTCAACGCGTGTACGTGTCTCTTTATCCAGATTGTTATCCCACCAGAAATGCTTTGCATGAAATTTTCGTTCGTACATCGTGGGATTTAGTCTATGGAAATAGCCCTTGGCAACTAGTCGTACAGTGTCTCCCAAGAATGCGAAATTCAGATCGGCCTGTCCATCTAGTTTTAACTGACCTATATCCTCGCCAGCCACCCATGTCTCAGCCAGGACGTCATAATGGAGGGTGTGTCCCTGAGTGCGTTGCAGTTGTCCACCGATACTAACATTGTGTTCATTAATAGTACCAAGCATGGCGTTGTCGCTGGCAATAGACAAAGGCATCTTAGCGCGGCGCAACTCATGAGAGGCAAAGACTTTCAGACCTGCCATCGCATATTTATTAAAGCCTTCCATCAAGGCAATAGCAAGGGTATTCTTTAAACTGAAATAATTAGTCAGATCGTATATTGAGTCGTTAGAATAGGAGTTGTTATAACGATTATAGTAAGTGTTTGCGTAGTATTTGGTGGGCGTCTGGTACGCCTGATATATGCGCTCATAACTGTTTATTTCTGCGGTATGAATGAAGCTGGTCACAGGCTTGAACTCATGTTTCATAAACAGCATGGCAGAGTCTGCAGCAGCTGTTTCGTTAGAAGCGTCTGTACTATCCTTCTTGTTGTCAAGTGCTGATGCTAAAGCAAATTCCTTTGCCTTTCTCTCTTCCTCTGTCATGGGCACATCCTGATAAAAGCCCAGACTGTAGCGATGCGTCAGAAACAGGTGCTGGTTGTCGTTACGATTCCAATTCTGCTGCAGGATGACAGGTATCTCATTGGCAGAGTATGACTGCTCTGTGAGTTCTGGATGCCTGATATAATCATCATTAGTGACACCACCATTTTCTGTGGCTTTTTGATGGTTGGTTGAGTAGAGGGCATGCAGCTGATACTGATCACCTAAATAACTCGTATAGAACGTGGCACCAAAATGACTGATGCTTTGATTCTGGTAGTATCCTCGAGCGTAGGAATAGTTTATATCCATTCCCAATCCCACACGTTTACCTGCATTCACGGCAAACTTTGCTTGCAGATGATCTTCGCCATCAGTCTTGTTTCCACAGTTGTCGTAACTCAGGTTGGTGATTGGCGAGAGTGTATTGGTGAAATGGAATTCGTCGGGTTGTTTAAGTACCATATCATAAACCTCGGTAAATGCAAACTGCTGTTTCTCCTTACGGTCAATGAAAATACGGTTCTGTCGAGCTGTGTAGTTATTACCTAATGTGTTGTATTGCATCTGTCGTCCCATTGCCAATGTGGTTTGCGGGTATAGATGCGGTAAGGTGTCTACATCAACTCTTCTGATGTCGCCAAACTTGCGGTCAACGGTCCAAGTGTAGATTCCCTTCGGTATCTCTTTGTGTTGCTTCGTAGAGTCGTTGTCAAAAGGATTAAATGTACGACTATTTGGATCGTTGCTGTCGAAACTGTTAAATCCGTCTAATCCGTTGGTTGTTCTATTGGTCTGTGCTAACAAATATTGGCCGTTCAGCAAACTGACGGCCATCATTGTAAGAAGCAGATACTGCTTTTTTCTCATATTTTTAGTATGCGCAATGCTAATTCTATGAATTTAAAACCACACGATACTGCTAAAATCCACATGGCTACCGACTGGCTGGCATGGAAATAGACCACTAAGCCTGCAATGGCGCCAATCATAAAAAGGATATTCAGCCAGAATCTTAGTTCACGTGTCCTAGTGGAGTCACGAAAGGGCTCCAGATTGTGACGTTTGGGATGCTCCACCTTGTCGCGCTCTTCAGGTGGTAGCAGCGATTCTTGTTCTGACATAGTTTATTTCTGAAGCAACAGTTTGAAACGGTTGAAGATATAGTCAACGCGGTCAATGGTCTTACGACGGAATTTGCCGCTGACACGAGCCAATTTAGTCTTTTTCTTGTTCAGACCGTATTTGTCGGTAATCCATTCCTCAGCCTTATAGGTTGTCATATCACGCTCCTCATCGTAGATATAGACGATACGATTCACTTTTACGTTGGCCTGTCCATCCTTACAATCAGCAATAATCTGGTAAAGGAAACGAGTACGGTCCAAATTCAGAGGCTTATTCTTGAAAACAAGCCACTCCTGATAGGAGGCTACCAATTTATTGTTTTCTTTGTCTTCGAGTGTAAGACGGCTCTGCTCAATCTGATTGGGCTCTTTTGTCATTTTCAGCAGTTCCTCATGAAGTATGTCATAGATTTGCTGAGCATTTTTACCGGGTGCGTTGATTGTTGTTGAGAACACAACGTGACCATCAACTTCTGGTACAGCACCAACCATGTATTTCTGGTCAAGGTTGTTCTGTTGTACCTGCTCCCATGTGTTGTCCTGAGCTGAAATGACCATTGGCATTGTCAGCATCATTGCAATCAGTATTTTTTTCATCTTTTTTGTTTATTAATCGATGATGCAAAGTTACTAAGTTTTTTTCTTTCCGCCAATAGTTTATAACGTGTTTAAGGATTTTTTCAGTAAAATGTCGTTTTTTTATTATAATAATGTGTAACTTTGCACTCGCAAAAACAGAATATTATGACACAGGAACAGGATATTAAGAACGCCATTGAGGCGATGAAAAAGGGTGGGGTGATTCTCTATCCTACGGATACCGTATGGGGTATCGGTTGTGATGCTACTAATGCGGAGGCCGTCAAACGTGTATATGAAATTAAACAGCGTGATGATTCTAAAGCGCTTATCTGTCTTGTTGACAGTGACGCTCGTCTGCAACGCTATGTAAGAAATGTGCCCGATGTGGCTTGGCAGCTTATAGACTGCGTAGATAAACCTACGACGTTGATTCTTGATGGAGCAGTTAATTTAGCACCCAATCTGATTGCAGAAGATGGCTCTATCGGCATTCGTATTACAAAGGAGGCATTCTCTCAGGAACTTTGTTTCCGCTTCCAAAAGGCGATAGTATCAACATCTGCAAATATTAGTGGTGAACCCGCTGCCCAGAATTACCGTGATATTGATCCGCGTATCCTTGAGAAAGTGGATTATGTTTGTTGGACACGCCGACAAGAGCATCAGCCTCATCAGCCTTCAAGCATCATCAAGCTGTCTGCCGACGGCCAGGTGGTGATTATCAGAAAGTAGTTAAGTAGTTAAGGAGTTAAAGGAGTCAAAGGAGTCAAGACGATAGACTAACTATTAATAATAAAAGACTCGCTTCCATTTCGGAGGCGAGTCTTTTTTTATAGTAACTGTTTTTGTGTTGTCATTACTTATACGATGCCCTGAGCCATCATGGCCTTAGCAACTTTCATGAAGCCTGCTACGTTAGCACCCTTCACGTAGTTGATGTATCCGTCAGCCTGTGTACCGTACTTCACGCAGTTCTCGTGAATGTCGTTCATGATGCGC
>CAMOGP010000003.1 GCA_946614175.1 uncultured Prevotella sp. | reverse complement strand
GTATCATCGCACCAGACCGTCGCCTGAATCCTCATGCCTACGAGGTAGGCTACTACTATCAGAGCGTATGGGTGAAGGATGTGGACCTGAAGGCCGGTAAGTTTGAAATCTACAATGAGAATTTCTTTAAGACGCTCGACGACCTGCAACTGGAATGGTTTGTAGGCGGCGTAGGCAGCCATCACCACGAGAGTGTCAACTGTCCTAACGGTATGACCTTCGGTCACGAAGGCACTATCGACATCAGCGGCATCCAGCCACAGCAGCGCAAGGTGATCACTTCAGAGGAGATGCAGAAGGTCATTGAGCGCGTATTGAGTCATCATGGCGACAACGAGATTTTCGTGTCGTTCTACTTCAAGTCAAAGAACGGTGCACCTCTCATAGAGAAAGGTCAGGTACTGGCAAAGCAGCAGTTCTGCATCAACGAGTACAAGTATCCTGAACTGAAACAGGAGACAGCTGAGGTTCTGAAGGAAGAGACCAACACTTACGTGAAACTCTCTGCTGCAGGCACCGATCTCTATATCGGTCGTTGGAACGGATGGATAGACTATCTGACTGTGGATGGTCAGGATATGTTGCAGTTCCGTGAGAGCATCGTGCCTGAGTTCTGGCGTGCTCCAACGGATAATGACTATGGTGCTCAGCTGCAGAATCGCTTCTCTGCCTGGAAGAGTCCTGAGACAAGGGTGAAAGATTTCAAGACAGGCGACAATTCCGTTACCGTCACCATAGAACTGCGCGAACCCGCCACTCGCACGGCAGGTCCAAGAAACCGCGATGAGCGTCGTCCGGCTTTTGCCATCCTCACAATGACCTACACCCTCACTGCTGATGGTGAAGTGATTGTACGTGAGCAGCTGAAGCCTGAGGATGAAGCCAAGATGAGCGAGATGTTCCGCTTTGGCATGGGTATCCAGATGCCTAAGCAGTACGACCAGGTGGAGTATTACGGACGTGGTCCTGTCGAGACCTACAGCGACCGTAAGGATTCTGAGTTCCTGGGCGTGTATAGGAATGCCGTGAAGGATGAGTATTTTGAGTATATCCGTCCACAGGAGAGTGGTAACCACGTTGACGTACGCTGGTTCTCAGTCATCAACCAAAGCGGAAAGGGGCTGCAGTTCTATTCCAACGCACCGATGGAGGCTTCTGCCCTGCCCTACACCACTGGCCAGCTTGACGACGGTCCTCATAAGGACAAGGCTTGGGGACGTCATAGTGGCGACCTGGTTCCGTCAGGTTACACCAGCGTTCATATCCAGCAGCGTCAGTTGGGCCTGGGTTGCGTGAACTCATGGGGTGCATGGCCTCGCAACGAATATCGTGTTCCTTTCAAGGAGTATGACTTCACATTTGCCATCAAGCCTTTGAAATAAAGGAAAGGCAATACAACAAAAGCGGCACCCATTGGAAAATGAGTGCCGCTTGTTTTTATTGTCCTAACTGACTGAACGTCTTACAGCCTTTTGCATAGTATCGCCAAAGCAACAGGAATGGCGCGAACTCTGCATCATGGGCAGCTACCCTACTTTGCTGAATCTGCTGACGGTCGTTTTTAAAATCCCTGCGCCAGCGCTTAAAGTCGCGACGGGCTCTGAAAATGGCTTTGAAGTCGCCCACGTTACGCTTCAGCAACAGCGTCTGGAAAGCAGCCAGGTAATCCAGGAACCAGCGCCAGCGCATCACGGACTTCAGGTCTTTCTCTGGCAGGCACTTGTACAGCATCGTCAGGTTATTGCGGAAATTCAGGTAGGTCTTCATGGGGTTCGACTTTGGCAGCGTACCACCTCCTACATGATAGACTTTACTCTCAGGCAGACAGTAGAGCTGGTAACCGCGGATACGCATACGCCAGCACATCTCAATCTCTTCCTGATGGGCAAAGAAGCGGCCATCCAGTCCGCCCACCTCTTTATATATACGCGCACGCACGAGGAGAGCTGCACCTGTAGCCCAATGTATCTTTGCAGGCTCATCATATTGTCCTTGGTCTTTCTCGACAACATCAAAGACTCTTCCGCGGCAGAACGGATATCCATAACGGTCCAGATAGCCACCGCATGCACCTGCATACTCAAAACTGTCGCGCTGATAAATGCTCAATAGTTTGGGTTGACAAGCTGCAACCTCAGCATGTGCGTCCATAAATGCAAGCAGGGGCGTCAGCCATCCTTTGGTTACCTCTATATCGCTATTCAGCAGCAGATAATACTCGGCATCAACCTGTTCCAGGGCTTTGTTATAGCCCTCAGCAAAGCCCCAGTTCTTTTCCAGCAGGATCAACTTCACTTCAGGGAACAGTTCCTTCAACAAGGTGATACTCTCATCTGTAGAGGCGTTATCAGCTACATAGACCACGGCCTCGTCCCTTGAATATTCCAATACGCTGGGCAGATACTGGCGGAGCATGTTGGCGCCATTCCAGTTTAAGATAACAATAGCTAACTTATCCATTGATGATTGTTGCATTTAATGCGGTCTTGTCATGATTAAAATCTCCCATACGCACCCTGATCAGTTCATTGTCATACTCAGGTTTGGCATCAGAAGGCAACAGTTCTACGCGGATATAGTTTTTGGTAAACCCATGCATGGCACGTCCGCGCGTAGCCTTCTCAAAGAGTACCTCAGCCTCCTGACCGATAAACTGCTCATAGAAACTGACAGTCTTCTCGTCAGAGAGTTCCAGCAATCTCTTACTACGCTGCTTCTTTTCCTTCTCAGGCACCACATAGTCTATCTTCAGAGCCGACGTACCCGGACGCTCTGAGTAAGGGAAAACATGCAATTGGGTAATGGGCAACGACCTGATAAACTCATACCCATCCTCGAAACATTCGGGGGTCTCACCACGGCATCCCACCATCACATCCACACCGATAAAGGCATCAGGCATCTGTTCCTTAATACGCAGTATCTTATCTGCAAAAAGTTGTCGGTCGTAATGACGATGCATCAGGCGCAGCACTTCGTCGTTTCCGCTTTGCAAGGGGATATGGAAATGAGGCATAAAGGCACGACTCTCTTTGGCACAGTAGTCTATAAGCTCGTCGCTCAGCAGGTCGGGTTCCAGACTGCTGATACGATAACGACGGATGCCCTCTATACGATCAAGGGCTTTAACCAAATCAATGAACTTCTCCCCTGTGGTCTTGCCGAAGTCGCCTATATTCACCCCCGTTAGCACGATTTCCTTGCCTCCCTCTGCTGCAGCCTGTTGGGCCTGTGCCACCAGCGAGGCTATCGTTGGATTACGACTGAACCCGCGCGCGTACGGGATTGTACAATAGGTACAGAAATAGTCACAGCCATCCTGCACCTTCAGAAAATAGCGCGTACGGTTTCCTCTTGAACAAGACGGTGCAAAAGTCTTGATATCTTTGGTTTTCTCGGTCTTGTATGTCGCGATGGAACTGCGATTAACAAAGGCCTCTGACAGGAACTGCACGAGATTTGCTTTCTCGTTGGAGCCCAATACCAGGCTTACACCCTCTATCTTGCTCACAGCCTCGGCTTCCAACTGGGCATAGCATCCGGTCACTACAACAAAGGCACCAGGATTCTCACGCACCAATCTATGGATAGCCTGACGACATTTATGATCGGACACATCGGTAACCGAACAGGTATTTATCAGACAGATGTCCGCCAGTTCACCCTTATGGACTGTACGAACACCTAACTCCTGTAATAACCTGCCAAAAGTGGATGTCTCAGAAAAATTCAACTTACACCCTAGGGTATAATATACGGCTGTTTTGCCTTGAAAGGCTGATGTATCTATCATATCATTAATCTTCTATGTTGCAAAGGTACGCATTAATTAGCGAAAAACACGCTTTTTTGTCTTAATTTCATTTAAGTGTTGTTTATATACTATTTTTAACATTTCGTATCTTATTGATTTACAGTGTTTTATAAAAATGTTACAAAAAACATCAAAAAAAAATTGAAAAAAATGTATCATCGTATCAAAAAAATGTATACCTTTGCATCGTTTTAATAAACAAATGATTGTTTTACAGTTTTAAAAAGCAAAAAAGAAATGAAAAAGATTGCATTTATGTTCGCAGTTGCAGCTATGTTCGTAGCTTGTGGTAATGGTAACAAACCCGCTGAGGAGGTTGCTACAGATTCAATCGCTGAGGTAGACACTACTGTTGCCGTTGACACTACTGCTACAGTTGACACTACTGCTGCTGACACAGCTGTTGTTGCTGAGTAATTTAGCGAACTAAAGGAAACTTGAGGATATATCTTAGTGATATATCCTCTTTTTTTGTTTCAATAAAAAGATCCTCCCCCTCCCTATTAGCAGAATAAAAAAAGTGAGCCGCAATCACATTAGAGATTGCGGCTCATGATATTTGAAGCTAATAATCACGACAAGAAACCTAGAAGAGCACCAGCTGCAACAGCAGAACCGATGACACCAGCCACATTTGGCCCCATAGCGTGCATCAGGAGGAAGTTGTGACGGTCATACTCCAGACCCATATTATTGCTGATACGGGCTGCCATAGGAACGGCACTGACACCAGCATTACCAATCAGCGGGTTCAACTTCTTATCCTTTGGCAGGAAGAGGTTCATAAACTTAACGAAGCATACGCCACTGGCGGTAGCTAAAGCAAAAGCAAAGGCACCAATGGCAAAGATAAACACGGTGTTAAGAGTAAGAAACTCGCTGGCCTGCGTAGAACAGCCTACTGTGAGACCCAACAACACCACGACGATATCATTCAGGGCATTGCCTGCCGTCTTGGCCAAACGAGTGGTCTTACCACTCTCTTTCAGCAGATTTCCAAAGAACAGCATACCCAATAGAGGCAAAGCTGAAGGCACGATGAAGGTCGTAATTAAGAGACCAATGATGGGAAACAGGATACGCTCGGTCTGACTGACCTGACGAGAGGGTTTCATCTTAATGACACGCTCTTTCTTTGTGGTGAGCAGACGCATCAAAGGGGGCTGAATCAGTGGTACAAGCGCCATATAACTATAGGCACAAACAGCAATAGCACCCATGAGGTTGGGTGACAACTTAGAAGAGAGGAAGATGGCGGTAGGTCCATCGGCACCACCGATAATAGCAATACCTGCAGCCTGATTGGGTTCGAAGCCAAAGGCCAATGCCAGCATGTAGGCACCAAAGATACCAAACTGGGCCGCAGCTCCAATGAGCATCAACTTAGGATTTGCCAACAAAGCCGAAAAGTCGGTCATAGCGCCAATACCCAAGAAGATAAGTGGCGGATACCAACCTTGGCGCACACCCTGATAGAAGATATTCAGCACGGAGTTGTCTTCATAGAGACCAATCTCCAAACCAGCATCAGATCGGAAGGGAATATTTCCCAAGATAATACCCAGGCCAATAGGCACCAGCAGCAGGGGCTCGAAATCTTTCTTGATAGCCAGATAGATAAAAACTGCACCTACTACAATCATAAGCAAGTTGCCCACCGATGCATTAGCAAAGCCTGTATAGGTGAGAAACTCATTGAAATTGTCAATGATAAACTGGAACATAATTATCAATTATCCAATGGTAAGTAGTACAGAACCTTCCATCACGCTGTCACCTTGTTTCACTAAGATAGAGGTCACCTTTCCAGTAGCCTCGGCCTCAATATTATTCTGCATCTTCATAGCCTCGAGCACCAACACGATATCACCAGCATTGACCTGCTGACCAACCTGCACACGGATATCGGTGATAGTACCTGGCAAGGGAGCCTTAACAGATATACCAGCGACAGGAACAGCTGGATTTTCTGAAGGCTGAGCAATTATAGGTTTAGCTGCAGGAGCCGTTGACTGAGGAGTCTGAACCTTGGGGGTTCCCATCGTGGGATGCTTAGCAGCATTGATAGGTTTCTGGAGCTCCACTTCAAAGGGGATGCCATTGACATTTACTTTAGCAATATTGCCTTCTACTTCGGCGATTTCTACTTCGTAGTCTACGCCTTTTACCTTGTATTGATATTTGTTCATAGGTTTAGTGTAATTCTGGGGTTGTAGGAATAATTTGAGTTTGGGGGGCAGAAGGGTGGAATGGGTCGTGTAATTGAGTCATCTGCGTGTACTCATCATCCCAACTAGTGTCCTTGGGTTTTATAGTAATAATACCACTCTCCACATCGTGGATATTATCTTGGTACTGAGAGAGAGCCATGCCGATAACTGCCATATAGACCTCCATGTCAATACCTTTCTTATCAAAACCTTCCTGAAGGAGATTACTGGTCCTATGCCCTATCTCTGCCGTCATCTCAACAGTCTTGGTGATAGGTTTGATAGGTTGCTGGTTAACCACCTTCTTGGCAGTATCAAGATGACGCATAATCATGCCAAATACGGTGAAGAAAATCCACAAAAGAGCCAAACAAAGAAACACAATGCCCATAGCCATAATAGCCATAGCAAAACCATGCGGATCCTTATCTTTGAACTCCTCTATCTTTCCCTTGGCAGCGTTAGCCTGAACCTTGTTGTCATGACCTGGAGTAGCATCATCTACTCCACATACCGTCCATTGACCATCAATACGGGCATAACTCTCGTTAGCACCAAGCGTAGGCACAGTTACTGAGTCAATCAGTTCTACACCATTGGCATTATAAAGCGCCAGAAACACGGAGCCTATACTATCAACAGGCAGAGATAGATGAAGCTTACCCTGAGCAGGATTAGAGTTACAGTAGAGCATCATATAATGACGGGCAGCAAGATTGGTGCGATCGTCGCCATTAGGAATGACACTCATCATCGAGATGCGCTGAGGGGCAGAGAGCGATTCATCGAGGACCTTGGGATTGGTGGTCAGATACATACCTCGCACATTGTAGGTGGAGTAAGATGTATTGGCCAACTCAACCCAAGCCTCACGATGACCAAACTCATCCTCAATGCTCTGCGTGTTGCTGGTCATCACCTCGCTGATGACGATGTTGCGGGCACCTTGTCCAAACATCGCCACCGAGCCAAGCAATGTCAGCGAACTTAGCATAAGTCTTAAGCTTGTCATATTGGTAATTGTTAAACGTGTATTATTATATAGGTCGTAGCATTAAAAGAGTTGCCCACAGCAGAACAGCACAATGAGCTGAGCCGTCAGGATGCGCAGGAACATGGCAAACGGATAAACCGTAGAATAGCCTACTGCGGGTGCCTCCTTAGAGCAGATGCTGTTGGCATAAGCCAATGCGGGGGGATCAGTATAGGTACCGGCCAGCATACCTGCGATGGTGAAGTAGTTGAACTTCATACGACGGGCAATAGGACCTACTATTAATATAGGTATAATAGTGATAAGGAAACCGGTAAGCACATAGAGCACACCATCGCCTGTCATCACCGTATCAAAGAAGTTGGCACCTGCCTTAATACCCACAGAGGCAAGGAAGAGCACCAGTCCTATCTCGCGCAACATCATATTAGCAGAAGTGGTGGTATAGGTCACCAGCTTCATCTTATAGCCATAACGACCTATCAGGATGGCGATAATCAGCGGACCGCCAGCGATACCCAGCTTCATCAGAGGCATGCCAGGGATGAAGGGCAGTGAGCCGAAGATGATACCAATGATGATACCTACGAAAATAGTAGCGATATTAGGTGCATCCAGACGCTTGATACTGTTGCCCATCATATTAGCCACACGGTCAACATCATCCTGAGGACCTACCACCATAATACGGTCACCTACCTGCAAGGGAAGGTTGGGTGATGCGAAGATATCCATGCCGTGACGGGTCACACGAGTCACATTGACACCATATACACTTGAGAAGTGCATCTGACCGAATGATTTACCGTTAATCTTGGGGTTGGTCACCAGTACACGCTTAGAAACCAGTGGCTGATCCTGCTGTTCCCAGTCAACCTCGATAACAGGTCCGATGAAAGCAACGATAGCCTCGTAATCGGCCTCGGCACAAACGATATACATCTGGTCGCCCACATGGAACACGGTATCACGATTAGGGATAGACACATGACCATCGTGCAGAATACGAGATACCACAAAATCACGGTTCAGGAAGTTGTGCACCTGAAGCACTGTCTTGCCCTCAAGATACTTGTTAGACACCTCAAGGTGCATGTGGTGAGGCTTCTGATTAGCATTGGCACCAGCCTGCTCCTCAAGGACAGCCTCTTCTTGTTCGAGCTTCACACGACAGAGATAACGCACCAGGATAGTGGCACCAATGATACCAAGCACACCCAAAGGATAGGCACAAGCATAGGCCGATGCAATCTGAGGTACGGGCAGGTTCAACTGTCCAAACACTGAGTTCAGGGCCTCGTTGGCAGCACCAAGACCAGGGGTGTTGGTCACAGCACCATAAAGGGTACCAACCATCATAGGCAGATCGTTGACATCATGCTTCTGGTAGAAGAAGATAAAGTAGCAGGCAAACATCACTACGATGTTGAGCACGATAGCCGAAGCAGCCAGTGCGTTGAGTTTAAGACCTGCCTTACCAAAGCTCTCGAAGAAGCCAGGACCTACTTGCAGACCTATCATGAAGACAAAGAGAATCAATCCGAAGTCCTGAATGAAGGTCAGCGTATCGCCCGGAGCAGCAAATTCTGACTCCGGACAGTAGATCTTGTAGATGTGACCCACCACGATACCCGCGAAGAGCACAAAGGTGACACCCAATGAGATTCCAAAAAGTTTTATTTTACCGAGGTACACACCCACGGCAATCACGATGGCGTATATCAACGCGATGTGCGCCACCGAATTTGTATTAGCAAATAGATTAACAAACCATTCCATAAATTATCCTGATAAATATTATTTCTTAAGTGCATTAATTGATTCCTTCAGAGCGGCAATCTTCTCTTCTGAGTCTGCCAACTTCTTGCGCTCCAGAGCCACCACGGCCTCAGGCGCATTCTGAACGAAACGCTCGTTAGAGAGCTTCTTCTCAACGCCAGCCTTGAATCCTTCAAGGTGTTTGAGTTGTGCTTCCATTTTTTGAATCTCTGCAGCCACGTCGATAAGGTCGCCCAGAGGAACGGCAAACTCATCAGTTCCTACCATGAAGGCAGAAGCTGAGGGGTCTTTCGCCTCTACCACGTCGATTGAAGAGAGGTTGCCCATCTTCATGATGACGTCATTGTAGACCTCGAACTGGTTCTGACCGATAGTCTGGAGTGTAAGCTGCTCTTTAGGAGCAATGTTCTTCTGACTACGAACAGTGCGAACGCCAGAGACAACCTGTTTCACCAGTTCAATATTCTCGATGAGTTTCAGTTCCTCTGCTGTAGGAGCGTCAAGCACGAGGCTGTCGCGCATGATGCTCTCACCCTCCTTACGCTCATAGAGCGCCTGCCACAGTTCCTCTGTGATGAAAGGCATGAAGGGATGCAGCATCTTGAGCAAGAGTTCGAAGAAACGCAGGGTGGCATCATAGGTCTCGCAATCGATGGGCTGCTGCACGCCATCCTTATAGGCGGGCTTCACCATCTCAAGGTACCACTGAGAGAACTCGTCCCAGAAGAGTTTATAGACAGTCATCAGAGCATCATTGATACGATACTTGGAGAAGTGGTCCTTCAACTCCTCGTTGGCCTGCTTGATACGAGCTTCCATCCAAGCAACGGCAGTCTTGTTTGTTGCTGAGGCAGAACCGTCAGCTACCTGCCAACCCTTAACCAGACGGAAGGCGTTCCAAATCTTATTATTGAAGTTACGTCCCTGCTCGCAAAGTGCCTCGTCGAAGAGGATATCATTACCTGCAGGTGCAGAGAGCATCATACCCATACGCACGCCGTCGGCACCAAACTTCTCGATGAGGTCGATGGGGTCAGGTGAGTTACCGAGCGACTTAGACATCTTTCGGCCCAGTTTATCACGGACGATACCGGTGAAGTACACATTCTTGAAGGGGAAAGTACCCATATACTCTTCGCCGGCCATAATCATACGAGCCACCCAGAAGAAGATGATATCGGGACCAGTCACCAAATCGCTGGTGGGATAGTAGTACTTGATTTCCTCGTTGCCGGGATTGTTGATACCATCGAACAACGAGATAGGCCACAGCCAAGAAGAGAACCATGTGTCAAGTGCGTCCTCGTCCTGACGCAGGTCGGCATCAGTCACGTTAGCGTCCTTCTGCTGAGCCAGCTTCAGAGCCTCCTCGCGGGTAACAGCTACCACATAGTCGTCGTTATCATTGTAATAATAAGCGGGAATACGGTGTCCCCACCACAACTGACGAGAAATACACCAGTCCTGAATATTCTCCAGCCAGTTCTTATAGGTATTCTTATACTTAGCGGGATAGAACTTCAGTTCGTCGTTCATCACAGGAGGCAGTGCGATGTCAGCAAAGTGCTGCATCTTCAGGAACCACTGCAATGATAGACGGGGCTCAATAGCGGTATCGGGGTTACGCTCAGAATAGCCAACCTTATTGACATAGTCCTCGATTTTTTCCATCAGACCAGCCTCCTGCAAGTCCTTGGCAATCTGCTTACGGCACTCGAATCGGTCCATGCCAACATAGAGGGTGCTCTGGTTAGAAATAGTACCATCAGCATTGAAGATATCAATAGTCTCAAGGTTGTGGGTCTTACCCAGCATATAGTCGTTGGTATCGTGAGCAGGTGTCACCTTCAGACAACCTGTACCGAACTCGATGTCCACATAACGGTCCTCGATAACAGGGATAACACGGTTCACCAAAGGCACAATAACCTTACGCCCCTTGAGCCACTGGTTCTTGGGATCCTTGGGGTTGATACACATAGCCGTATCACCCATGATAGTCTCAGGACGGGTGGTGGCAACAACAGCGTAGTAGCCCTTAACATCCTTATGGATAACATTGCCTTCGGCCTTCAAGGTCTCTTCATTGTCAAGAGATGTCAAACCGTCAACATAATACTTCAGGTGGAACAGATGGCTCTGTTCTTCCTTATAGACAACCTCCTCGGTTGACAGGGCTGTCAAAGCCTTGGGATCCCAGTTAACCATACGAAGACCACGATAAATCAGGCCCTTATTGTAGAGATCAACGAAAACCTTGATAACGCTTTCACTACGCTTTTCATCCATAGTAAAGGCGGTGCGGTCCCAGTCGCAACTAGCGCCCAAACGGCGCAACTGCTTCAGAATGATGCCGCCATGCTCATGGGTCCAATCCCATGCATGTTCAAGAAATTGTTCACGTGTCAGGTCACGCTTCTTAATACCTTCGCTGGCCAACTTCTTTACCACCTTTGCCTCGGTAGCAATAGAAGCGTGGTCGGTACCCGGTACCCAACAAGCGTTCTTACCCTCCATACGGGCACGGCGAACCAAGATATCCTGAATCGTGTTATTCAGCATATGCCCCATATGAAGAACACCCGTCACATTGGGGGGCGGAATAACAACTGTATAGGGTTCACGACCATCTGGTTTAGAACTGAACAATTTGTTGTCAAGCCAATACTGATACCATTTTCCTTCGACCTCTTTTGGGTCGTACTTACTTGCTATTTCCATACCTATTTATAAATGCTTTCTCTATTTTGCCTGCAAAGGTACAAAGAAAAATTGAAACAAAGAAAACTTAATGACTGATTTTTCTCCGTTTAATTTTAAAAATATCTTTTGTCATTCGGAATACTTTTCGTACCTTTGCATCATAAAATAAATTCATAACAAAAACGGTATGCATACACGAGAAGAACAAATGAAGGCCTTCGGACGTCTTCTTGACGTACTGGACCAACTCAGGGAGAAATGCCCATGGGACAAAAAACAGACAAACGAAAGTCTTCGACCAAATACGATTGAAGAAACCTTTGAACTATGTGATGCCATCATGCGTGGCGACTCGCACGATATGATGAAGGAACTGGGCGATGTACTCATGCACACATGTTTCTATGCAATGATTGCACGCGAGGAAGGCCTCTACGATATCACTGACGTACTGAACACAGAGACCGACAAGCTTATCTTCCGTCATCCACACATTTATCACCCCTCGCAGGTGGGTGCCCCTGAACCAAAACCTCTGCCCTTTGGTGAGGATGACTCGGAACGCGAGTTTGCCAATGCGAAGACATCAGAACAGGTGTTGCAGAACTGGGAACAGATTAAACTGAAAGAGAAAGACGGCAACAAGAGTGTATTGAGCGGGGTGCCAGCTGCCCTACCCTCGCTCATCAAGGCTTATCGTATTCAAGACAAGGCACGCAACGTGGGCTTCGACTGGCAACAGAAGGAGGATGTTTGGAACAAGGTGCACGAGGAACTCAGAGAATTAGAGGAAGAGTTGGCAAAAGAGGATAAGGAAAAATCGACCAACGAACTGGGTGACTTCTTATTTTCTGTCATCAACGCAGCCCGTCTCTACAAGCTAAATCCTGACGATGCACTGGAACGTACAAACAGGAAATTTATCCATCGATTCAACTACATAGAGGAGCACAGTATAAAGGCTGGTAAACCTCTGACAGAGATGTCGTTAGAAGAAATGGATAAACTATGGAATGAAGCAAAGAAAGAAGAAAAATAAAACTGACTAACAATGAAAAAAAATTTATTCATAACAGCAATTATTGCTATTGTGTTATGCATCAGTTGCGGACCGAAAGGGACATCTAACAGCAATGCTTCTGAAGAAGAAAAAGTGGACTATCTCTTACGCGACACCGCTATTTATGGATTCTGTGCAGAGGGCTCTGCCATGAACACCTTACAGATTATTACTGACGGTGGTGACACCATTACCGTCAGCACAGCAAGAGCCAACGAGAAAGGAAAAATACTAGGCGGCTATGCCGTGGGAGACGAGATGGCACTGATAGTCAACTCTGACACAACGCAGGCTATTCTTGTGATTAATAAATCTATGCTCAACGGTGATTGGGTGATGCCGAATCCCATGGACGGCAGTAACGAGACTGGCGTACGAATCCTGCGAGGTGGTGTGGCTGAAAGTATAGACCAAAGCACCATCGTATACAAATCGTGGAGAATATTCAATGGCCAATTACAATTCACAATAACCAGAGAGGACGGCATCGATGCAGAGGAGATTCTGGTTTATGATATCATTAAACTGACTGATAATGAATTGACACTCAGGTCAACAGACGAAGACCAAGAGACATATGAATACACACATCCTGCAGGTGAAGAATATACAGAAGAAGACCTTAACGGCGTAGTACTCGATGAAGGCTACGACGATGAATTTGACATGTAGAAATAAATGGAACCGTTTCGTGTACATATATTAGGATGCGGAAGCGCCCTGCCAACATTGCGACATATGTCGTCCATGCAGGTCGTAGAATGCAGAGGAAAACTTTTCATGGTAGATTGCGGAGAGGGGGCACAGGTACAACTGAGGCGCTCGGGTTTATCATTTGAGAAATTAGGACATATATTTATCACACACCTTCATGGCGATCATTGCTTTGGACTTATTGGCATTATCAGCACCTTTGGACTTTTAGGACGCATGGCAACACTACATATCCATGCGCCAGAGGAGCTCAGACCGATGTTGGAAGCCCAACTGAACATGTTCTTCAACTATGACATCGGGTATAAGGTGGAGTTTCATGGTGTCGATACCAAGAAGCAGCAAGTGATCTATGAAGACCGTTCACTCACCGTAGAAACGATTCCCCTTAATCACAGGATGCCTTGCGCCGGCTATCTGTTTCGTGAAAAGCCGTCTCTCCCGCATATCCGACGCGAGATGATTGACACCTACGATATTCCCGTCTCACAGATTAACAACATCAAAGCCGGACAGGGTTACACACTGCCAGACGGTACCGTTATCCCCCACGAGAAACTAGTGACTCCAGCAGATGCGCCACGTTCGTACGCCTACTGCTCGGATACGCGTTACATGCCCGAACTACATAAGATAGTAAAAGGAGTCAGCACATTGTATCACGAAAGTACATACGCCCAAGACAAGAAAGATGGTGCTGAAAAGTATTTTCACTCTACGGCCCAACAGGCAGCAATGGTGGCACGTGATGCACAGGTTGGAAAACTATTACTAGGTCATTATAGTGCACGCTATAATGATGAGACAATACTATTAAAAGAAGCACAAGAAGTATTCCCAAGCACCTACCTGACGGACGAGATGAAGGTCTTTGACGTATAAAAACGTTTTTTTCTAAGAATTATTTGGAAAGTTCAAAATATTTTTTTATCTTTGCCCCCAAATAAATGTTACGCTTATGCAAAAAAGACTACTCATAATCACAACAGCGGCATTACTTGCATGCACAATTCCTGCGCAGGCAATGACAATGATTGCTGAGATGGGAGTGGCAGAGCAAGTAGAAGAAACCACGCCTACAATAAAACTAGATAAGAATGCCGTCACCGTGCAAGGAGGAAATGGTATGGTGCTTGAGATTGTTTCTCTCACAGGAAAAGCAGTGGCATCATACAAAATTGAAGGACCTGCACAACGCGTAGAACTAAATCTGCCCAAAGGATGCTACATTCTGAAAGTAGGAAAAACTGTACGAAAAATCACATTGCGTTAAGTTTCTTAACTTGCGCTCTTTTATTTAATATCACGGCCTGCAAAAACGACATATTCATGTCGCAGGAAGACATGGCCGCAAAACTTAGACTGCAACTACTTGCAGACAGCGCTCAAGATGCCCAACAGTGTCTTGGGCTATTTATTTCTAGTCATTCAGACACACTAGAAGCAGACAAGTTAGTCAGAGATTATTATCATGAAGGAAATAACTGGGTATGGTTAGACGGCAAGGACGAAGATTTCATCCAAAAAGCAGAGACGACAGCCCACTTTCTGGAGAATGAAGCCCAGAAGATAGGTTTTACACCAAAAGCTTTTTATACAACAGAAATACTGAAAGAGTTAAAGCATTTCCGCACACTCGACTTTGACTCTACGAATACCAGTGTCACGAAGACAATGGCAGAATTGGAGTTACACCTCAGTAAAGCATATATGCGTTACGCCCTTGGACAACGTTATGGATTTATGAATCCCAATAAGGTGTTCAACAGACTCGACAAGCGTAAGGAAGGGGGATATCGCATCATTTATGATATTGACATAGAGCAACCTGACAAGGACTTCACCAAACAGGCATTAGCGCATGCTAACGATGAGAATCCATCTCTTTACCTAGCCGGTCTGGAAAATCTGCATCCCATATATAAACAGTTAAAAGAACGCTTAGCTACGGATTCAACGACAGACGGACGACTGCGGATACTCTGCAACATGGAACGTCTGCGCTGGCGTCATATACAAAAGACTGACCATACGCAGAATCATGTCTTCGTCAACATCCCATCACAACAATTATGGGCTATTCGACCTGACAGTATATTCTCCATGCGAATTTGCTGTGGAGCATGGAATACAAAAACACCCTTGCTAGCTAGTAAGATACGACTGATACAACTGAATCCCGAATGGAATATCCCAAACAGCATCCTGCGCGATGAGGTAAGTCCACATGCTGGCGATTCGGCCTACTTTGCACGCAACGACTACTTTATCGTACATAGAAGCTCCGGTGACACTATTTCACCCCAAAAAATCACGAGCACCCAACTACGCAGTGGAGTATACCGCGTGACCCAACATAGTGGGCCACGCAACTCGTTGGGGCGCATCATTTTTCGCTTTAACAACCAGTTTGACGTCTATCTGCATGACACAAACAACAAGAATACATTCACCTATAACAAACGCACGCTTTCTCATGGATGTATACGCATACAACGGCCATTCGACCTAGTGAAATACCTGATGCCCGACGCTCAGGAGTGGACACTCGACAAGATTCGGATGAACATCGATATGAGTCCTGAAAGCGATAAAGGAAAAAACTATCAACGCGAACATGCAGACGATGAGGAACCACTGAAAGGTATTAAAATGTCTTATATCAGTGTCAATCCCCACATTCCAGTAGTTATTGACTACTATACCCTCTACCCCAACCCGGAGACGGGGAAATGGGAAATATGGCCAGATCGCTATGAATATGACAAACAAATAGCTCGGCAAATTAAACCTTTTATGCCCTAAGGCGTCTTAATCACTAAAGCACGAACACCAGATACAATGCCAACAACAGATGACAACCAACTGAAGTTGCTCCTTCAAGACCCTGCCACACGACGCAAGGGGTTTGAAGTAATGGTGCGCCAATATAGCGAGCAGCTATACTGGCAGGTACGTCGTCTTGTCATCACACATGAAGACAGTAATGACGTGCTACAGAACGCATTCATTAAAGCATGGAGTTCACTTGATAGTTTTCACGGTGATTCAAAACTGATTACGTGGCTGTCACGAATAGCCATCAATGAGGCGCTCGATTTCCTGCGCAAGCAAAAGAATCGACAGACGCTAAGTACCGATGATATAGAGACAGGAATTGTCAACCAATTAATGGCTGACGAATATTTTGACGGTGACGAGAAAGAAGCACAGTTGCAACAAGCTATCGCATCACTCCCAGAAGTTCAGCGTACAGTATTTATGCTTCGCTACTACGATGACATGAAATACAGCGACATCAGCAAGACACTCGGCACATCAGAAGGAGCCTTAAAAGCCTCCTATCATATAGCCGTCAAAAAAATCACAGAGTTTTTTAAACAATTCGATTAAACCATAATTAATTTTATACGTCAAAAAGAAAAAGGACACGAAACTATGAACTACGAAGAGGATTACATTAGAAACAAAATGGGTAATAAAAACCCGTTTACAGTGCCCGAAGGATACTTTGAGCAGTTGGCGGACGATATCATGAATAAGATACCAGCACAAAAGGAACAGAAGCCCGCATTAATCAAGCGACTTAGGCCGCTTCTCTATGCTGCTGCATGCGTCTGCATAGCCGTTTTTGGTGTGGTAATTTACCAGAATCTGGACAAGCAGACAAACGAGACGATGAAAGGCAATTTCTCTCAACATGCAACAGAATACAATGACTCGTATATTGACGAAGCCACTGACTATGCCATGTTCGACAACAATGAAATTTATGCTAGCCTATTGGCTGATATGTAAGGAGAGAGAAATACTATGAAAAAAGGATTGATATTTTTAATTCTGATTATCACAACCCTGACGATCAATGCAAATGAGCCTCAGGAAGAGTTAAAATTTTCGCCTGAGAAATTTGATGCTGAACTGCATCTCTTCATCATCAACGAGGCAAAATTATCACCACAAGAAGCTGCAAAATTCTTTCCTGTATACAGGGAAATGCAGAACAAACAACGCGGGCTGTATGAGCGCCAGCGCAAGTTGGTAACAATAATGCCCAACGATGAGGTTTCTTGCATGAAGGCTATCAAGGAACGTGATGATATCGATTTAGAGATGAAACGCATTCAGAAAACATACCACGAGCGTTTTCTTGATTTATTACCAGCATCAAAAGTATATGCTGCACTGAAAGCTGAGGACAAATTCTATCGCCATGTGTTTAGAAGATTTAATCGCAACAAGCCCCAGTTCAATTGGCCGCATATGCCACAACAGCAAAGACACGGCCAACAAAGTCATCAGAAATAGAATATAAGATTAAAAAGATTTCTCAATCACGTCTTCGTCACGCTTCAGAAGCGTTGATACCACGGAGATTTCTGATATAGAACGCCAAGAGGATGAATACCTGCCAATCAGGATTTCCTTTTGGCGTTCTGATATTTTATAAGTGCGCTTCATAAGGATAATAGGCTCAATTTCGTCACGGAGCATTTTCAGTTCCATATTCATCGACTCATTCATCTTGATACATAGGGAGTCATCAGAGAGAAACAGCATTTCACTCTCACCACCTAACAGATTGTCAACAGCGGCTTTCATCTTTGCATCCATGAAATCCATCATATCCAGCCTATTGTTCTGCGTCAGATAAGGCAACAAACTGTCTGGCATCTGCTTAAATGCCTCACGGATATTCAGGCTATCACCTTGGGCTTGCAATGAAAGATGAGAACAAACAAGAAGCACAAATATCAATATCCTTTTCATATTAACAATATTTTTGTCGATTATAACATCAGCATTGTTTTGCAAGCTGCATCATCATCACAGCCGAAAGCCCCGCAGTTTCTGTACGCAGACGGCTTTTTCCTAAATCAACGGAAATAAAGCCTGCATCAACAGCCATACGTACTTCATCAATAGAAAAATCACCCTCTGGACCAATCATCACCAAGGTTTCTTCATCCACCTTGGCAGTTCTTAACTCATCAAACAGATTCACACGAGGCACCTCGTCATAGCAATGTGCGATATAGCGTCGTCCTGCAGTGTGCTGTTGAATAAAAGACTTATACGGAGTCATCTCTGACAATACTGGCATATAAGCCTTACGACTCTGTTTTAATGCCGACACAACGATTTTCTCGATACGAGGCAGTTTCAACGTCTTACGTTCAGAAAAGGCACAGTCCAGAAATGACAACTTATCCAATCCTACCTCTGTAACCTTCTCTGCCATCCACTCAATTCTATCCATCAGTTTCGTAGGTGCGATAGCCAAATGGATGCAGCCCTGCCATTGATGCTCCTGAGGTAGCGCCTCGATGACCTCATACCGGCAGCGTTTCTGCGTAGTGAGAGTAACAGCAGCACGGTAGAAAAAACCCTGTCCGTCCATCAGCATCATCTCATCACCAGCCTGCATACGCAACACTCTGACGGCATGAACAGCTTCATCATCAGGCAACTCTGTTTGCTTAGCAGCATCAGGTACATAGAAAAACCTAATTTCTTTCATGATGTCTCTTTTTTATTTCATCACGCAATTGTGAAGCAAGTTCGTAATTCTCATTCTCTATAGCTTCATCCAAAGCAGACTGCAGTTTGGTAACATCCATTGTATTGATAGGAATCGCAATCTTTTGCGCATTCTCATCGAAAGGGAAACACTGTCGTTCCATCAGGTTATCCTCAATATAAAGCGGGATATCAGATATGAGACTCAGCAACACAGCATCACTCATGCGTAAACGCACGGAATCGCCAATATTATTCATCAGCATTACCTGATACTGACCCTCGAATAAACCACAAACCAACATCTCATAGGATTCTGGTAAAAGACTCAGCAACGTCTCTGGCAACATATTCCGGCAAGCCTTTGGATTTGCCACACGCATCTGTAGTTGTTGACTCATGGGTTCGTCGCATACCACGGACAAGGCACGTTTACGCTCCTCGTCAGTAAGTATAATGACAGCCATTCCGTCGCCACCAACGACCTGTTGCACGTTTTCAAATCTCAAAAGCGTACGCTTCATACTTGTGTCTTATTCTTACCAGGATTGAATACCAAGGCAAATGAAACGCCTACAATCAATGCAAAAGCAGCGAAGATAAACCAACAGCTCTGCCAATCGCCTACCAGATAGTCACCTTTCCACTGGCAAAAATGATTCACCACCTCACCAGCTATCAATGTTCCGATTGTAGCGCCAATACCGTTTGTCATCATCATGAACAAGCCCTGTGCAGAAGCCTTTATATCCGGAGCACACTCCTGGTCAACGAAGATACCACCAGACACGTTAAAGAAGTCGAAGGCAACACCATAAACAATACATGACAGAACAAAGAAGATAACACCAGGCATTGCGGGATCACCTACGCCAAAGAAGCCGAAACGGAATACCCATGCAAACATAGACATCAACATTACAATCTTAATACCAAAACGCTTCAGGAAGAAAGGTATCATCAAAATGCATAATGCCTCACTAATCTGTGAGATACTAGTCAACAACGTGGCGTTATTAGCAGCAAATGTATCCGCGAAATCAGGATTACCCTTAAAACTTGTGATAAACGGACCTGCATAGCCATTGGTCACTTGCAGACACATACCAAGTAAAGCGGAGAAAATAAAGAAGAAAGCCATTTTCTTGGTCTTGAAGAGCTTAAATGCATTCAATCCCAAAGTCTCCACGATAGAAGTATTCTTTCCTTCTTCTTGCTTTTTCAATGGACACTCAGGCAGAGTGAGACAGTAAATACATAGCAGGACGCTCAGCATACCTGATACAAAAAACTGCATATAGGTGTACTGGAACTTATGTAAATTCTCCGCAAGGGTGAACGAGAAAGTTCCATCTTCCCATACGGCACAGTTGACAAACCACATGGTAGCAATAAATCCTACAGTTCCCAACACGCGAATAGGCGGGAAATCCTTTACTGTATCCATACCGTTTTTCTTCAGAATAGAAAAAGCAGTTGTATTTGCAAGAGCAATAGTTGGCATAAAGAATGCCACGCTCAAAGTATACATTGCAATAAAGACCGACTTATTGAGCAGTGGGTTTCCAAATCCAGCCTGCACACCCATCCACCAGCAGCCTAACATAAAGGCACCGGCAATCAGATGACAGAGGCCCAACAGTCGTTGTGGCTGAATCCACTTATCTGCCACTATACCCATCAGAGTAGGCATGAAGATGGAAACGACACCCTGTATGGCATAAAACCATGCAATACTTTCACCCAGGCCAGCTTTTCCCAGATAGTTACCCATACATGTGAGGTATGCTCCCCATACAGCAAACTCCAAGAAATTCATTACCGCCAAACGCACTTTTGTATTCATATTCGTATAGATTTTTAGTTGTTTATACTAATAGCTTATTATTATAATATGCTCTAAGCACCCCATCATTATCTCTTCCCAGGCAAACTTGTCCGCCTAACCATTCCGTGTTGGGTAACTCCTGAGTCAGGGGATACCATTTTAAGACCTGTCCTTGGGAGATTTCTACCACCGACTGTGTCAGGATGGTATAGTCCTCCAACACTATCTGATTCGATGCTATCTTTCTGATTCTCTTCATGTTGTTCTCTATGAAAACGTATCAACTGGATATAATCCAAAAATAAAAGACGTGTTGTCGTTGTACGATCACTGCCACCAGCCAGATAGAAATATCCACGGATCCGCTTCACGACATGATTTTCGAAAGCAGGAATACGCAACTGTGTCAGACCAGCATACGAAAACACAATATTTTTGCTAATTGTCGTATCGTTATCATAGGTCACAGCCATATTCAACGTACAACTACGCGTACCATCCTGGAACATAAAGTCTGACATAAACTGCATCAGGAAGCTATCGCCTTCATGAAAAGTCGAATCTATAGCAACCTCGAACGACCAGCGATTATAGGGCGGAACCGGCATCATCGCATAACGAGAACGTTCTGTCCATATATTCGCTGTATCACCTGTGGTACTAAGAGAAGCAAACTTACCAATCTCACCTTCCGTAGCACCAAGTGACAACGCCTGTTCCTCGAGTCTGTCGGCTACATTCTTATATAGCTTTCCAAACCTATCAGCTCGACGATAATAATAGACCAGCGAAGAATCAAACTCTTCCTGTGTGACGCCATGTTTACGCAATACAGCCTCTACATATAAAGCCTGATGAAAATTACGATCTTCATACGAACCATTGTACTGACCGGCCATGGCTTTAGCCATATGATACTCCACAAGGATATCCTCCATGTCGTCAGGTTGGATGTACTCACTCGGTGTACCTGGTTTACATCCAACCATTATTGTTAAGACACCAACGGCAAACAGTAGATATTTTTTCATTTCTTCTTAAATGAAATCTGACCGATTTCCTTTCTGAAGAACAGCAATAAAGCTACTACTCCAACACTAATACTTGAGTCAGCAAAATTGAATACAGGACTGAAGAAAATAAAATCCTCGCCACCATAAACTGGAAACCAATCAGGATAGGTCGTTACAATGAGAGGGAAATAGAACATATCCACCACGCGGCCCATGAGAAACGACTCATAGCCATTTCCAAAGCCTACAAATTGACTAACATGTCCCACCGTCGAAGCATCAAAGCATAAGCCATAGAACATACAATCGATAAGATTGCCCGCAGCACCGGCCAATATCATAGATAAGCAGACAATATACCCCCAACGAACATTGGGTTTATGTGTCTGAAGCCAGATATAATACCCCAAAGCCCCAATGGCAAATACGCGAAAAAGTGAAAGGAGTAACTTTGAACCAATCTGCATACCATAAGCCATACCGTTATTCTCGATAAAGGCTATATAAAACCAATTGGTCACCCGGATACTCTCATGCAGCTCCATATGGGTCTTAACCCATATTTTTATGAATTGGTCAATAAGGAGGATGGCGACAATCAGTATCATCGCCAATCTTCCTTTAGTCACGATTTCTTTAGCTTTATTCACTTCTTTTGCTTTTCAATCTGCTTTGATTCAACGCTCAATGTTGCATGAGGCACAGCACGCAGACGTTCTGCAGGAATCAGTTTTCCTGTAATACGATCGATGCCATACGTTTTATTCTCAATGCGTACCAGTGCAGCTTTGAGACCCTGAATAAACTTCTGCTGACGAGCAGCAAACTGAATCAAGTCCTCTTTTGACTGTGTAGCACTACCCTCCTCCAATGCTTTATAGGTGGGTGATGTATCATCCACATCGTTAGAATCCTGATTGGTCAGCGACGCCATCATTTGGTCATAGTCACGTTTGGCCAAGGCCAACTTCTCATTGATTATCTGACGGAACTCCTCGAGTTCCTCGTCAGTGTAGCGTGTCTTCTCCGCCATAAGTCTTAAGATTTAGTAATATTGATATTTAGTTTAAAATCATCAAATTCAACAGACTGTCCCTCATTGGCCTCCAGCTTGACCTCATCGGCCAGCACCTGACGGGCGATATAGTCGCCAAAGTCCTCCACAGCCTTCATTACAGCCGCGTTGGGTTCTATCTGTACGCGGATACGGTCGGTAATCTCCAATCCGCTCTTCTTACGAATGTTCTGAATGCGGTTCACCAGCGTACGGGCCATACCCTCTGCACGCAGCTCGTCAGTCAGCGTGATGTCGAGAGCAATAGTCAGGTTACCATCGTTGCCAACCAGCCATCCAGGAATATCCTCACTGATTACCTCAACGTCCTCGGCCAGAATCTCATAGCTACCCAACTGCACCTTTCCGTTGGTCTCCAGTTCAGCAATCTGCTCCTGTGTCATGTCAGTAACAGCAGCAGCAACAGCCTTCATGTCCTTGCCAAACTTCTTACCCATCGTACGGAAGTTACACTTCACTTTCTTCACCAGGATACCCTGACCCTCAACAAATTTCACGTCCTTCACGTTCACTTCCTGCAGGAAAATCTGCTTCACGCTCTCGATTGCGACGCGTTGAGCCTCGTCCACGGGTGGAATCATCAAGGTCTGCAGAGGCTGCTTCACGGCAATGCCTTCCTTCTTGCGCAGTGACAGCACAACGGTAGTAATGCGCTGAGCAATCTCCATACGCTGTTCCAGGTCAGCATTCACCAATGACATATTAGCTACGGGGAATTTCTCCAAGTGAACGCTGTCCATCTCGCCACCCATGTCGCAATAGATGCGATCAGCGAAGAACGGAGCAAACGGAGCCAGGAGTTTAGAAACAGTCATCAAGCACTCGTAAAGCGTCTGATATGCAGCCAACTTATCCTCATCCATCTCCTTACCCCAGAAGCGTTTCTTGTTCAGACGCACATACCAGTTAGAGAGGTCCTCGTCAACAAACTTATCAATGAGTCGTCCTGCACGGGTGGGATCAAAGCCATTCATCTCCTCCTCAACACCCTTCACCAAAGAGTTCAGACAAGACAAAATCCATCTATCAAACTCAGGACGTTTCTCAACAGGAATCTGTGGAGCCTTCGGATCAAAGTCATCCACATTGGCATACATTGCAAAAAGCGAATATGTATTATATAAGGTACCAAAGAACTTACGGCTAACCTCAGCCACGCCCTCAGGATCGAACTTCAGGTTATCCCAAGGTTCTGAGTTAGTAATCATGTAGAAACGCACGGCATCGGAGCCATACTTATCAATCATCTCGAAAGGATTGATGACGTTACCCACATGCTTTGACATCTTATTACCCTTGGCATCAAGGACAAGACCCGTAGAAATCACGTTCTTGAAAGCAACAGAATCAAAAATCATCGTTGCGATAGCGTGAAGTGTAAAGAACCAGCCACGAGTCTGGTCCACACCCTCATTGATAAAGTCTGCAGGGAAAGCCTTGTTATTGTCGATAAGCTCACGATTTTCAAATGGATAGTGAATCTGGGCGTATGGCATAGAACCAGAGTCAAACCATACGTCAATCAGATCGCTTTCACGCTTCATGGGCTTGCCACTTTCGCTCACCAGTATAATATAATCCACGTATGGACGGTGCATATCAATCTTGTCGTAGTTCTCCTTCGACATATCACCAGGCACAAAGCCTTTTTCCTTCAACGGATTAGAAGCCATCACACCTGCAGCAACAGCCTTCTCGATCTCATTATAGAGTTCCTCCAGACTACCAATGCACTTTTCCTCACCATCCTCACTACGCCAAATCGGCAGCGGTGTTCCCCAGAAACGTGAACGAGAGAGGTTCCAGTCATTTAGGTTCTCCAACCAATTACCAAAGCGACCAGAACCAGTAGACTCGGGATGCCAGCCGATGGTTGTATTCAACTGACTCATACGCTCCTTGCAAGCAGAACTCTTGATGAACCATGAATCCAAAGGATAGTAGAGTACCGGTTTATCCGTGCGCCAGCAGTGAGGGTAATTGTGAACATGTTTCTCAATCTTAAAGACTTTACCTTCAGCCTTTAGATCCATGCAAATGGAAATATCGAGAGTCTCATCCTTATCCGTGAGGTTCTCATCGTATGCGTTTTTCACGTAGCGACCAGCGTATCTGCCCCACTTCTCTACATCTACATATTTATTAACGAAATCTGTATCGAGATCCTCAATCAGGAAATACTTACCCTGCAGGTCAACAACAGGACGCTCATTACCCTTTTTGTCTATCAGCACGATAGGACAGATACCTGCTTTCTTGGCCACAAAGGCATCATCGGCACCAAAGTTGGGTGCGATATGCACGATACCAGCACCATCCTCAGTTGTTACATAGTCACCAGGAATCACCTTAAAGGCATCACCCATAGGCTTAATCATAGCCAACAGTTGTTCGTATTCCATACCTACGAGATCGGTACCCTTATATCGACCTACAACACGGTAAGGCAGGAACTTCTCACCCTTCTTGAATTCGGGCATCTCACCGCCATCGGTAATCTCTGCAGCAGTATCGAAATAAGCAGCTACACGAGCCTCTGCCATCACAACGGTGATCTTCTCTGCCGTATAAGGATTGTAAGTTTGCAGCGCTACATAATCAATCTTTGGGCCTACGCAGAGAGCTGAGTTAGCAGCCAGTGTCCAAGGCGTTGTTGTCCAAGCCATAAAATAAGGTGTACCCCACTCTGCCATCTCAGCCTTAGGATTCTTCATCTTGAAGAGGGCTGTACAGGTTGTATCCTTCACATCACGATAGCAACCAGGCTGATTCAACTCATGACTTGACAAGCCAGTACCAGCAGCAGGACTGTAGGGCTGAATGGTATAACCCTTATAAAGCAGTCCCTTCTCATAAAATTTCTTCAGCAGATACCACAGGGTCTCAATATACTTATTATCGTAAGTAATATAAGGATTATCCAGATCAACGAAATAACCCATACGTTCTGTCAGTTCACGCCATTCGGCCGTAAACTTCATCACGTTCTCGCGGCACTTCTTGTTATAATCTTCCGTAGAGATATACTTACTGCTCTCCTTATTGTCAATATCAGCCTTTGTAATTCCGAGTTCCTTCTCGACTCCCAGTTCCACCGGAAGTCCGTGAGTATCCCAACCAGCCTTACGCTTTACCTGAAAGCCCTGCATGGTCTTGTAACGGTTAAACGTATCCTTCAACGAGCGGCCCAGCACATGATGAATACCGGGATGACCGTTTGCAGAGGGAGGTCCCTCGAAGAATACAAACTGAGGACAACCCTCGCGCTCATCAATGCTGCGATGAAAGATATCTTCCTTCATCCACTTCTCCAAAATCTCGTTATTCACCTGTGTCAGGTTCAAGCCGTTATGTTCGGCGAATCTCTTTGCCATATCTTATAAATACTTACTTTATTTTTGACGTGCAAAGGTACAAAGAAAAATTGATACCACCAAAAAATGAAACAAATATTCACGCTTTAGTGAAAAGTAAACGAATTTACATATTTTTGAGTCAATTTTTGATGGCGATATGGAATATTTCCAGTACCTTTGCAGGAAATTTCGAAAACCTTTAACAAAAAGAACAATATGGAAAGAACTTGGAGATGGTTTGGCAAGAAGGATAAGATAACTCTTGCACAACTGAGACAGATCGGTGTAGAGGGCATCGTTACAGCCCTGCACGACGTACCACTTGGTCAGGTATGGACTCGCGAAAAAATCCGCGAACTGCGCGAATATATCGAAAGCTACGGCATGCGCTGGAGCGTAGTAGAATCACTCCCCGTGGTCGAAACCATCAAGTATGGCGGCCCTGACCGTGACCAGCAAATCGAGGTTTACAAAGAAAGCCTGCGCAACCTTGCCGCAGAAGGAATCCACTGCATCTGCTACAACTTTATGCCTGTATTAGACTGGGCTCGCACCGACTTGTTCCACGATAATCCTAATGGTGCCACCAACCTCTACTTCAACTATGCCGAGTTCGCCTATTTCGACATTTACATTCTGAAACGTCCAGGTGCTCGCGAGGAATGGGAGAAATTCCAGTTTCCTGAAGGCTGGGGAGAAGGTCGCAGTGTCATAGCCGAATGCGACGAGCTTGCCAAGACCATGACACCCGAAAAAGACCACAAGTTGGTAGAGACTATCGTTATCAAAACACAGGGTTTTGTATCTGGAAATTTCAGCGAAAACGACGAAGCTCCAATCCAGAAATTCCGCGAGTTCCTTGACTTATATAAAGGCATAGACAAGAAGCAGTTACGCGAAAACATGAAATACTTCCTTGAGGCCATCATGCCCGTCTGCGAAGAGTGCAACATGAACATGTGCGTACATCCAGACGATCCCCCAATCGAGATACTCGGATTACCACGTATCGTACGCACCGAGGAGGATATTCAGTGGTTCCTCGACGCAGTGCCCAACAAGCATAATGGTTTAACCTTCTGTGCTGGTTCTTTGAGTGCCGGTGCCTACAATAACGTAGTTGAGTTAGCTAAGAAATTTGCCTCTCGCACTCACTTCGTCCACCTCCGCTCATGTCACATCTTCCCCAACGGAGACTTCACCGAGGCTTCCCATCTAGGCGGACGTGCCGACCTCATTGAACTGTGCCGTATCTTCGAGAAAGAAAACCCAGCACTTCCTATGCGTGTTGACCACGGTATGACGTTCACTGACGAACCTGGTGGTATTATGGACGAAAGCAGTCACGGACACAATGCCGGCTACACCCTTCTGGGACGCATGTTTGCACTCGGTCAGGTTCAAGGCATCCTTGCAACAGTTGACCGAGAGTTAGGAATCCCTTATAAGCAACCTGGTTTCTTCGACTAATTTTTGGGGACAGGGGACAGAGGGGACAGAGGATTTCTAGAGTTTCTTCGCGTACATATATGCGCACGGTACGCAAAGAGTTCTTAAAAAACCAGTGTCCCATCTGTCCCATCTGTCCCTCCTTGAGAAAACCATAGGTTAGCACATCATAAACCATAGGTTTACGCATCGTAAACCATAGAGTTACGAACTAAAAGCCATAGGGTTGACATTAAAAGTCATAGAGTAACAATTCATTTTCATTATTTATTTGAAATAATTTGGTCATTCGCAAAATAAGTGTTAACTTTGCAGTCAAAACTTCAAAACTTAGAAAAACAATGACCGCAAAACAAACCATTGAGGCTGGTAAAGCCATTTTGGGAATCGAATTCGGTTCCACACGCATCAAGGCCGTACTTATCGACCAAGACAACAACCCCATTGCTCAGGGCTCACACGAGTGGGAAAATCAGCTCATTGACGGACTGTGGACCTACTCTACCGAGGCTGTATGGTACGGGCTGCAGGACTGTTACGCTGAATTACGCAAAGACGTGCAGAAACAGTATGACTGTGAGATTGAACAATTGGCTGCCATCGGCTTCTCGGCCATGATGCACGGCTATATGGCATTCGACAAGGACCAGCAGATTCTGGTGCCTTTCCGCACATGGCGTAACACAAATACAGGCAAGGCAGCTGCCAAACTATCAGAATTGTTTAATTACAACATTCCCCTGAGATGGAGCATCTCACACCTGTATCAGTGTATCCTTGACAATGAGGAGCACGTCAAAGACATCAAATTCCTGACAACACTGGCAGGTTACGTGCACTGGCAGGTAACTGGCGAGTTTGTACTGGGCGTAGGCGATGCTTCAGGTATGATTCCTGTAGACCCCGCTACGAAAACATACGATGCTGAGATGGTAAAGAAATTCGACGAGCTGGTGGCTCCAAAAGGTTTCTCTTGGAAACTGCTCGACATTCTGCCTAAGAGTCTGAATGCGGGCGAAAATGCGGGTTTCCTGACTCCCGAAGGTGCCAAGAAACTGGACGTAAGTGGCCATCTGAAGCCTGGATGCCCGGTATGTCCTCCAGAAGGTGATGCTGGCACAGGTATGGTAGCTACCAATGCTGTGAAGCAGCGCACGGGTAACGTTAGCGCAGGCACATCATCTTTCTCAATGATTGTATTGGAGAAGCCCCTGTCAAAGCCCTACGAGATGATTGACATGGTGACAACCCCCGACGGAAGTCTTGTGGCTATGGTACACTGTAACAACTGTACCTCTGACATCAACGCATGGGTAGGTCTGTTTAAGGAGTATCAGCAGTTGATGGGCATGAAGGTAGATATGAACGAGCTGTTCGGCAAACTATTTAACAAGGCACTGGAAGGTGATGCCGACTGTGGTGGTCTGATGGCCTACAACTACGTCAGCGGTGAGCCTGTTACAGGCCTCAGCGAAGGTCGCCCCATGTTTGTGCGCTCAGCTAATGACAAGTTCAACCTGGCTAACTTCATGCGTGCCCACCTCTATGGTGCCATCGGTGTGCTGAAAATCGGTAACGATATCCTATTTAAGGACGAGATGATTCGCGTGGATCGTATTACTGGTCACGGTGGCTACTTCAAGACAGCCGGCGTAGGTCAGCGTATGTTGGCAGCAGCCTTGAATAGTCCTATCAGTGTGATGGAGACTGCTGGTGAAGGTGGTGCATGGGGTATCGCCCTGCTGGCTGGTTATGTGGTGAACAATCCCAACAAGTTGTCTCTGGCAGACTATCTGGAGACGGTGGTATTTGCTGGCAATACAGGTGTGAGCATCGCACCCACTGCAGAAGATGTGGCAGGTTTCGAAAAATACATCGAGAACTACAAGAAGTGCCTCCCCATTGAGCAGGCAGCAGTAGATAATAAGAAATAAGTATCTATAATATAAAAAACAGTAGTTAAATAATTATGAACGACAACAAAGTTATGAACATGGCAGCGGATAATATCCGTATCCTCGCTGCTTCTATGGTTGAAAAAGCCAAGTCTGGACACCCCGGCGGTGCTATGGGTGGTGCTGACTTCATCAACACACTGTATAGTGAATTCCTGATTTACGATCCCGAGAATCCCGCATGGGAGGGTCGCGACCGTTTCTTCCTTGACCCCGGTCACATGGCTCCTATGCTCTACAGCCAACTAGCTCTGATTGGTAAGTTCACACTGGAGGATCTGAAGAACCTGCGTCAGTGGGGCTCAGTAACTCCCGGTCACCCCGAGCGCGAGATTGAACGTGGCATCGAGAACACCTCTGGTCCTCTTGGTCAGGGACACTGTTTCGCAGTAGGTGCTGCTATCGCCGCTAAATTTCTGAAGGCTCGTCTGGGCAACGTTATGAATCAGACCATCTATGCATACATCTCTGACGGTGGTGTGCAGGAGGAGATTTCACAGGGTGCTGGTCGTATCGCCGGTAACCTGGGTCTGGACAACCTCATCATGTTCTACGACGCTAACGATATCCAGCTCTCTACAAAGACAGAGGTTGTGACCTGCGAGGACACAGCTAAGAAGTACGAGGCATGGGGCTGGTATGTACAGAAGATCGATGGTAACGATGTTGATCAGATTCGTGAGGCCATCAAGAAGGCTCAGGCCGAAAAGGAGCGCCCAAGTCTGATTATCGGTCACTGTGTGATGGGTAAAGGTGCCCGCAAGGCCGACAACACATCATACGAGAGCAACTGCGCTACTCACGGCGCACCTCTTGGTGGCGACGCTTACATTAACACTATGAAGAACCTGGGTGCTGATCCTGAGAATCCATTCCAAATTTTCCCAGAGGTGAAGGAAATGTATGCTAAGCGTGCTGAGGAGCTGAAAAAGATTGTTGCTGAGCGCTACGCTGAGAAGGCTGAGTGGGCTAAGGCTAACCCCGAGAAGGCTAAGCAGCTGGAAGAGTGGTTCAGCGGTAAGGCTCCAAAGATCGACTGGAGCAAGGTTGAGCAGAAGCCTGGTTGCGCTACACGTAACGCATCGGCTACCGTTCTTGGCCAGTTGGCTGAGCAAGTGCCCAACATGATTTGTGCATCAGCCGACCTTTCTAACTCAGATAACACGAACGGCTTCCTCAAGAAGACTAAGGATATGGTTCGCGGCGACTTCAGCGGTGCCTTCTTCGAGGCTGGTGTTGCTGAGCTCACCATGGCATGTTGCTGTATCGGTATGGCTCTACACGGTGGTGTTATCCCCGCTTGTGGTACCTTCTTCGTATTCTCTGACTACATGAAGCCAGCCGTACGTATGGCTGCCCTGATGGAGCTGCCTGTTAAGTTCATCTGGACTCACGATGCATTCCGCGTTGGTGAGGATGGACCTACCCACGAGCCTGTTGAGCAGGAGGCACAGATCCGATTGATGGAGAAGTTGAAGAACCACCACGGGAAGAACTCCGTATTGGTTGTTCGTCCTGCTGATGCAGAGGAGACAACCGTCTGCTGGCGCATGGCTATGGAAAATGTAGATACACCTACAGCACTTATCTTCTCACGTCAGAACATCGAGATGCTGCCCGAGGGCAACGACTACAACCAAGCTACTAAGGGTGCTTATGTTGTAGCAGGCTCAGACGAGAAGTTTGATGTTATCCTGCTGGCTTCAGGTTCTGAGGTTTCTACCCTCGAGGCTGGTGCTAAACTGCTTCGCGAGGATGGCGTTAAGGTTCGCATCGTAAGTGTGCCTTCTGAGGGTCTGTTCCGCAGCCAGAGCAAGGAGTATCAGCAGAGCATTTTGCCTGCTGGCGTTAAGAAGTTCGGTCTCACTGCAGGTCTGCCTGTCAACCTCGAGGGTCTGGTAGGTGCCGACGGTACAGTATGGGGTCTGGAGAGCTTCGGTTTCTCTGCTCCCTACAAGGTGCTCGACGAGAAGCTCGGCTTCACCGGAGAGAATGTTTACAAGCAGGTTAAAGCCCTGCTGGGTTAATTTATAATAATCTAATAATCAGGCACGGACTCAAAATCCGTGCCTTTTAAAATTTTACGACTATGGAAGTAAAAACAGTTGGAGTTGCTTGCGACCATGCAGGCTTCGCTTTGAAACAGTTTGTACTCCAGTATCTGGAGGAGAAGGGCTATCCCGTGAAAGACTATGGCACATGGAGCGATGCCAGTGTTGATTATCCTGACTTCGGTCATGCTTTGGCAAAGGGCATCGAAAGTGGTGAGGTTTACCCTGGTATTGCCATTTGTGGCAGTGGTGAGGGTATTTCTATGACACTGAATAAGCACCAGCAGGTACGCGCAGGTCTTTGCTGGATACCAGAGATTGCACACCTTATCCGTCAGCATAACGATGCCAACGTATTGGTAATGCCAGGGCGTTTTATCGACAACAACATGGCACGCAAGATTATGGATGAATTCTTCACCGCAAGTTTCGAAGGTGGTCGCCACCAAAAGCGCGTGGACAAAATTGCAATCCAGTAAGCAGATTGCGATTCAGTGAGAAAAAAGAAGTATAAAAAAAGAGGTCACCTCATCATGAAGTGACCTCTTTTTATTATATTAGAATTCTGAGATTAGAAATTCTTTGTCTGCTCAGCAACCTCAGCATTAATCTTGTCGATGAACTGCTGGATAGTCATGGTAGCCTGCTCGCCACCACCCTGCTGACGCATAGAGACAAGTCCCTCTGCAGCTTCCTTCTCTCCGACAATCACCATGTATGGAATACGCTTTAACTCGTTATCACGAATCTTACGACCCAACTTTTCGTTACGCAAGTCGATAGAACCACGAACTCCCTGCTGGTTGAACTGCTCAAGCACTGATTTGGCATAGTCGTTGTACTTTTCAGACAGAGGCAAAACAACTACCTGATCAGGAGTAAGCCACAAGGGGAAGTGACCACTGGTATGCTCGATGAGCACAGCGGTGAAACGTTCCATAGAACCGAAGGGAGCACGGTGAATCATCACAGGTGTCTTCTTCTGGTTATCCTCGTCGGTATATTCCAACTGGAATCGCTTAGGTAGGTTGTAGTCCACCTGGATGGTACCCAACTGCCAACGACGACCAATAGCATCCTTAATCATAAAGTCAAGCTTAGGACCATAGAATGCAGCCTCGCCGTATTCCACCTTAGCGTGCAGGCCCTTCTCCTCACAAGCCTCCTGAATAGCCTTCTCTGCCAAGGCCCAGTCTTCATCACTTCCTACATATTTCTCATGATTATTAGGGTCACGCAGAGAAATCTGAGCCTCGAAATTGAAGCCGAAAGCAGAAAGCACTACATTGATAATATCCATCACGTTGAGGAATTCCTGCTTTACCTGATCTGGACGGCAGAACAGGTGAGCATCATCCTGAGTGAACGAACGAACACGGGTCAAGCCATGAAGTTCACCACTCTGTTCGTAACGGTAAACGGTACCAAACTCAGCAATACGCAGAGGCAGATCCTTATACGAACGGGGTTTCCAAGCGAATATCTCACAATGATGAGGACAGTTCATAGGCTTCAACAGGTACTCTTCACCCTCCTCAGGAGTCTGGATGGGCTGGAAAGAATCCTTACCATAGTGATCCCAGTGACCAGAGGTAACATAGAGATTTTTAGAACCAATATGAGGAGTTATAACCTCCTGATAGCCATAACGTTTCTGAACCTTACGCAAGTGATCCTGAAGGCGCAGACGCATATCCGTGCCCTTTGGCAACCAAATAGGCAAACCCTTACCAACCTTGTCGGAGAACATGAAAAGTTCCATTTCCTTACCAATCTTACGATGGTCGCGTTTCTTAGCTTCCTCCAGCATCACAAGATACTCATCGAGCATCTTCTTTTTGGGGAATGAGATACCATAGAGACGCTGCATCTGCTCACGGTTGGCATCGCCACGCCAGAAAGCCCCGGCAACAGAGGTCAGTTTAATAGCCTTTATCTCGCCCGTATCCATCAAGTGAGGACCACGACAAAGATCGGTGAAAGCGCCCTGTGTATAGGTGGTAATAGTACCATCCTCAAGATCCTGCTCAATATGCTCGCACTTGTAGGTCTGACCATTAGCGGCAAACTCTTTCAGAGCATCTGCCTTGGCCACCTCCTTGCGAACTACAGGTTCCTTCTTAGAGGCCAGTTCACGCATCTTATTCTCGATAGTAGCAAAATCGCTCTCCTTGATGCTCTCACCATTAGGCAAAAGTACATCATAGAAGAAACCACTCTCCACAGCAGGACCAAAGCCGAACTGAATGCCAGGATACAATTCCTGGAGTGCTTCAGCCAGTAAGTGGGCAG
>CAMOGP010000002.1 GCA_946614175.1 uncultured Prevotella sp. | reverse complement strand
CCACAGCATCTCGCGGTAATGGCTGATGGGCTTGCGCCAACCGGTGATGTCGACATCGCCACAGGGGGCACCGTGCCATTCGGGCTGTCCACCTTCTATCCACGACTCGCCCTCGCGCTCGCCTTTATAATAGTTGCGACCGATGCCGCTTTCGCCCAGATAGTCGAGGCCTGTCCATACGATATCGCCCACGACGTAGGGGTAGTCATTCGCAATCTCCCAGTTTCTGAAGGCATCGCGTGGGTAGCTCTCCGTCTGCCAGATAACGCGTTTGGGGTCGCGCTTATGGTCGCTGGCGTGTTTGAAAATCATGTAGTTATAGCCTACCACATCGAGCACCTCGGCATGTGGGTCGTAGATTTCCCAATCGCGATCCCAGGCACAGAGCGCCTCAGTAACAGGACGCGTGTTGTCTATTTCCAGTATAGCTTTCTTCATCTGTCGGGCGGTATAGACCACGCGGATGTCCTTGCGCTCAATAACCTCGTTGCCAATACTCCATGAGATAACGCTGGGGTGATTCAGGTCACGCTTCACCATGGCATGGATATCCTCCTGATAGCAGGAGTCGATAAGTGTAGAGTAGTCGTAGGGATTCTTTTGCGTGCGCCAGCCATCAAAAGCCTCGTCGATAACCAGCATACCGATGGAGTCGCAGGCATCAAGGAAAGCACGGGTGGTGGGATTATGTGAGGTGCGGATGAGGTTGAAACCAGCCTCTTTCATCTGCTTCACCTTACGGGCTTCTGCTGCATCGAATGCCATAGCACCCAGCACGCCGTCGTCATGGTGTACGCAGGCACCGTTGATAAGCACCTTCTTGCCGTTGAGCACGAAACCTTTCTCTGCATCGAAGGAGAAGGAGCGGATGCCGAACTTCACACGCTGCTCGCCAATGATACGTCCCTCAGACTTCATACGGATGGTTGCCTCATAGAGGTAAGGGTCTTCGGGTGACCAGAGATGAGGCTGCGCGATGTCGTAGCTGAGTACGTAGGTAGCTACTTGTCCTGACTTCAACGGGATGTTCTCTATTTCTTTCTGTTCTGGTTTCTTATCTGTGTCCACCTGCACCAATTTGAGTGCCTTAGGCTGTCTTACGGCATGATTAGAGATAAGCACCGATGGTGAGTATGACCGATTGGGACCGTCATTATGAAAGGTGAAAGTGCCGCCTTTGAAAGTTACCTCTACGTCGTCAATCTGGCGTGTCTGTTGACCTTCGTTTTCAATCCAAATGTTCATGTCAACGCGGGCTTGTTTGTCGCTGACCTCTGGTGTCCAGATGCGGATGCCATTCTCAGCAATATGCAATGCTGGCATCGTCTCCAACCACACGTGGCGGTAGATGCCAGAGCCTGAGTACCAGCGACAGTTGGGCTGCTCGCTGTTGTTGACCTTGACGATGACTTCGTTTGGTTGTTTCTTGTCCTTATTGAGATATCTTGTTACATCAATAGTGAACGGCGTGTAGCCATAGCCATGCTGTCCGGCCTTCTGGCCGTTAACGAAGACTTCGGCTTTCTGATAGACACCTTCGAAATGGAGCTTGGTAATATCGGCATTAGGTGTCTTGAATGTCTTGCGGTACTCGCCCTTACCGCCTTCAAACCAACCACCGCCAGTGCCTGTGGCTCCCTTGCCGGAGTTTGGACCTTCGTAGATGTCCCAGTCGTGAGGCAGGTTTACATTGGTGGTCTTGCCGTTACGAGTGAACTGCCAGTTATCGTCAAACAACTGCTTGTCTTGTGCTGTTGTTGTCATGGTACCACACAGCACCATTGCAAATAAAAAAAGTCGTTTCATTTTCTCTTTTTAGGTTTGGGTTATATTGGGGGTACAAAGTTATGTAATAATCCTGAGAAAGCCAAGGGAAGCGTAAAAAACAATCGTATAAGTAAGGCTAAAATCGATTGATTTCGCAGTATCTAATGCTTCTAAATCATTCATAGGTTCATTCTGGATGTTTAATCATTCAATTTCATGTAGTCGGTAAAGCGGATACCAAAAGTTTTGTAGAGAGGAACAAACCGAACAGGATTGCCATCGCTTGTGGCTGTGGTAGAGAATTCTAATTTCCCTTCTGTTTTGCGAATCCAATCAAGATTGGTCCTTGAGCCCGTCAATGCGGGTATGGGATCGGCAGGTTGCATGTAGGAGGGATAGCCGCCAAAATAATTGTCAGTCACATTCACACGGTCTTCTGTTATGCCCTCTGTTCCCATATCGGCAGCAAGTGCGAAAGGACCGTAATAAAGAGCGACGATATGAGGCTGGCTGGGTAGATGCTCCAAGCGCAGATGCATTGGAAGATGTACACTGATGACATCGCCTTGTTTCCAACTTCCGCTGATTATGCAGTAGCTGTCTCTTGTTTCATAGTGTAGGTCCTGTTTCGCGCATGTTGCTTTGAAACCCTTGCACCATGAGGGAATGCGGATTTTCAGCACTGCACGTCCGCTTCCTTTAGTGATGCGGATTCTTATAAATGTATCGTGCGTGAGGTCGCCTGTCTGTTCTACAATCATCTTCTTGTCTGTCCAGTTGAGTTGCGCAGGAAAAAACTGACTGACGTAGAGGGTGTCGGCATCGGAGAAAAAGACCGATTGTCCGTAACGCACGTGGTTCTCCATTCCAGTACCCGTACAGCACCAAAATACGTCAGTATTCTTTCCGTAGGTTTTGAAGGAGCCAGGTAATTGTGTATGGAAGTACATGAAGTTAGCGTTTTCAGGATTTATGCTGCCCATGATGTGATTGAGGGTGGCTCGTTCCACATACTCGGCATATTGGGGCTGCCGGGTGATGCGGAAAAGGTCGTTCGAGAGCTTGATAAGGTTATTGGTGCAGCAAGTCTCGCCAGCCTGTCCATCGAGTTCCTCTCCGATATGGTCAGGAGGTAGGTTCCAGTGCTCATGATAGCCTGTGGAACCATTGCAGTAGGTGCGATGCAACGTGACGTGTTTCCAAAAATTCACAGCAGCTAAAAGCAAGGTCTTGTCGCCTGAGATCTCATACTCACGTTCAGCTGCGATGAACTGTGGTATTGTGCTGTTTGCGTGATGGAAGTTTGGTGTCCGCTTGTCATCCAGTATATCGTGACCACCTGCCGATGGCAGGAGCTTGTCTGTCTGTTGGAAGAACTGTCCAGCTTTCAGATGCTGCTCGTGTTTCGTCTCCTGATAGAGGTTGAGCAATGCCTCTGCAAAGCCTCCCACTTCCTGCACGTCCATATTGTGACGCCAAAGTTCCTTGTCCTGCAGTCGTGTTGTACGCAGATAAATGTAGTCGCCCATCTCGCTGGCAATGGTCAGAGCCATCTCATTGCCAGTATATCGATGAGCATCAAGGAGACCTTGCAAGATTTTGTGAAGTGTGTAGTATGGTGCCCATCCGCTGCCGTCTGTTTCCACACGGTTGAGCATTTCTTCGCCAAAGGCACTGACATATCCACTGCCACCTTTCATCTGTACCTCCCTCAATACACCGACTATGTAATCCACCGTTTTCTTTGCCTCTGTGTCACCACTCTGAAAGTAAAAAAGGCTCAGCGTTGTGAGATAGTGTCCTAAGGTGTGCCCCCTCAAATCTGTCGATTCCCATCCTCCATAAGGAAAACACCCTTCGGGCTGTGGAAGTCCCACACGTTGACGAAAGAAATAGAGCAAACGGTCAGCACTGAGGGAACTCACGAACTCCATATCCTTCTGTTCCAACAATAGCCAGTCGCCACCCGTGATTTGAGTTGTGCACCACTGCTTCAACGGTGTTGGCTGTCGAGATTTTTTGTCTTGCAAGCGTCCTTCGACCGAGCGGAGTGTCGATAGTAAATCATTCTTTTCGCTCAGTCCCTCTTGTGTCAGAGGAACAAACTGCATGGTGCCATCAGTATTGAAATACAGATTCTCGGCGCACACACTGCGGCGACAATCGCCTCCAGGAGCTCCTTCAAGTTGATAGGAACCATCGTGATAGATGTAATACCATTTGCCCTTGAACTGAATGACCGAAGGATGGATGGTGAAGCCATGATTGGCCGAGGTGCTGACAAATCCCCGATAGGTCCAAGGACCCTCCATTTGTTCCGCTGTGGAATAGGCCATTTGTTCTGACTGTACGCCTGGAGCATCAGAAGCATATACGTTGTAATACAGGTTGCCACGTTTAAAGAGCCAAGGTCCCTCGCTATAATTGCGCATCGGTACTTTCTTGACTTCTCCATCCAGCTCTATCATGTTTTTCTTCAGTCGTACCATATAGCAGTCGCCATTGCCCCATGCCATCCAAGGAGTTCCATCATCGTCAATCAGCACCGTCGGGTCGATGTCGGCATTGCCACGATGGGAATCGGGAGTCATGTCATCCGTAATTAACGGTGTGCCATCTATTCTTGCTGGTGTAAAGGGACCCGTAGGTGAATCGCTCACAGCCACATCAATGGCATGTTCAGGCTTGTTTTTATAATCCAAGGTGACATAGTAATAGAATTTGCCGTCTCGCTCCACTACCTGACCAGCCCATGAACCACCAGGAGACGCATAGGGAAAATCGGCAGCCTTGAGTACAGGGCCATGTGCGGTCCAATGTTTCATGTCTGTGGATGAATAACACAGCCAGCGAGGCATATTGAACCATCCGCCAGGTCCAGCACAGTCTTCTCCTACATAAGCATAGACGGTGTTTCCTATCACAGTGAACGCGGGATCGGCTGTGAATCGGTCTGTGAAGAGGGGGTTCTGACCTGCCACACGAGGCAGAGGTGCACCGCTGATTTCAAGGTTGCGGATTGCTCCTTCACGCACTTGCAAAGAGTTGGGAAAACCACTGGGGAATCCGTGTCCCAACACCCATAGAGAGGCATTATGGCGCAATGCTTTGCCTGGATAGCGCAACATGTCACTTGTACCGTCAACGTTCAGTTCAAGCACAGACTCGTCTTTTTTGGCGTCATAATGTGCTGTGGCACTCACCCGATACCATTGTCCAGTTGTGACAGTAGGACCGGCACACAGACGATGCGGCTGTTCGTTTTTGTCAATCACTTCTACAAAGAACTGCCTGTGCATGTTGTCATAACCTAGAGAAATGTCACCAAACAGCGAGTTTTTGCCCAGAAGATGAGTCGCTTTTCCCTCCTTACAAACAAACACCTGTTCCGTTCCGAGTGTTCCACACTTCAGTTCTGCTGCCACCTTCCATTCTTTCTGCATATCAGTATAAGGCAGAGGATGGTTGAAGTCTAGTTTGTATTCACTCATATTGAGCTTTAATTCTTGAGAAGCATCTTTGAATTTCCAATCAAGCAAGGTATAAACTCTCTCTTGTGCCACAATATGCAGGGGGATGATGCCAACCCACAGTGGCATGATGAGTAATAGGATTCGTTTCATTAGGCTATTTGTGTTTTTGGGGTATATCAATATCTCCATAGCCCATGCGGCTACCCTCGGCCAGTCGGTCGGCATCGAATTTGATGATGCGGGCTTTGGTGGCAGGGAACTTAATGGTCTGCCATATGGGATTATTAACAATGTTGGAGAATTCTCCCGATGCAAGCTTGGTCCAATGTGACCAGTCTGTAGAGGCCCAAAGGGTGTAGTGAGTGATAAGGCCATCCTTTGTTCCTTGTGGTGGCAAGTAGCGGAAGGTCGTAAATGTCTGTTCTTGGTCCCAGTCAATCATCATCTGTGTGGGACTGCTGAAGAATATATGCAGGTCTGATGACTTCTTCTCACCAGAATCCTGAATGTCGGCTGTGAGTTCAGGAGCGAGGTAAACGCCCAGTTTCTTAATGATTGGTTCAGCTTTCGTATCAGTAATTGAGAAACGGAGCTTTGTGGCTTTGACTGTTGGGAAGCAGATAATGCGGCGGTGGCCTACTGTGGTGAGACCATCACCATTATCTACCAATGCGTCCTTTAATGACTGCCATTGTCCATCGACGAGAGCTTCTAAAGTGAACTTCTTGACACGTTGTCCTAAAGCGATATTCTCCTCTGCTAGGATACGGTTAAATGATGTGGGCTTATTGAAGTTGATGATGTAAGACCCGCTTGTAAGCTTGGGTGCCTTCACTTCCTTGACGATATTCTTCTTGAATATATGGTCTATCATCTTTTTGAAGGCAATACCACGCAGACTGTCGTTGGAATGAATGCGTCCGTTGGGGGCGATGGGGAAATTAAGTAGTAGGGTGGAGTTGCGGCCTACTGATTTATAATACGTGTCCATGAGTTTCGACAGACTCTTCACGTGTTCGTTTTCTGTCTCGTGGTAGAACCAGCCTGGACGGATACTGGTATTCGTTTCGCCAGGGCACCATACGTCGCCGTTTTCTACTCCGAAATGCAGCATATGATAGGGGGTGTCGCCCTTCGAAGGCATCAGACTCCAGTTTGTCTCGCCCACATTGCCAGCCTCAGTACCCACCCAGCGCAGGTCACCACGGTCGCCACCATCGTTCCAGATGACAGCATTGGGCTGCAACTCGCGAATCATCTTGAATGTTTCGGCCCATTCGTAGTAGGTGCGTCCATCAATACGACGTACCTCGTTGGCACCGCCATACCATCCGTCACCACCATTGGCACCATCGAACCACACCTCAAAGATGTCGCCATATTGGGTGAGCAATTCGCGCAACTGATTGCGAAAATAGGTAATGTATTCTGGTTTACCGTAGTCAGGATGATTTCTGTCCCACGGTGAGAGATAGACGGCGAACTTCAGTCCTTCCTCGCGACAAGCATCGGCCAACTCTTTCACAACATCACCTTTGCCATCTTTCCATGGTGTGTTCTTAACGCTATACTCTGTATATTTCGAAGGCCACATGCAGAAACCACAATGATGCTTAGCCGTGAAAATGATACCCTTCATGCCTGCTTGTTTGCAGACGCGTGCCCACTGGCGACAGTCAAGGTCAGAGGGATTAAACAACTTCAAGTCTTCGTTGCCAAATCCCCACTCCTGATCGGTATAGGTGTTCATGGAGTAATGGATAAAAGCATACATTTCCATCTCCTGCCAGTGCAATTGTTTTTCACTGGGTATAGGACCATATGGTTTTGATTGTGACCAACACGATAGTCCCATGAGGTATAAAACGAGAAATAATAGCGTTTTACGCATATTGCTTATTGGTTGTAATAATAGGTGCAAAATTACAAAGAATATATGATATAAAAAAAGAATTTATGTAGGATTTAATAATTAAATAATAGGATGAAATATAAATCCAGGTCTTGCGATTGCAGACCTGGACTCTCGTGTTACCTTTTTATAATCTTTTTACCGTTACTAATATATATGCCTGTTTTTTGCTGGGATAGGTTACTGATGGTCTGTCCCTGCAAATTGTAGATTCTCTCATTATTATCTGTGAGAATTGGTGTCGTATGAATTCCCGTTGCTACATAACTGTTGTTTGTAATATACATCTGTCCGATGATGGCGTCGCTCCATTCTGATGCAGCACTATAGATGGCGATGACATAGTCTCCTTGTTCTGTGATGTCAAACTCAAAAGTCTGTTGGGCAGGACTGCTGAAGTTATTGTCTGTCTTATTGCCGATGTTGATATTGGGCGTATAGGTCTGACTGGCTATGCTGACATTGCCCGTGCGCTTCTCAATATGGATTTCTATAGGACCAAAGTCGGCCATGTTCCAGTTGCACATCTTATATTTCAGGGTGTAGTGGCCAGGGGCCATGCTGACTGTTGTACCGGCATCTTTTAGGCCGTACTTAGCGTAGCCCTGATGTTTATTGCCATTGATGTTGCGGAAGTAAAGACCGTAGCTGAAGCCTTTCGTGGTGCCGGTGAACTGCAACACGCGGCATCCGGAAGAGAATCCGCTGCTGTAGCCCGTACGTTTCTCGCTACTGTCGTAGGTGGTCCATCCCGCGGGAACAGCACCTCCTTCTGTGAAGCCTGTGGCGAGGCTCAATGAGGTGGGAGCCTGGAATGTAACCTCAACGGTTGCTGTACTCGTCTCTCCGTCGTTGTCTGTGGCAACGGCTTTCAGCGTGTGCTTGGCGGCAGTTGCTCCTGTCAACGTGGCACTATAGGGCTTTTCCGTGCAGGTGGCCAATAGTGTGTTTCCATCATAGAACTCCACTTTCTCTACCGTACCGTTGGGATCGTCTGCGGTGGCTGTGATGGTGATATCGGGAAACGTTACTTCGTTCTTCGGACCAAAACTGACGTATTTCCCACCTGTGGCAGGTGAGGTGATCTTGACGTTGGGCGTGGTCTTGTTCAGTGAGAAACGCTTGCAGAAGTTCCATATCTCCTTACCAGTATATACCTGCTTCTCTTTGCAAATCCAGTGTCCTTTGTTGGGTAATTCCAGCAGACGCACCTCGGAACCGTCATTACCTGGTCCCCAGACGTGCATCTTGCAGCCGCCGAAGCCATTATAATTGTTGGTGACCTTTGCCGTAGTGGGACAACCGTTATGTCTGATCCATACGTTGAGGGCCGGTTGCGCACCACTAAAGGCGCAGGTCTCATCACTGGTGCCGTGGATATGCAGGATGGGAATGGCTCGTACGTTAGCATTGGCGGTAGCACCACCCATAGGATAGCCACTACAGGGGGCAAAGGCTGCGATGAGGTCGGGAATCTTGTTCATGGCGTGATAGGTCAGCATGCCGCCCATGGAGAATCCGCCCAGATAGACGCGGTTGCGGTCAATCTTATGCTGTGTCACCATCTTGTCGATGATGGCTTTGATAAAATTGATGTCACGGTTGCCGCTGGTGTCCCATGACTTATTGATGCCATTGGGGAATACACAGACAAACTTGGCTGTGTCGCATACGGCCTCCATACTCACCTGGTCATTTTTGAACTCGCTGTTCTGCATCCAACCGGCATCCTGATTGTAGCCATGACAGAAGATAAGAAGCGGACGACCTTCACCTAAGTTCTTAGGTACTATGACATTGTACGAACGACTGGTACCGTTAACTGTGATGTTGTCGGCTTTTACAGATGTCATTCCTGCGATGAACAGGAGTAGCAATAAGATGGTTTGTTTCATAATGGTTATTTAGTCTTTTATATTAGGTATTATTGTCTTTCTGGTGCTCCGAAGTAGCTGTAGCGATTGTTGTCGGGGTTTACCACGATGGTCTCAATCACAATTTCGGGGTCTATCATGATGAGCCTCAGCTGATGCTTGCCTGGAGTGGTGTTGGCGAAATTTACCTCCAACCAGCGGATATTGTCAAACACCTCGTCGCGGCGCAGCATCTTGCGTCCATTCTTCCAACCACTAAGCAACAGGTTGTTGTGTGGCGGCAGGGGCTTCAGCTTTTTCGACTGTGCAAGGTTCTTGGGTGTGTATTCGCCAAATTCGTCGTGCAGTCCTTGACGGGCATCGATGACCTGCATAGGTTCCTCGTCAATCTGCACACCAAGACGCAACCCGCGAGCAGGAACAATATCTTGCGTCGGCAAAATTCCTATAGCAATCTTTCCATCTTCGGCTAAATCTATGTCGTACTCCAGTTTTGGGCCGCTGCCGTCGGCAGGCCATTCCTTCATCACGTCACGTGCCCCCATGCAGGCTAAACTCCAATTCAGCAACGGATATTCCATCCAGCCATCGTCGGCATTAAGATAACGGTAGGCATGGAAAGAGTATTCCTTGGTGTCTTTTGTGGCACTCAGGTCATGAGATACCTTATAACCCAGTGACATAGGATGACGATTTCTCTCTGGAATAGACCACTGCGTGTAGCCGATATGGTTGTCGAGCATCATACCGTCCCATTTGCCGCCTGCCATCTCCTTATTATAATAATTGGTAAGCCGTTCGTCTTTCTTCATCAGTTCACAGACGGTCAGACTGTCGCCAGCAGTTGCTGCGTTATACATCATTGCCACACCGGCAGAGGCCACCGTAGGATAGTAAACCAACTGATAAAAGGCATCCTGGGCTGTAGCGGGAATGCGTTCCTTTAGCGATTCGCAACGAAGTACGAGGGACTGCCATATATTATTAAGGTGTAGCATTTCCTGATAATTGAAGAGACCTGGTACTTGTACTTCAGGCTTACGCATGAGGTTCAGACGCGAGTATTCTTTAATGATTTGTGCGCAGTCGTTAATGTCTGTAGAAGGCAGATTGCCGAGTACGCTTTGTGTCCATTCCTTTAGCCATTCCCCCTCATCGCCAGGTTCAATCATCTCAGGATCCCACGCATAGTCCATGATAAACGAGATAGGCATCTCTTTCGGCTTCAGGTCGCCCACGTTGATAATCCAGATGCGGTCGATGCCGCTCTGGTAGGCAAGGTTGAGCTGTTCGCGGAGCTTAGGCACGGTGGTGGTGTTCACCCAACGGTCGTTCCAAGGGCCACCGTTCATGTCGATATGATAATAGAGACCCAGACCGCCCTTGCGCTTGCGCTCCTTCTCTGTACCCTTACGGCGGATGTAGCCCCAGTTATTGTCGCAGAAAAGGAGTGTCACGTCATCGGGTACGGTAAAGCCGGCATCATAATAGCGCTGTACCTCGGTGAAGATAGCCCAGAGCTGGGGCACGGCATCGGCACGTCCGTAGATGTCCTTGATAATCTTACGCTGGCCGTCGATGACCTTGTGGAGCGTCTTCATGTTTTCCGCATCATCACCTTTACCCATGGCTACGTCGCCGTCGCCACGCATACCGATAGTCACGAGGTTGTCGTAGTTCTTATTGCGCTCCATACCCTCGCGGAAGAACTGATCCACGCGTTTCTTATTGGTGGCGTAGTCCCAAGGACCTACCTGTTCCTTGCGCTGCAGGTACTCACGATGTGAGCGCATCATGGGCTCGTGGTGACTGGTGCCCATCACAATGCCCATCTCATCAGCCAGACGGGGAGATTCCGGGTCGTCCTCGTTGAAGTTGGTGCCCCACATGGCCGGCCAGAAATAGTTGGCTTTCAGGCGAAGCAACAGTTCAAATACTTTCTCATAGGCCTTGGAGTTGATGCCACCGAAATGCTTGGTACACCATGTGCCAAAGCTAGGCCATTCGTCGTTGATGAAGATGCCGCGATACTTTACGGCAGGCCATTCGTAGATAAGTCCCTCGTCGTAGTACAGTTCGTCCTGATGTACTACGGGAGCATCTGCCATCCAATACCAGGGTGAGACGCCAATACGCTTGGATATCTCATAAATACCGTAGATGGTACCACGCTTGTCGTTGCCTGCAATGACGAGATTGTCATCTACTACATCGATATAGTAGCCCTCCCAATGGCCCTTGATCCTCTTGATATCAATTTTCTTTTGCTTGATGAACTGGTCGATGAGGCGGCTTTTGCCGATGGTGCCGGCGAAGATGGCGTGTTGCTGTGGTACATCGACATACTCGACGGTGGCGGCAACACCCGTCACCTTGCGCACGTCGTCGCCCAGGTCGTTGGCGGCACGGATGACGCCTTTCCAATCGTTCTTGTCAACGATGATGGTGGCAGTCTTGCCGTCTTTGGCAATACAAAACTTATCATTAGCTGATACTGAAAGCACAGCCAGCAACAAAAAAATACCACAGAGACAACTTCTCATTCTTATAGTTTTAATGGTTTCTGGGTGCAAAGGTAAGAAAAATGTTGCATATACAGTCCCGATTTTTGTTGCATAGACTTCATGAATATGTTTCATCCTTGTATTTCAATCACTTTACTTATTTGTTATAATTATGCAAAATACCTATTTTTGATGATTGCGTAAGTCGAAAATTATGCTTACCTTTGCACCGATTAATCATAAATAGGTAAAAGGACGATGAGAAATCTGAAAATGTATGAGGCTGACGACAAGATGATATCGCTGATTCGCGATAACTATGATTTGCTGCAGTCGCTCGGTAGTTTTGGAATCAATCTTGGATTCGGTGATAAGACCGTCAGGGAGACATGCGAGGACAACGGAGTGGATACCTATACGTTCCTGGCTGTAGTGAACTTTACGGCCAATGGGTATGAAAGCTTCGAGAACGATGAGCAGTTGTCAGTCCCTACGCTGTTGCATTATCTGGAAGCTTCTCATGCCTATTTCCTTGATTTCCAGTTGCCCTACATCCGCAGGGAACTGCAGGAGTCGCTCGATGAGAAAGACTCGCTGGGTATGCTGATCCTGCGTTTCTATGACGAATATGCACAGGAGATACGCCGTCACATGAAGTATGAGCAGAAGACGCTCTTCCCCTATGTGCAGTCGCTGATAGACAAACAACCCATCAATGACTATAATGTGGATACTTTTTCCAAGCATCACGGGGCAACGGATAAGAAGTTGCGCGAGTTGAAGCTCCTCATTATTAAGTATCTGCCACAGGATGGACTGCATAACAACCAGCTGACTGCCACTCTCCATGATATCTACGAGAACGAGGTATGGCTTCGTCAGCACGCCATGGTGGAAGACAGTATCTTCGTGCCTGCCATTCGTCGTCTGGAGAAAATCGTGAAGCAGAACGACGTGACGCGCAATATCTCGGATATGGTGACGAAGGCTGGCGTTGGCGAGAGTCAGGAACTGTTGTCAGACCGTGAGAAGGATGTCATCGTCGCATTGGTGCAGGGTATGCAGAATAAGGAAATTGCTGACCATCTATGCATATCGGTGAATACCGTGATTACACATCGTCGCAACATAGCCCGTAAGCTGCAGATTCATAGCGCTGCAGGACTTACGATCTATGCTATTGTGAATAATCTGATTGATATTTCCAGCGTGAAACTCTGATCACTCCTTGTGTGTTTCTGCGTATTCCGAGGGAGACTGTCCGAAATGGGTCTTGAAGGCGGTAGAGAAATGGGCCTGATCGGCATAACCTACGTGATCGGCAATCTGGGATACGTTAATCTTACCTTCACGAAGCAGGCGGGCAGCTTGTTCCATGCGTAGATTGCGCAAGAACTTACCTGTAGATACACCTGTGATTTCTTTCATCTTACGATGCAGTTGCGCACGACTGATACCTACGTCGTTGGCCATGGTGTCTACGTTATAGTCTGGATCAGAGAAATTGGCATTGACGGAGCGCATGATACGTTCCATGAGGGCATCGTCGTTGCCTTTTACTTCTACCTGTTCAACGCGGTCTTCCTGTTTCAGAGCTCCACTGAACTTACCCTTCAGACGACGTACGTTGTCAATGAGGTTGTCTATCTGTATGTGTAGCTCCTCCATGTCGAATGGTTTGGCAATATAGGCATCGGCACCTCCTCTGAGTCCTTCCAACTTATACTCCACCTCTGCTTTTGATGTCAGCATAATGACGGGTATCTGCGAGATATTCGTATTATCCTTGATATGCTTAAGTAGGGTGAGACCATCCATCTCAGGCATCATCATGTCGCTGATAACCAGGTCGTATTCATCGGTAAGCAGCATCTTCAGGGCTTCCTTGCCGTTGATGGCATGGTCGAACTTATAGCGGTCGCCTAATTCTGAGATGATGTAACGGGCTATTTCAGGTTCATCATCAACAATAAGAATGCGGAATTGACGGAAAGATTTCTTTCCTTTGGTTCCTGATGAGAGAACCTCACGCACAGGATTATCTGTCACAATCTGTTCAGGGCGCAGGTGCTTGTTGCCTTTGGGAATAGTTATCACGAAACAGGCACCTTGTTTGTCTTCACGGCGTAGAGCCTTAATCTCGCCGCCATGCATCTCGGTGATGGCGCGGCAGAGATTTAGACCGATGCCCGTGCCTTGTATGCCCAGGTTAGCAGAGTTCTTTCCTTGATAGAAACGGTCAAAAAAACGACTGGGATCTTCATTCTTAAAGCCCATGCCATTGTCGATGACAGACAGTTCAATGTCCTTCTCTGTCTCATGAAGCACCACTTTTACCTCACCATTATCATAGGTGTATTTGAATGCATTTGAGAGTAGATTGGAGATGACCTTGTCAAAATTGATACGGTCAATCCATGCTAAGACATGGTCTCGCTCGTGCTCGAAGGTGAATGAAATATTGCGCTGGTCTGCACTGAACTGATATAGTTTGCATACGCCGCTGATAAATTCAACCATGTTGGTCTCCTGACAATGTAACTGCATCTGTTTTTTATCCAGACGTCGCTGGTCAAGAATCTGATTGACTAACTGTAGTAGACGTTGGGCATTGCGATCGATCGTTTCAATGGATGGTTGAAGAATCGAGGAATTAAAGGACTGAAAATCTTTCTCAGACTTCAGTTCTGCCATCTTTGAGCCTTTCAGTTTTCCGATGGCTCCCATGATAATTGTAAGTGGTGAACGAATATCATGGGTGGCATTGATGAGAAAACGCATCTTCTCTTCTGCCAACATACGATGGGCGCGTCGGCGATAGCTGAAACCTATGCCGGTAATGATGCCGATGAATGCAAAGAGGTAGATAGCGTAGGCCCATTTGGAGCGATACCATGGGGGGGTCACCGTGAGTGTGATGGTCTTGGTCTGTGAGTAGGTGGTCCCAGACATGGCCCTGACTTCTATGTTGTAGGTTCCTGGCTGGAGATGGTTTAACAGAATGGTGTTCTCGCCTTCAGGATTCTGCAGCCATGCCGACTGGTTGATACGGTACTCAAAGATGATGTTCTCTGGCGCGTTATAGTCGAGTAGTGAGAATTCCAGCGTGATGGCATTGTCGAGGTAAGACACTTCGTAATGATCATCATCCTGCGTGTAAATCATTCTGTCTGGCAGACGGAAGGCTGTCAGATAGAGTTCGTTGAGCGTTGTGTGACACCCAATGACGTCTTTAGAGCGAAAAACGGTTAGACCATTATAGTTGGCATAACAAATCTTATTGTCGCTGGTAAGTAGTCCTACGCTTGTGATATATTCCTTAGCAGAAAGACCATTGCCATAGACATGTCCGATGGTTTTGCCTGTGGCGGGGTCATATTGCCAGATACCCTTTGAGGTGGAGCACCATATGAAGCCTTGTTCATCCTCAATCATATAGCCTACAGAGAGTTGTCCCAAAGCTACCAACTCTGGCCGTTTCTCGCCTTCCAGTCGATAGATGCCTTGCTCTGTTCCTACATAAGTAGCACCGCTACGTGTTTGTAGCACATTGAAACACATGACATCAAAGAGATGAGGACGATCAAAGTTTTCTGTCTTAGGATTATAACAAGACACACCTGATGCTGTGGCCAACCAGATATTTCCCGACTTGTCAGAGGTTACTCCCATGATCCAGTCGTTGCACAGACCACTACTCTTGTGACTATACTGACGTAGGTCACCGGTATTTGTATCGTAAACACATAGTCCACGAGAGAACGTGGAGATATACAGTCGCCCATGTGCGTCGTCGGTGATGGAATTAAATTTGTCGCAGTCGATGGTTGCTTTTCTGGTGGATACGCCAGTCAGTGGGTCGTAGGCATAGAGGGCATCATCGGTACCCACCCAGTAGTTGCCTCTGCGGTCACGGAAAATACACTCAGCCTTGTCGGGAGCTGTTGGATGGGCTTTCAAATGTCCATCTGCATCAAAACCATAGATGCCGTTACCCTGAACAGAACACCAAATATATCCATTGTCACCTTCACAAACAGCCGTAATGGTAGAGGCAAGGTCTATGCCTTGGGTGGCGAAACTCCAAGATGAGAATTGCGGACTTTTGGCTGGTAGCATCACAAGTCCCTTTGACTGACAGCCTAGCCAGATATTATGCTGACGGTCTTCTGTTATAGCCCATATTTTCGTAGTACGCAAATTCAGACCTGAGGCTATGGCGGGTACACGTTCCAATTTTCGACTGTTGGCAGGGATGCAATAGAGTCCATCGCCACGGGTGCCAATATAGGTGTTGCCCTTGCTGTCGGTATACACGCAGCGAATGATGGCACTAGGCTCCATCGCACTCATATCGTAGTTCGGATTGGTGAGCTGTCCATTGCTAAAACCATGTAGACCATGCATACAGACAATCAGAAAGTCTCCGTCGTGATAGACAAAGTCAACAACAAATCCTTTTGTAGTATGCATCTTGTGAATACCATAGGCATCTTTCATGGATATCTGGTCACTGAAACTGCATTGCCAGATACGTCCAGAATCATCTTCTGTGATGCTGTTCACAAACAGCATGTCGAGGTCGCCTTCTGTATAGTCATCTGCCATCTCGTTGGTCATGCAATAAAGACCGTGGTAGCCACTGGTAGCTATAATCATTCTCCCATCGCTCAGATGTGTCATCTTAGTGACACGTGGCTTGCGACCTCTGGCGAAAGGATAGTGGATAAATGTTCCCGTGGCATAGTCGAAGCGGTCAAGTCCCTTATTGGTGCCTACCCATAGTTCGCCATCCTTGTCACAGAACAGGGTGCATACCGTGCTGCTACTGATCGTTGTAGAGTCGTTATGTTGGTGTAGATACTCTGTAAAATGATAGCCGTCGAAACGGTTTAGTCCATAGTCGGTGGCTATCCACATATAGCCGTATTTATCCTGGCACAAATCGTTGATGAGCGCACTGGAGAATCGCTCTGAGGAAAAGAAAACCCCGGTCTGACCAAAAGCCAGAATAAGGGCTGTATGAAGTAAGATAACAATTGATAATAGTCGACGCATAGCTATTCTGTTATATAGATGGTCCGATGTATGATGGTTTTAATCCGCCCCAGTCAATAATGACACGTTGTACCATTTGTCCTGGGTCGGCACTCAAATGTAGGGTGTGGCGAAGGATGCTTTTGTCAAGGGCGAAGCGCATGCGGCATACGACACCATTACGCATCACTTGATCTTTCCATGTTCGGTCGTATTCCTTGAATTTGTTTTCAAAAATCTGTTTGGGACTTTCATCGATGCTAACACCAATGCGGTTTGGCTTACCTTTGTAGAGTGGCCACACAGGCACGGTGTAGAGCACCACGTCAATGCTGTCGTGCTGAGAAACAGCAAAATCATAAGCTACGCTCTCTGCATATCTGTCCGACGGCTCCTTGGTGGGGGAACCAAAATGCACCACAACACCATCATAACCAATACCTCGCACAACCTGAATCTCGGAGGAGGCACTAGTTGGTCTGGTGAGATCAATGACGTGGCAACCTGGGACTTGCTTGCTATTCCTGAGAGGAACCAATGATAGGACTTTCTCACCAGCACCTTCGAAATACGTCACCTTGGGTTTCTGATAGTACTGACAAGTAGGCGTAAAACTCGTTGCGAGGTCCATCATACCATCCCATTTGCCGTTCAGTTGTTTGTTATAACGTTGGTTCAGAGCATTGATACTGTCGTAGGCCTCCTCCATCTGACGAGCAGCCCAATTGGCCTCGGCCTGTTTTCCTACTGCTGCCAGTTCCTGATTGAGTTGTGCCATGAGGAACTTACGATTCATTTGATAAGCACCCTGTACAGAGAACTGTAACAGTTCGAAGAAAGCAGGGACTGCCTTGCTGTCTATCATGCTGGACAATCGTTCTGCTTCATCGCTGATACGCTGATAGTCTCCCAGCCGACGCTGTGCTTCATCGTAGTACTGGAATGAGAACTCCGTAGATTTTAAACCTGTATGCGCTTTATCGTCCCATTGATAATCCCAACCCATGAATTCTGGTTTGCGACTCCAGGCTAAACGGTAATAATCATCAAGGATGATTTGTAATTGAGAACTGAGAATTGAGAGTTGAGAGGTGTGATGACCAAAGGTGCGAGCCAGGAATTCTGCCTGATGCTGATAGACCTTTGCAAAGTCAAAGGCGTTGATATCCCAAGCCATGTCAAAGAAAGTCTGCATGCCCAGTTCCATCGGCTTGATATCACCCACGTTGAGCAACCAGTAGCGATCAGCTCCGTTTTCATAGGCTTTACGCAGTTCTTCGTACATCAGAACGGGTGGGGTAGTATTGAGCCACAGGTAGTCGTGAGGTGCTCCTAAATAAGACAGATGGTAGTAGATGCCTGAGCGACCTGAACGTTTTTGCTCCTCAGGATTTGCTACACGCTTCATATATCCGTAGTTGTCATCCACCCATACCAGTGTGATGTCATCAGGCACTTTCAGCCCGTTCTCGTAGATATCCATCGTCTCTTTGTATGGTACGAATATTTGGGGAATCTCTGATGCTTTCTTGCTGATATGTTTTTCCAGCAGATAACGTTGTTCTTTGATGACTTTCTCAATCAGGGGCACACGCTCGCTCATGGGTAGATTGCCACGGATGCCCTCATCGTGAACACCACGCATGGCAACCGTGTAGATGTTTTCGTATTTTGCGGCCTCGCCGAGCCGGGCATCCCATTTCTTGTAAATGGTCTCACGATTGGTTTTGTAGTTCCATTCGCCGTCTTTCTTTGAATCCCATTCACTCTCAGCAGCATTATTCACTAGCAGGGGCTCACAATGCGAGGTAGTGATAATGATGCCGAAGGAGTCGCATACCACCTTGCTTTCTGGATGCGAATAAAAAGCTCCAGTGCAGGAATGCATGGCAGGTGCCAGCATGTTGGCCTTGAGACGAAGGAGCAGTTCGCAAACTCTGGCATATGTTCTGGGCCCAATATCGCCTAGCTCTTTCTCGTAATTATCTGATGCCCACGGCTTCAGTCCCCAGTCCTCATCATTGATGAAGATGCCGCGATATCTGACTGCTGGTTCGCCAGAGGCAAAGTAACTGTTGGAAATCTTGATGGTCACATCTGGATTCTTGTTGACGGGCACGTCGGCCCACCAATACCAGGGGGAAACGCCCATGCGCTCAGAGATGTCGTATATGCCGTATATGGTGCCGCGTGTGTCGCTGCCGGCAATGACAAGGCGTGGCTCTTTCTCATTGGTCACGGTTAATACATAGCTCTCCCATTTGCCTTTGAGGTCAGCCTCCTTGATATATCCCTGTTTGATGAGCTTTTGTATCGTCTTGCTTTTGCCGTAAGTGCCCACGATGATGCGCCCCTTCCCAGAGATAATGGGGGTAGTACCTATGACCGTTTTGATATCGGTTTGAAGATCTGAGATGGCTCTCTTTACCTGTTTTGATTCAGATTTCTCATAGCAGATAGCTTTGTTTTTGAGTCGAAACGTATTACTGCCCATCATACAGATTGGCAGGAGTGTTAACATGATAATAAAGAGTTTTTTCATCGTCTTCTGCTATTTGCTTGCAAAATTACGTTTTTTTTATTTTATCTATGTAAGAAAATGTTTCAAATATGTGTCAAAATGTATCTTTTCTTGTAAATTGCTAGTGCCGTTTGGAATATAATATGTATTTTTGCAGCGTAAAGATTAAACCATTTTTCACTCTTTGCATCAGTAATAAAGGAGTTTAATAATTAAAACCAATAAATTAAGAATCAAAAACAAATTCTATGAAAAAAATTCTGAAAACGATTGTATGCGGTGCTGCAATGCTTAGCACTACTTCCTTGATGGCACAGCCTGCAGGAGGCTTTGGCGGTTTCCAACAGCAAGCCAATATTGAAACTTCACAGCAATGGAAGGATGTGAACTACGCTGGCGATGACAAGGCTTATCATACTTGCGATATCTACCTGCCTAAGCAGGAGAAAAAGGCCTATCCTGTTGTTGTGCATATTTATGGCAGTGCGTGGTTCTCGAACAATAGCAAGGGGGCTGCCGACATCGGTACAATCGTCAAGTCGCTTCTCGAGGCTGGATATGCCGTTGTTTGTCCAAACCATCGTTCAAGTGCTGATGCCAAGTGGCCTGCACAGATCAATGATATCAAGGCTGTGGTCCGCTTTATTCGTGGCGAGGCTAAGACCTATAAGTTCGATACCTCGTTTATTGCGACCTCAGGCTTCTCTTCAGGTGGTCACCTGTCAACCCTTTGTGCAGTGACCAATGGCGTAGGTCAGACTAAGGTGGGCAAGGAAGAGCTGAATATCGAAGGTACTGTAGGTAACTTTACTAAAGAGAGCAGTTTTGTGAATGCTGCTTGCGACTGGAGTGGTCCTGTAGATGTTACAGATATGGAGTGTGGCGAGCATATGTCGTTTGGTCCCTCAAGTCCTGAGGATGCTCTTGTGAATAGTAAGAAGAACGTAGATCCTGATAAGTATCTCTCTGTCAGTTTCCTGCCTTATATAGATAAGGACGATGTACCCCTCATCGTGTTCCACGGCGTAAAGGATAATGTTGTGCCCTGCTGTCAGGGTAAGAAACTTTATGACTCTTTGAAGGCTTTGGGTGTGAAGACTGAGATTACCCTTGAGCCAGAAGGTGGTCACGGCATGGGTATGTATTCTGCTGAGAATCTGAAGAAGATGACCGATTTTCTTGATGCTGTTCGTACAAAAAAATAACTCCGTCCATTTATAAAAGAGCAAGGACTTCTGCGTTGATACAGGAGTCCTTTCTTCTGTTCTAAAGAATATGAAACAATAACTATATAAAATAAGACGTAAGTCTTTCGTGTTTTTCGGTTTATTTTGTACCTTTGCACAGCTAAAACTATTTTAATCAATAACAATATGTTACGAAATCGAATTGCATTACTCTTTTTGATGATTGTCAGTTCTGCAGCGACTATTGCTCAGAACCATCGTTTATGGTATTCAAGACCAGCCAGTCATTGGTTGGAAGCACTTCCTGTAGGTAATAGTCACATGGGGGCTATGGTCTATGGTGGTACTGATACCGAGGAAATACAACTCAATGAAGAAACCTTTTGGAGTGGTCAGCCTCACAATAATAACAGTTCGGAGTCGTTGGAGGCTCTGGCTGAGGTTCGTCGTTTGATTTTCCAAGGTAAGGAAGCTCAGGCAGAAAAACAGATAGATAAGTATTTTGTCAAAGGTCCTCATGGTATGCGTTTCCTGCCGATGGGTAGTCTGAAGTTGCAGCTTGGTCATAAAGAAGTGACGGACTATCGCCGTGAACTGAATCTGGGTGATGCTACGGCTACCACCTCTTATAAATATAAAGGTGTGAGATATGAGCGTACGGTGTTCGCATCGCAAGCCGATAGCGTGATTGTCATCCAACTGAAAGCTGATAAGAAAAAGCAGTTAAGTTTCGACATGTCTTTTCTGAGTCAGTTGAAAGCGGCAGTGAAGACTGAGCATTGTTGTCAGACGCCCAAAGCGAAAACCATGAGCATTGGTAAGAGTGGTGGTATAATTGTCGCTACTGTGCAGGGCGTGGAGCAGGAAGGTATCAAAGCGGGCCTGACTGCTGAGTGTGTAGCCAATGTATGGGCAGATGGTGACGTCACATTTGATGGCGCCGATGGTCAGGTGGTCCATGTGAAGAATGCGACAGAGGCTACAATCATAGTGTCTGCAGCCACTAATTTTGTGAATTATCATGATGTGAGCGGTAATGCCGAAAAGAAAAATAAACTGCGTCTTGACCAAGCAGAGACCATGCGATTCCCAGAGTTGCTGAAGCGTCATGTGGCCAAATATCGTGAGCAGTATGATCGTGTGTCGTTGTCACTGCCGAAATCGGAGAACTCAAGTTTGGAGACTGATAAGCGTGTGGCTGCCTTCGAAAAGGATGCTAGCGATCTCGATATGGTTGCCCTGATGATGCAGTATGGACGTTATCTGCTGATTTCCTCAAGTCAGCCAGGCGGACAGGCTGCTAACCTGCAGGGGGTGTGGAACAATAATGTTAATGCTCCCTGGGACTCGAAATACACCATCAATATCAATGCTGAAATGAATTATTGGCCTGCTTTGGTGGGCAACCTCGCTGAGACGCAGGAGCCTTTCTTCTCGATGATTAAGGACTTGAGCGAGACTGGTGCAAAGACGGCTAAGGATATGTATGGTTGTAAGGGCTGGGTGGCACATCACAACACAGACATATGGCGTATCGCCGGTCCTGTGGATGGAACACCTTGGGGTATGTTCCCAACGGGTGGTGCCTGGATGACAACACACATCTGGCAGCATTATCTTTATACGGGCGATAAGGATTTCCTGAAACAATGGTATCCTGTGCTGAAGGGTGCAGCTGACTTCCTGCTCGACTATATGCAGGTATATCCTGCGGGAGGTGAGGTGAAACAGGCTGCAGGATGGCTGATGACTGTTCCTACGGTATCGCCTGAACATGGACCGCGTGGCAAGAATACCAATGTGACTGCAGGTTCTACGATGGATAACCAGATTGCCTTTGATGTGCTCTCACAGACGCTCCAGGCTGCAAAGGTGCTGGGTGAAGACGAAAACTATATTTCTGCTCTTAAATTCCAAATCTCAAATCTACCTCCTATGCAGATAGGTCGTTACGGACAGTTGCAGGAGTGGCTTATCGATGCTGATGATCCTAAGGATGAACATCGCCATATCTCACATCTCTATGGCCTGTATCCTTCTAATCAAATATCTCCCTATTCTCATCCCGATCTCTTTACGGCTGCAGCTAATACCCTGAATCAGCGTGGTGATATGGCTACAGGTTGGAGCTTGGGTTGGAAGACCAATTTCTGGGCTCGTATGCTGGATGGTGACCATGCTTTCCGTATCATTAAGAATATGTTGCATCTGTTGCCTGATGATCGTTCTGCGCGTCAGCATCCTAACGGACGTACTTATCCCAATCTCTTTGATGCTCATCCTCCTTTCCAGATAGATGGAAACTTCGGCGTGTCGGCAGGTATCTGCGAGATGTTGCTGCAGAGTCATGATGGTGCTGTTCAGCTATTGCCTGCTTTGCCAAAGGACTGGAAAAACGGTGAGGTGAAGGGACTGCGTGCTCGTGGCGGATTCATCGTTGATGAGACTTGGAATGAGGGTGGCTTGAAGAATGTGACGGTTCTCTCAACTATTGGTGGCACATTGCGCTTGCGCTCGTACGTGCCATTGAAAGGTAAAGGACTGAAAGAGGCTCATGGTGAATGCCCCAATAATCTGTTAGCACCTGCGGAAATCCGTACGCCATTGAAGTCAACAGAGCTGAAGGACTTTTCTCTCCTACCTTTGCAGCATGTGTATGAATATGATGTAGAAACGGTTGCTGGTGAGACATATCGCTTCGGAAAACAATAAAATGAGACGAATAGAAAAGAAAGCGACACATCCGACTTAAGGTTGTGTCGCTTTTTTTGTGTACTTTTGCATCGCAAATATCGTTAGTGATAACTTTAAACCATTTCTAAATCAACACAATGAGAAAAACAAGAATTTTTGCTCTTACTGCATTAATTGCAATGAGCACTGCCTCATGGGCACAGTTTCGTCAGGTTGACCCTAGAGAGAATGTAGGCCTGAAGGATGCTTACAAGGATTATTTCACCATCGGTGTAGCGTTGAATCAGCGTAATGTTAGTGATGATGCTCAGAAGGCTCTCACGATTAAGCAGTTCAATAGTGTTACTGCAGAGAACGACTGGAAGCCAGGTGAGATTCATCCTAAAGAAGGTGTATGGAACTTTGAACGTGCAGACAAGATTGCTAACTTCTGTCGTCAGAATGGCATCAAGATGCGTGGCCACTGTCTGTGCTGGCACTCACAGTTTGCCGATTGGATGTTTACCGACAAGAATGGTAAGGCTGTTTCAAAAGAGGTCTTTTACGAGCGCCTGCGTGAACATATTCATACTGTAGTGAATCGCTACAAGGATGTGGTGTACGCATGGGACGTAGTGAATGAGGCCATGGCCGACGATAATAATGCTCCTCGTTGGGGCCGTCGTGGTGGTCAGGAGCCTAGTCCTTATCGTCAGAGCCGTCATTTCCAGCTTTGTGGTGACGAGTTTATCGCCAAGGCATTCCAGTTTGCCCGTGAGGCCGACCCCAACGTACTCCTGTTCTACAACGACTACAGTTGTGTAGATGAGGGCAAGCGTGAGCGCATTTATAATATGGTGAAGAAGATGAAGGATGCTGGTGTGCCCATCGATGGTATCGGAATGCAGGGCCACTACAACATCTACTTCCCAGATGAGGCTCAACTTGAGAAGGCTATCGTCCGTTTTAAGGAGATTGTGAAGCACATCCATATCACCGAACTTGATCTTCGCATGAATAACGAGAGTGGTGGTCAGTTGATGTTCTCTCGCGGAGAGGCTAAACCTCAGCCTGCTTATATGGCTACATTGCAGACTGACCAGTATGCCCGTCTGTTCAAGGTGTTCCGTAGACACGCTGACGTTATCGATAACGTTACATTCTGGAACTTGGGTGATAAGGACTCTTGGCTTGGTGTGAACAACCACCCACTGCCTTTCGATGAGAACTACCGTCCAAAGGCTTGCTTCCGTGCAATCCGTGATTTTGATGCTTCACTTGATAACCGTCAGCCTAAGGAGGATTTTGTGCCTAATTTCTGGAACCAGCCCGGTCAGGAATGGCCTAAGGTGAATAGCGAGGGCTATGCTCGTTTCCGTATTGTGGCTCCCGATGCTAAGTCTGTCATTGTTAGCCTTGGTCTTGGCGGACGTGGTGGCACTGTACTGAAGAAAGATAAGGATGGTGTTTGGACTGGTACAACCGATGGTCCTATGGATCCGGGTTTCCACTATTATCATCTCACCATCGATGGTGCTACTGTAAATGATCCTGGTACTGGTAACTTCTTCGGCTCTTGCCGTTGGGAGAGTGGTATCGAGATTCCTGCTCCTGATCAGGATTTCTATGCAAACCGCATGGATGTTAAGCATGGTAAGATGGTACAGGTTCTGTTCCCATCAAAGAGCACCAATATGGTAAAGGTTGCCAATGTCTATCTGCCTCCTACCTATGATGGCAAGAAGCGTTTCCCTGTGCTCTATCTGCAGCATGGCTGGGGTGAGAACGAGACCAGTTGGCCTGTTCAGGGTTGTGCTGGACTCATCATGGATAACCTTATTGCAGAGGGTAAGACCAATCCATTTATTATCGTGATGACTTATGGAATGACCAATGATATTAAGTTTGGTGGAATGGGTGGTTTCACTGCCAAGGAGTTTGAGACTGTACTCTGTGATGAGCTCGTACCTTATATCGACGCTAATTTCAAGACCATCGCCAAGAAGGATAGCCGTGCTATGGCTGGCCTGTCAATGGGTGGTATGGAGACAAAGACTATCACACTGCGTCGTCCAGAGATGTTCGCTTACTACGGACTGCTCAGCGGTGGCACTTATATGCCAGCTGATATCAAGGATCCTAAGCAGGTGAAGGTAATTTTCGAGAGCTGCGGTAGCAAGGAGAATCCTGAGGGCATCAAGGCTAGTGTCGATGCGCTGAAGGCTGCTGGCTTCAATGCTCATGGTTTCGTGTCTGAGGGCACAGCACATGAGTTCCTTACATGGCGTCGCAGCTTGCGTGAGATGGCTCCACTGCTCTTTAAATAAACCGTGATTGTAACATTTTACAAACATAACGAAACAAAATGCGGCATTTATTGCCGCATTTTTTTATTATCTTTGCACCCAAAAACCAATAACGATGAAAAAATATCTACTACTTGCAGAATTGACATTTCTTACATTTATGACTGCTGTTACGACAGCCTTGGCCCAGCCCAAATTCAACCACCCACATCAGTTGATTGATGGTGCAAAGAGTATCAGTGTCACGATGAGTGGCGATGCATCTGCTATCATTCACTATACCACAGATGGCAGCACGCCAACGAAGAACAGTCCTAAGTACACGGCTCCGCTGCAATTAAATAAAACAACGATACTACGTGCAATAGAAGTGATTGGTGACTCGCTCTCGCCTGTTGCCACGAACAGTTATATCTTTATTAAGTCTGTACTCAGTCAACCGAATAATCCTGCGGGTTATCCTTCTGAGTGGGGAAGCTATACGCAGATCAGCGGCACGGCGAAAGCCGATTATGAGATGGATCCTGAGATGACGGGTAATAGCACCTTGCGCCCTAAGATTATTGAGGGCCTGAAGCAACTGCCCGTTCTGAGCATTGTCTCTGACAAGGACAATTTCTTCAGTCATGAGAATGATGAGGAACGAGGTGGTATCTATATCTTCACAGGTCCTCCGGTAGGTGATGCTACAGGTCATGGCTGGACGCGCCCTGCCAGCGTGGAACTCTTTGGCGGTCCTCAGCATCACGACCTGAGTACGAGTTGTGGCATCCGTCTGCATGGCGGACATGGCCGCTTGGCAGAGAAAAACCCCAAGCACTCTTTCCGCCTGGTATTCAAGGAGAAATATGGTCCTAAGACGCTGAAGTACCCGCTCTTTGGTGAGGACGAACCTGCGAAGTTCGACCAGCTTGTGCTGCGTTGCCATTTCGGTAATGCCTGGCAACACTGGGGCGAGGATAACCGTCAGCGTGCGCAGTATACACGAGATGTATGGGCACGTCGCATCCAGAGGAAAATGGGACACACCAGTGTGAATGCCCTTTATGTCCATTTGTTTATCAATGGCATGTATTGGGGACTCTACAATATTGCCGAACGTGTGGACAACCAGTTCGGCAAGGACCATCTTGGTGGCAAGAAGGAGGATATAGATGTCGTCAAGATTGAGGAGGATGGCGGAAATCATATTGAGGCCAGCGAAGGCACACTTGATGCGTGGGAGAAAATGAATGATGTCGTGGCCCGTGCTGCTGATGATACCTATTACCAACAACTTGACTCCCTACTTGATATCGATAACTTTATCGATTATGTGCTCATCAATCAGTATGCAGGAAATACAGACTGGAATCATCATAACTGGTATGCTATCCGTCGCCATAACAATGACTCTACGGCAAGCGAGGGATTCAAGTTCCTTTGCTGGGATAGTGAACTGATTCTGATGAATGTCAATGAGAACGTGGCTTCTGGTGCTGTCAGCAGGGACAAGGAAGGTGCTGTCACGGCCATTTACCGCAATCTGTTGCAGAATCCTCAGTTCGCAAAGCGCTATGTACGTCGTGCTAAAGAGGTACTGGCTAATGATGGATTGCTGGGTGAGAAGTCTGTCGTTGATGTATGGGACAGTCTCTATTACACGATTGACAAGGCTCTTTATGATGAGGCAGCCCGTTGGGGCGACTACCGCCGGGATGTCCATCGCTATAGTTCTGCAGGCAAACTGTATACTGTTGACGAGTTCTATATCCCTGAACGCAACCGACTGTTGACGGAGTATTTTCCTAATCGTAGCGCCAGGGTCCTGAATGATATCCTGAGCTATGTGAACATCGACGACTTTGAGGCTCCTGAGGAGTGGATACCTCTGACGAAGGACATGTTCTGCGAGTGGAATGGCACAGGTGCTGATGCAAGCCAGACAAAGGCCTGGAATGCAGACTGGAACCTGAATAAGTCGTTGAGTGGCGGTAACGTCGTTGTAGGTTCCAATTCTGTGACTTACAATCAGTTTGCCGACCTCAGTCAGTACGACCGTCTGATCGTTCGGGGATCGGGTAGTGGACTGCGTATCATTGCCAACCGCCTTGTGGATCATGGTCCCTATAAGCAGTTCATTACCGATGTGAATGAACGGAGCACCTACTGGGATTCAGAATATGGTGTGATTTCTATTCCATTGGAGCAGATTGCTGCTATGGACGATTCCAACGGTAATAAACGCGTTGATGGTTTTGTACATCTGAATACCATCAAGGTTAATAGTGGTGGCCAGCTCACGGTGAAAGGCATGTATCTGGTTCCGAAGTCTGAAGTCACGGCTGTTAATATGGCTAAATATGACCATATCAATGATAATAAGTATTACAACTTGAATGGACAGGTAGTGGAACATCCTGTGAAAGGAATGTATATCAGAAACGGCCGGAAGGTGGTTATTCGATAAAACGCGTAGAATAATCGACGAGGGGTGCAAGGATAACTTTTTTTTATAAAAGATTGTGTGTAGAAACAACGCTCTTTTTGAAAAAATGGTTATCTTTGCACTCAGTTTATGAAAGACCTGCTCTTAGCTATACGCAAATCCCTGTCAGCAAGATTAAGTCTTTGTGTTGTGGGATTCGTGGCCATATTCTTTATGGCGGCTCTTTTGGTTATGTTCTATTATGCCCGTACAGCTGTGAAGAAAGAGGCTTTGGCAAAGTCTGAGGTAGCCTTGGACGGTATGATACAGCAAATTGATAATCGTTTGCGTGCTGTAGAAAAGGCTTCCATAAACATACACTGGAATGTAGAGCATCATGTTAATGAGCCTGCAACCCTGCAATACCTCACCCGTAAGATGTTGGATAGCAATCCCAGTATTGTAGGATGTGCTATTGCGTTAGACCCTTCTTTCTGTGAGGATAAAGATTGCCAGACTTTATTCTGTTCTTATCGTGGCACCGACTCTATCTCTATGTCTGATCATTTTGGAAACCGTCCTTATACAGAACAGGAATGGTATTCCTTGCCATATTCTACCGGTGAGGCCCAGTGGAGCGACCCTACGATAGAAAACCTGCGTGGTGGATATCCGATTATGGGTTATAGCATCCCCATCAGGCAACATGAGCGTGTTATCGGTGTCTTTGTGTCGGCCATTTCCTTGGAGTGGCTGTCGCATACGATTGAAGCTGCGCGCCCCTTCCCGCGTACATTTTGTTCTTTGATGAATCAGAGTGGTACGTTTATCATCCATCCCGATTCGTCCTATTTGCAGGCGCGTACCATCTATGAACAGTTGGAGGAATACCCTGATCAAAATCTGCAGCAGTTGACTGATGTGATGTTGAAGGGTAATACTGGCCATATGTCCCTGACCTTATATGGCGCTCCCTGCTATGTATTCTATAAGCCCTATAGAAACACGGGGTGGACAGCCAACATCGTCAGTTTGAAGTCGGATGTCTTTGATACATACGACCGCCTGCTGAAACGAATGATTCTTATTATGGCTGGCGGCATGCTGGTCTTGCTGTTGTACTGTTCGCATTACATCCATTTCCAGTTGCGCCCGCTACGAATGCTCGACCTCTCTGCTCAGCGTTTGTCTGCAGGTTTTTTTGATAAGCCCATTGCTGATAGTTACCGTAAGGATGAGGTGGGAGCTCTGCAGAAGAGTTTTCGTGCTATGCAGCGTTCGTTAGGTCGCTATCTGGCTACCATCGAACAGCGGAAAACTGTTCTTGACCATCAGAATGATGCGCTGCGTGTTGCACGTGAGAAGGTACGTGAAGCCGATAGGTTGAAATCTGTTTTTGTACATAATATGACTGGTCAAATGGTGCAACCTGTGATCAGAATCAATACTTTGGTAGATACAATCTCAAAGGAGCATAGCCACTTGAGTCACGATGAAGTGGTCGAGATGGTCAACGAAATGGCTGAACACACACATTCTGTCACTCGGTTGCTTGACAAGACCATTGAAGTTTCCTTGAATAATCAAACTGTGAATCCTGATGACAATACCAATACGTAAAGTACATAATTCCCTGGCTGCGAGATTAGGTATCGGCATTATCCCCTTTGTCGTGGTGGTCTTTGTCGTGTCCCTGGGGCTTCTGTTTAAGTGGTCTAGGGAAATGCTCCGTCAGGAAGCCGTTGAGCGGGCAGATCGCATGCTGGCAAATACTTCTTTGCGTGTGGGCGGTTTCCTGAATGAGATTCAGACGGTGACCAGCAATATGACGTGGCAAATTGACGAGAATCTGACACCAGACTCCCTGTTATCCTATACGCAACGTGTTGTGCAGCTGAATCCTGGTGTCAGTAGTTGCTCTATTACGATGGAGCCCGACTTCTTCTCTCAGGATGGTCACTATTTCTCTGCATTCTCCTATCGCAAGGGTGACAGCGTGATTACTGTACGCGAGAAACCTTATGACTATTATAATAAGGTGTGGTATAAGAAAGCTTATGAGGCTGACGAACCGGTATGGACTGATCCTTATGATGATAATGATGGCGGTTCTTCCTCTACGTCAGAATGGATCTCCTCGTATAGTGTGCCCATTAAGGATTTTGAAGGTAATACCATCGGTATTATGTCTACCGACCTTTCGTTGAAGCGTCTGACGGCGGCTATTTCAGAAGAGGTGCCCTATGAGCATTCTTATTGTATGATGTTGGGGCAGGATGGTCATTATTTTGTTCATACGGACACTACGAAACTGGTTAGGAAAACCATTTTCGATGACTTAGATCCACGAGAACACTCAGACGTGATAGCTTTAGGCCATGAGATGGTGGCAAGAAACACGGGCTACATGGAGGTGAATGTCGATGGCGATGATTGTCTGGTATTCTATAAGCCTTTAGAACATACGCCTTGGAGTATCGCCCTGATCTGTTCTGAGAGCGACATGTTCTCCCGATACGATAAACTGTTGTATGTCCTTGTGCCATTGCTCGTCATCGGATTGTTTCTCCTGATGTATTTCCTGCGTGCCATCGTGAACTCGTTTATCAATCCTTTGAATCGCCTGGCTTCTCAGACACATCATATTGCAGATGGCCATTTTGATGTACCCTTGCCAAACAGCAGACGCGTGGATGTTATTGGACGTTTGCAAAATAGCTTCTCTGCCATGCAGAAGTCCTTGGCAAAGCATATCAGTCATTTGGAGCGTGTGAATGCAGAGACAGAGCGCAGAAATACGGAATTGGCCAATGCCAATCAGCAGGCAGGGGAGGCCGCCCAGCGTCAGGTTGTCTTCTTGCAAAATGTGCTTCATCAGATACGTACACCGCTGAACATCATCATGGGGTTCGTACAGGTGTTGCGTGATGACTATACAGTGATACCTCACGAGGAGATGGTGACAATCACAGATACGATGAAACATAATGCAACATCCATTTCGCGTATGGTGCATATGCTCACAGCAGCATCCTCGTTGGATGTTGGTAAGGTCGTGGATTGTGAAGATCGTGTGTCTTGTAATGGTATTGTCTATGAGAGTGTGAACATATTCAATCAGCATGCGTCAAAACCTGAAGTCGCTTTGCAGGTAAGGACAGAGGTGGCTGACGATTTGTTTGTCAATGTTCATAAGGATTATTTTCTGAAAGCCCTCACTGAGTTACTTTATAACGCCAAGAAATATGGTGTCATTCCTGGTCATGAGGCCGAGGCATTGATAATTGTGCGTGTACAGAAGGTGAACGGATTTGTTCATTTCGTTGTAGAAGATAATGGACCTGGTGTTCCTGCCGCCCATCGCAGTCAGATATTCAATCAGTTTATCAAGGCCAATAGCTTCTCAGAAGGTCTTGGACTTGGTCTGTTTGTCTCCAAGCAATTTTCTAAGATGATGGGTGGTGATTTGATGCTTGACGAGAACTACACTTCCGGTGCTCGTTTCGTCATAGCAATTCCTGTGTAGCTAAACTACTGACTATACTAATTTATATAGAAAGAACCCAGTCATTGTGAAATGACTGGGATTCTTGTTTCTGATATGTTGGAAGTCTGGTTATGCGTTGTTCTCTGCGTCAATAGCCTTAATCTTTTCCTTGACCAGCTGCATATCGTCTTTCAGCTTCTGAATCTTGCGGTTCATCTCTTCAATGAGGCTGTTACCCTTCTTGCTGCTGGCAGTCAGGAAGCCCAGGTTGTTCTCGTAAGTATGAATCTCCTGCTTCAGGTTGTCATATTGACGCATCAGGCGCTGACGTTCATTGTCCAGTGCGCCCTCACCACGTTCAGCTACCTGCTTCAGGTTGTCCTTGAACTTGTTGAGACGCTTCTTGGCCACACTCACGTTCAGTTCCTTGTATAGTTTGTCGAGCACAGCATGATATTCCTCGTAAATCTTGTCTTTCTCCTTGAAGGGCACATGACCGATAGCGTTGTATTCCTCTACCAGTTTCTGTACCTTCTCCTGCAGTCCATCGCCAGCCTCCTCGGCAGCAGCCTTCAGACGCTCAATGACGTCGCGCTTCTTTTCCAGATTCTCGTGCTCCTCATTACGCTGCCCTGCACCAGCAGCATTTCGAGCCTCAAAGAATTTGTTACATGCGCCAAGGAATTCTTCCCACAGCTGGTCACCCAGTTTCTTGGGCACCACACCGATGGTCTTCCATTCCTTCTGCAAAGCAATGAGCTTATCACTCGTAGAACGCCACTCTGTGCTATCCTGCAAGGCCTTTGCTTTTTCAATCAGTGCACGTTTCTTGTCAGCATTCTCCTTGAAACTGTCTTTCAGTGTCTTGAAATATTCAGCCTTGCGGGCAAAGAAGTTGTCACACGCAGCGCGGAAACGCTCAAAGATTTTTACGTTCATCTTCTGGGGAGCGAAACCAATGGTCTTCCATTCTGCCTGAATGGCGATAATCTCCTGTGTATGGCGCTCCCAGTCGCCGCTACCCTTGTTCTCTTCTCCATTGATGGCTTCCACTTTCTCACAGAGGGCAGTCTTCTTGGTCAGATTATCCTCTTCGCGAGCACGCAGATCTTCGAAGTGCTGCTGGTGGCGCTTGTTGATAACGGTGCTGGCTGCTTTGAAACGCTGCCAAATCTCTTCTCGCAGTTCCTTGCTGACAGGACCAATTTCGCGATACTCCTGATGGAGCTGCTGCAACTGGTGGAAAGCGCTGATTACGTCGGCTTCATCAGCCAGTTTCTCTGCAGCCTCGCACAGACGTGTCTTAGCTTCCAGATTCTTCTTGAAATCCAGTTCACGAGCCTCGCTGTTCAGTTTCAGTAAGTCGTAGAACTGCTCCACATAGAGTTGATAGTTACGCCACAGTTCGTTGGCACTCTCGGCTGGCACAGCCTTAATCTCGCGCCACTCCTGCTGCAGAGCCTTAAACTCCTGGTATGTCTTGCTGGCCTCTTCAGGTGAAGTGACCATAGCCTTTATCTTCTCAATGATGGCCTGCTTCTTCTTCAGGTTTTCCTCCTTCTCAGCCTCCTGCTCACGGAAGATTTGCTGACGGCGCTCTTTGATAACGCCCATCTCAGCCTTGAATACTTCCTCGTCCTCATCGGGAGTGATTTGGTAGGCTTCAGGGTCGCCTCCACCGTCAATATACTCCTTCAACTGTGCTTCGCGCTCAGCAATATGCAATTTGTAGAATGCCGTTTTCAGGTATTCCACCTCTTCTTTCTGCGGAGCTTCCTCGCCGTGAGCAATCTCCTTTACACGATCAAGAACTTCTTTCTTGGTGGTGTAAATCTTTCGTTCTTCAGCAGGTGAAGCAATGTTTTCGGTTGTTTCTACTGCGGTCTCTTCGACCTTAACTTCTTGATTCCCCTGTTCGAGGATTTTTTCTTGAGAGTCCATCATTTAACTTTTTTAGTTACTGATTCGGTTGGTTCACACAAATTTAGGCTTCAAAGGTACTAAAAAAAGGTTAATATGTAAAAAAGTAAAAAGGTAAAACACACTATGTTTGCATTTTTTAACGCTATAGTGGTGTTTTACCTTTTTCTGACTTTATCTTTTTGCTGATTATATTAGTCGTTTGTGGCGGAAGAACCACCAGGCAGCCCCAGATACACCAATAGAGATGAAGAGGGCGATGATGAATCCTATTGGGCTGTTCTCCATGCCATTAACCAGATTCATGCCAAAGAGCGAGGCTATCAGCGTGGGGAACATCATGATGATGGTCACACTGGTCAGCGTACGCATCACCGTGTTCATGTTATTGTTGATGATGCTTGAATAGGTGTCCATCGTTGACTCCAGGATGTCTGCATAGATATTCGTTGTTTCTCGGGCCTGTGTCATCTCAATGTTCACGTCCTCAATCAGGTCGGCATCGATTTCGTCAATCTGCAGTTTAAACTTCAGTTTCGACAGCAGTGTCTCGTTACCGCGGATGGAGGTCTGGAAATACGTAAGCGAGTCCTGCAGACGGCTCAAGCCAATCAGGCTTTCGTTGTTCACGTTCTGATCCAGGTTGCGCTTAGCCTTATCTATCAGTGAGTTAATCTGTTTCAGTCGTTTCAGATACCACACGGCACTACTGTAGAACAGACGGAAAATCATATCCACATAGTCTGTAAAGCCAACACCGCGTTTCTGCTGATAGCTCACAAAGTCAATCATCATGTTTGTCTCATAGTAGCACACCGTGATGGTCACGTCGCGCTTATGAATGATACCAAGAGGCACGGTGGTGTAGGGTGTCCTTGAACGCACCTCTTTTACATACGGGATACGCAGAATGATAAGCATCCATCCGTCATCATATTCATAACGGGCTCGCTCATCGGTATCGCTGATGTCACTGATAAAATAGTCGGGTATGCCGAATTTCTCTTCCAGCTCGCGCTGATCTTCTTCGGTGGGACACGTCACTTGTATCCAACAATTAGGCTGCCACTCTTGGAGTTGGCTCAGCCCACCTTGGGTGTTCCAGTAAGTCTTCATAGTGCTAATCCTTTTTTAATTGACAATTGATAATTGACAATTCACAATTTTAGCGGCAAAGGGATTAGCTGCCTTGCTCGCTATCCCCTGGCCTAACGTTTGTTACTATCCGCCGGGTAATCGTCCATAATTTTGTTTGTATTTTTGTTTAACGGGTGCAAAGGTACAAATAAAAATGAGAAATGAGAAATGAGAAATGAGAAATTTTCTTTCTGTGCAATTATTTTTTTATTTTTAATAAAGACACCTTATCATCTCATTTCTTCATTTCTCATTTCCATTCCTCATTTTTTTCTCATTTCTCATTCCTCATTTAGAGGGAATGTCCTCGAGTGTTTTCTTCAGCAGAGTCCAGAAAGGCTCCACAGTCTTGATGAGTGCACGCTCTGTGGTGGTGTGAGGTGATTTCATTGTAGGACCGAGGCTGACAACATCGAGCCAGGGGTACTTACCCAGAATGACAGAGCACTCCAGTCCGGCATGATCTACCTGAATGATACCATCTTCGCCAAACAGTTCTTTGTATTCCTTCAGCAGCAGGTGCAAAATCTCGGAGTCGGGATTGGGATCCCAACCGCCATAGCTTCCTGATGTCTCCACTTTCATGCCAGCCATTGAGAAACAACTCTCCAGGGTCTTCACGATATAGTCTTTCATATCCTCGCGACTTGAGCGTGCCAGAATCTTGATGCTGGCCTTGCCACTTTCAATGTCAATGATGGCCAGGTTTGAAGAAGTCTCCACCACGTTGGGGTAGGCAGGGATATAGCGAATCACGCCGTCGTGGCAAGCATAGATAGCGTCAACCAGATTATCCTGAATCTCTACAGGAATCTCCATCTTAGGTGTCTCCACCTCCTCTACGATAACTTCAATACCCTGAGGTTCGATGAGCTTGAACTCATCATTGAACGTTTCTTTCCAGTCCTTGGCCAGTTCCTTGATTGCAGCGATGTTTTCCTTGGGCAGGGTGAGAATTGTCTCAGCCTTGAAAGGGATAGCGTTACGCATGTTGCCACCGTGCCATACAGCCAGACGGGCATCCAGCTCCTCGATGGCTTCGCGTACCATCTGTGCCATCAGTTTGTTGGCATTGCCGCGACCCTCGTGAATCTCCAGTCCAGAGTGTCCTCCGCGCAGGTTCTTCACAGTCAGACGTACTGCTGCATCTTCAGCATCCGTCTCTGCCTCTTTATAATCCAGAGTGGCGGTAACATCGATACCACCAGCGCTTCCAATGACGAACTTACCCCAGTGCTCTGAGTCGAGATTCATCAGGATGTCGCCCTGCAGCTCACCCTCAGGCAGTTCGT
>CAMOGP010000001.1 GCA_946614175.1 uncultured Prevotella sp. | reverse complement strand
ATAGAGAGTACCTGGAAGTGGTAGTTTTGCTCATTGCCCACTACATAAATCATCTTGTCGATGGGGTAGTCCTGGAATCGCATTTCGGCAGTACCGATATCCTGTGTCATATATACAGAGGTGCCGTCAGAACGCAACAGCAGTTTCTGGTCCAGTCCCTCGTTGGTCAGGTCGGCCCAAACCGAGTTGTCCTCATGGCGCTCAAAGAGACCCTTGGCGAGACCTTCTTCTACCTTGGCCTTACCCTTCAAGTAGGTCTGGCTCTCATAGTATATTTTGTCGAAGCCGACGCCCATCTTCTTGTATGTCTCGTCGAAACCAGCATATACCCAGTTGTTCATCTTCTCCCATAGAGCGCGTACCTCGGGGTCATTGTTTTCCCATTTCACCAGCATCTCGTGAGCCTCTTTAATGAGTGGAGCTTCCTGCTTGGCTTTTTCTTCGTCCATGCCCTTGGCTACAAGTTCTTTTACTTCCTCGCGGTAGTGCTTGTCGAAGGCCACGTAGTAATCGCCAATCAGGTGGTCACCTTTTTTTCCTGATGATTCAGGGGTCTCGCCGTTGCCGTACTTCAGCCAAGCCAGCATCGATTTACAGATATGAATACCGCGGTCGTTCACGATGTTTGTTTTCACTACCTTGTTGCCGTTGGCCTCCATAATCTGAGCCAACGACCAGCCCAGCAGGTTGTTGCGCACATGACCAAGGTGCAGAGGCTTGTTGGTGTTGGGTGAAGAGTATTCAATCATCACGAGGGGAGAGTCCTCGTTAGCAGCTTTCATGCCGAAGCGGTCGTCCTGGTCTATGGCCTGTAGTAACTGCAACCATGCACCCTCACCGATGCTCAGGTTCAGGAATCCTTTTACTACGTTGAATTTTTCCACGGCCGAACAATTGTCGACCAGATACTGACCAATCTCCTGGGCAGTCTGCTCGGGCGATTTCTTCGCAGCCTTCACAAAGGGGAAAACTACCAATGTCAGGTTACCCTCAAACTCGCTGCGTGTCTTCTGCAGCTGCAGCATCTTCTCGTTAGCCTCTATGCCGTAGAGCGCCTTAACGGCCTCGCCGGCGGCTTGACTTATCAGTGTCTCGATGTTCATATACCTCTTATATATTATTCGGGATGCAAAGGTACTGCTTTTTCGTGAGAAATACAAATTACTCCTTGATTTTCAAATCGTCTAAAAGTTAAATAATCATAAAAGTTACACCCTAATGGCTGCGTTATACCTCATATAATGAGAAAAAGCAGTACCTTTGCAGTCCGATTATTGGGGGGAGGGTCTTAGACTCCCCACGAGTGTCGTGTAAATAGTGCTTGTCTTTGGCCGGATGGCACGGTTTGTGAATCGGCGCTCAGTAAACAATATTTTTAGGTAAAACTGTTTTTTAGTAAAATTAAACGAAGAAATGAACACTTTAAGTTACAAGACCGTCTCGATTAACAAGGAGACAGCCAAGAAGGAGTGGGTCGTAATCGATGCTACTGATCAGGTAGTTGGTCGTCTCGCTTCAAAGGTCGCTAAACTGATTCGTGGTAAGTACAAGCCCAGCTATACTCCTCACGTAGATTGTGGCGACAATGTCATTATTATCAATGCAGCCAAGGTTAAGTTCACCGGTAAGAAGGAAACTGACAAGGTTTATACCCGTTACACAGGTTATCCTGGTGGTCAGCGCTTCAATACTCCCGCTGAACTGCGTAAAAAGCCTTTCGGCGTAGAGCGCATTCTCCGTCACGCTGTGAAGGGTATGCTGCCAAAGGGTCCCCTCGGACGCAGCCTGCTGAATAACCTCTATGTATATGAGGGAACAGAACACAAGCACGAGGCACAGCAGCCAAAGGCTATTGATATTAACTTGTATAAATAATTGAATAGAGATGGAAGTAATTAACGCAATAGGTCGTCGTAAGAGCTCAGTGGCTCGCGTTTATCTGTCAGAAGGTACTGGCAAGATCACGATCAATAAGAAGGACTTAACCGAATATTTCCCCTCAGCCATTCTTCAGTATGTGGTGAAACAGCCTCTGAATCTGCTGGAGTGCGCTGAGAAGTACGACATTAAGGTTAATCTCGACGGTGGTGGTTTCACTGGTCAGAGCCAGGCTCTGCGTCTCGCAATCGCCCGCGCTTTGGTAAAGGTTAACGAGGCTGATAAGAAGGCATTGAAGGATCAGGGCTTCCTGACACGTGATAGCCGTGAGGTTGAGCGTAAGAAGCCAGGTCGTCCCAAGGCACGTCGTCGCTTCCAGTTCAGTAAGCGTTAATCATACTGGACTACGTTTAGTATCTAAACTGGTGGGACTCTCCCAGAAATTTCTAGTGCTACTAGTTCTGACTAGTTTAACTAGGTTCAAAAAGATTACCCGCTGGCTGATCTAAAAAGATTAAAAAGAAAGTAAACAACAAAATTAAAGAAAAACAATGGCAAGAACAAATTTTGAACAGTTGCTGCAGGCTGGCTGCCACTTTGGCCACCTGAAGCGTAAGTGGAACCCCGCCATGGCTCCCTACATCTACACTGAGCGTAATGGTATTCACATCATCGATCTGCACAAGACTGTGCTGAAGGTTGACGATGCTGCAGAGGCTTTGAAGAACATTGCTCGTCAGGGTAAGAAAATCCTCTTCGTAGGTACTAAGAAACAGACTAAGGAAGTGATTGCCGAGAAGGCAACCAGCGTAAATATGCCTTATGTAATTGAGCGTTGGCCCGGTGGTATGCTCACCAACTTCCCCACCATCCGCAAGGCAGTGAAGAAGATGGCCAATATCGATAAGCTGATGCAGGACGGTACATATGGTAACCTGTCTAAGCGTGAGCTGCTGCAGATTACCCGTCAGCGTGCTAAGCTGGAGAAGAACCTCGGTTCAATCGCTGATCTGACTCGTCTTCCTAGCGCTCTGTTCGTTATCGACGTGATGAAGGAGAACATCGCTGTTAAGGAGGCTAACCGTTTGGGTATCCCCGTGTTCGGTATCGTTGATACCAACAGCGATCCTAAGAACATCGATTACGTCATTCCCGCAAACGATGACGCTAAGGATAGCGTAGAGGTAATCCTCAACGCATGCTGCGCTGCTATCGCTGAGGGTCTTGAGGAGCGTAAGGCTGAGAAGGCTGACGAGAAGGCTGCTGAGGCTCAGGCTGAGGCAGAGGCTGTTGAGGCTAAGCCCAAGCGTGTTCGCAAGACTCGTAAGGAAGAGGCTCCCGCAGAGGAGGCCGCTCCTGCTGCAGAGTAATTCTATCTCGTGAAAAACGAGAAAACGTATTAACGTAATAACGAAATAATTAAGAAAAATGGCAATTTCAATTGACGATATCAAAAAGCTTCGCGCTATGACTGGCGCAGGTCTGGCTGATGTAAAGAAGGCTCTGACAGAGGCTGAAGGTGACTTCGACCGTGCTAAGGAGCTGCTCCGTGAGCGTGGCCTGGCTATCGCAGCTAAGCGCTCAGACCGTGAGACTTCAAACGGTTGTGTACTGACAAAGGTTGAGAATGGTTTCGCTGCTATCATCGCCTTGAAGTGTGAGACCGACTTCGTTGCTAACGGTGCTGACTTTATCGCCCTGACCAAGAGCATTCTTGATGCTGCTGTAGCTAACAAGTGTAAGACTATCGAAGAGGTAAAGAACCTCGATATCAATGGTCAGACCGCTCAGGAGGCTGTAACACAGCGTTCAGGTATCACCGGTGAGAAGATGGAACTTGATGGCTACCAGATTCTTGAAGGTGCTAATATCGAGGCATACGACCACATGGGTAAGCACACTCTGTGCACCATGGTTCAGACCAACAAGGAGAATGCTGAGGTAGGTCACAAGCTGGCTATGCAGGTAGCTGCCATGAAGCCCGTAGCTCTGAATGCAGAGGCTGTTGATCAGAAGATTCTTGACGAGGAGTACAAGACTGCTGTAGAGAAGACTAAGCTCGAGCAGGTTGAGAAGTTCGTGGAGATGAAGCTTAAGAAGGCTGGCTTGAACCCCAACCTTGTTGACAGCGAAGACCACATTGAGAGCAATGTCAATAAGGGCTGGCTTACTAAGGAGCAGGCTGATGAGGCTCGTAAGATTATCGCTGATGCAAAAGCAGAGGGTGAGGCTCAGCTGAAGATGCCTATGATCGAGAACATCGCTAAGGGACGTGTAAACAAGTTCTTGAAGGAGAACTGCCTGATTGATCAGGAGTTCCAGTTTGGTGATGGCGATAAGGCTACTGTAGCTCAGTGGGTGAAGGCTCAGGACAAGGAGCTGGACATCACTGCTTTCCGTCGCTTTACTCTGGCTGCTGAGTAATTTGATACATAAGCAACTAAATAAGAATCGGCATTGTTTCTGCAATGCCGATTTTTTTGTATGGTAATAGTTAGTCGTCTATCACCTCTGGGTCGGGTAGGTTGCGATCCATGTCGCTATAAGCTCCTTTTAGGTCAGCATTGGTGATGCTGTACTCTCGGCATATAGGACGGTTTTTGTCCTTAAGACTATGCCGGAAAAGCCATTCGTAGGTGCGCTTCAGGTAGAATGCACGCGCTAAAGCCCCATGATTTGCTCCTGGTAGCCAGTCGTAGCGCAATCTACTGTCGTTGTGGGCGTCTTCCAGAGCTTTGACCACTCGTTTAGACTCTTTAATACCTACGGCTCTGTCTGCTGTTCCATGAAGAATCCATAAAGGGAGTTTGCCTAGTCCTTGCAAGTCTTTTAATGTAGAACCACCGCAAAGTGCCATTGCAGCTGCCACCTTTTCGGGGTAAGTCCCTGCGAAGTCTAATGTGCCATAGCCTCCTAAACTCATGCCTAATACATAGACACGCGTGCTATCAGCGGGATAGTTTTTCAGGGTCCATTCCAGAACATCGTTGATTTTCCTGGGGTTCCATGCGCCTCCGGGATTCTGTGGCACAATGACCAGAGCCGGAATCTCACGACCTTTAACAATAGCGTCTAGTGGCCCGTAGCGTCGTGAACGGTTCAGATCGCGACTGCACAGACTGGCACCATGAAGGAAGATAATTACAGGCGTGCTTTCCTGGGAGTAATAATAGTCCTCAGGGGTATATATCCAGAAATCATAACCACCGGGTATTACCTTTCTGTTGGCTGTAAGGTAGTCATACTGTGCCGAGATGTTTAAACAGCACAATAAGGAAAAAATGAGTGTTACGATATGTTTCATGTGTGCAAATGTACGCATTTTCTCTGAAAAGTTTGCTCAAATCAAGTAAAAATATTAGTTTTGTAGTCCCAAAACGAAAGATGATATGAAGATTTTTGCTGTAGGAATGAATTATGCACTGCACAATAAAGAGCTGGACGGTGCGTTATATAAACCAGAGAAGCCTGTGATTTTCACGAAAGCTGATTCTGCATTACTGAAAGATGGAAAACCGTTTTTTATCCCCGACTGGTCCGAGCGTGTGGACTACGAGACGGAGTTGGTCGTTCGGATATGTCGGCTGGGTAAAGGCATTCCCGTACGCTTTGCTCATCGTTATTATGATGCGGTGACAGTGGGGATTGATTTTACAGCTCGCGACTGGCAGGAAGAGGCTCGTAAGAATGGCCAGCCATGGGAGATTTGTAAGGGCTTCGACGGCTCCGCTGTGATAGGTCAGTGGGTTGAAAAGGAGAAATTCCGTGATGTTCAGGCCCTGCATTTTCATTTGGATATCAATGGTAATACGGTGCAGGAAGGCTGTTCAAGCGATATGCTATATAAGGTGGACGAGTTGATTAGTTATATCTCAACCTATTTCACTCTGAAGACGGGTGATCTTTTATATACAGGAACACCTGTGGGGGTTGGCCCAGTGAAGATTAATGACCATTTGGAAGGATGGTTGGAAGACCGAAAGGTGTTAGAGTTTGATTGTAAGTAAGACTGATGAGAAGATTTTTTCTGATTTGGCTGATGATGGCATGTGGCATGGTTTCTACTATGGCACAAGGTTTCTATAACCTCACAGCCGAGGAAGTGAAAATCGATTCTTTGTTACCTTACGTAAGTTACTCCTGGCCTTTGGGATGTAATTATTCAGACTCGACCTATGAGGTGAGGATTGTTTATCCGGAGTTTTTGGATATGGATGAGGAAGACGTTTCTCGTTATCATGCAATTACTACTGATCAACTGCCGGAGCTGCCGCGGATACAGCAATATGTAGGTGTGTCACGAAAGAGTGGCACTTTGTATGCCCAGTTCGTTCCTCTTGTTTTTCGTGAGGGCAAATATCAAAAACTTGTGAGCTTTCAGTTACAGGTGATATCTACACCTACAAAAAAGTCCCGCCGTGCGTCGTCGTTGGGCGAGCGTTATGCTGCCCATTCAGTTTTGTCTGATGGCCATTGGGCTAAGATTCGTGTTTCTAAGACGGGTTTTTATCATCTGACAGACGCTTTGATTAGAAAAGCAGGATTTAAAAATCCAAAGAAAGTAAAAATTTACGGTTATGGCGGTGAACTGCAACCAGAGGTATTAACGGGAGAGTATCTTACGGAAACAGATGACTTGAACGAGATAGCCACATGTACGATTAATGGAAAAAGACTGTTTTATGCTTCTGGACCTGTTAGTTGGTCGTCAAATACAACCCTTGCTCGTACCCGTAATCCCTATTCTGATTATGGCTATTATTTCCTGACCGAGAGCGATGACGAACCTCTGGTAGCGGATAGTGCCTCTTTTATCAGTTCGTATTATCCTTCAGCCAGTGATTATCATGATTTGTATGAGGTAGATGACTATGCATGGTACCACAGTGGCCGCAATCTCTACACCAGCGAGAAACTCACGGTGGGCGGTGACCGTGTCATTACTTTGCCAGGTGCTCATTCCGCTACGACACAAATGAATGTAAACCTGTCATACGATTCTAGGTTTACCGCTACGTTACTGATGAATGGGACAACGATCGGTACAATAACAGCAACCTCAGGACTGACAGGCTCGGGTACTTTGTCTGATGGTAACGCTGTCGCTACGCAGGGCAACTGGAAGTTTACGTTGCCTGATTCCTTGGTGAAGGCAACGAACAACAAGCTGATTCTCCGTCAGATTTCCGGAGGTGAGGTGCGGTTGGATTATGTGTCGTTGTGTTATTCTACGCCCAAACCCCTTGTAGATTTTTCTACAGCTTCGATTCCAGTACCAGAGTATCTCTATAATATCACTAATCAGGATCATCACGCAGACTCGGCGGTCGATATGGTAATTGTTATACCTACTAGCCAGAAACTTCTTTCAGAGGCAGAGCGACTGAAGATACTTCATGAGACTTATGATAGCTTGCGTGTGAGAATTGTACCTGCTGATGAGCTTTATAATGAGTTTTCCAGTGGTACGCCCGATGCCAATGCCTATCGCCGATATATGAAGATGCTATATGATAGGGCGGAGACTGAGGCTGACCAGCCACGCTATCTGTTGCTCTTTGGCGATGGGGCATGGGATAATCGTATGCTGTCTAATGGCTGGCGTAATTTGTCACCAGACGACTTCCTGCTTTGTTACGAAAGCGAGAACTCTTTCAGTGCTACAAAATCCTATATGTCTGACGATTATTATTGCTTGCTGGACGATAACGAGGGTGGTAGTATTTTGATGGATAAGTTCGATGCCGCTGTTGGCCGTTTGTCTGCTCGTACGGCCGAGGAGGCCAAGATACTGGTCGATAAGATTTATGCTTATCGCACCAATGTCTATGCTGGAGCATGGCAGAATACCTTGTGTTTCCTCGGTGATGATGGCGACCAGAACCGTCACATGCAGGATGCTGAAACTGTTGTAGATGCGGTAAAAGCTTCCTTTTCCAATTATGATATCAAAAAGATTTATTGGGATGCCTATAATCGTGTAACCTCTTCAACAGGTAATAGCTTTCCTGATGTTACACGCCTGATTAAGCAGCAACTGCAGACAGGTGTGTTAGTGATGAATTATTCTGGACATGGTGGTCCTTCGATGCTTTCTCATGAAGCAGTGTTGCGTATTACGGACTTTAGTGAGCCCTCTTCTTTGCGTTTGCCCTTATGGGTTACCGCTGCTTGTGATGTGGCTCCTTTTGATGGTCTGAGTGATAATATAGGTGAGACGGCTATGTTTAATAACAAGGGTGGCTCTATTGCCTTCTACGGTACCACACGCACTGTTTATGCCTCTTACAATTGTTTGCAGAATCAGTCGTTCATGAAATATTTGCTGGGCAGTAAGAACGGACGCCGTTTTACTATTGGAGAGGCGGCCTATCTTGCTAAGAATGATTTCGTGTCAGGTTCTACGGAGAAGCTTATAAACAAATTGCAGTATGTTCTTTTGGGAGATCCAGCCCTGACTTTGGCCAGTCCAATAGAGCAGGCTGTTATTGACAGTATCAATGGCAAGGCTGTTTCTGATGGTATCCAGCAGCTGAAGGCCGGTTCAAAGGTGACGCTGAAGGGACATATTCCGGGGCATACGGATTTTAATGGTGTTGTCACGATTTGCGTTCGAGATATCGAAAAGACAATAGTAGGTAAACGGAATGATCCGGTAGCTACCGAGACAGCACTTGAATTCCAGGATCGTCCGAACACGATATATAGTGGTAGTGATAGTATTCGTAATGGTCAGTTTTCGTTCTCATTTGCTGTTCCAAGGGATATCAGTTATTCCGACAAAACAGGATTATTTCTTGTCTATGCTATCAATAACGATAAGACGTTGTCTGCTCATGGCGAGTGCGAAAGTTTTATTCTGACAGGTACAGAGGAATATGCCAATGATGGTGTGGGACCGTCAATCTATTGTTACCTGAATAGTGAGACGTTCATAAATGGTAGTACAGTGAATGCAACACCATATTTCTATGCTGAGTTGACGGATAAGGATGGTATTAATGTTTCAGGTGGCCTCGGTCATGATTTGGAACTCATCATTGATAATGATATGAATCTTACCTATCAGCTGAATAACCGCTTCCAGTATGACTTTGGTGACTATTGTAAGGGAACTGTTGATTACGTACTGCCTGAATTGTCGGATGGTCCGCATAAACTCCTCTTTAGGGCTTGGGATGCACAGAATAATTCTTCTGTTGCAGAATTGTCGTTTGTGGTGAATGCTACTCAACAACCCACATTGAGTCATGTGGTATGTACGAAGAATCCTGCTACTACATCTACAAGTTTTATTATCAGTCATGATCGTGCCGGCAGCGAAGTGGATGTGGAATTGGAGGTTTTCGATACTTCCGGACGTCTGTTGTGGAGAAAGTCTGAGACAGGAGTTCCTACTGATCATACTTACACAATTGACTGGGATTTGACTGCTGGCAATGGTAGCCGGTTGAAGACAGGTGTCTATCTTTATCGTGTTCTGATTAGTAATAATGGTAGTTCTCAGGCCTCACTGGCTAAGAAATTGATTATTCTTGGACAATAAAAACGGGGAAGTTGCGTTATTACGATATTACGTCATAACGACAAATACAATGAATATAAAGAAAAGTCTTTTAGCAATTGGCTGTTGCCTTTCATCCTTTGTGGTGGCTAATGCCGATGACAAGAACACTACGTTCAACCCAGTGGAACATGCGGTTATCTCGCAGACCATTGCTCCAGATGCCCGTGCCGCCGGTATGGGTGACGTGGGTGTGGCTACAGATCCAGATGTCAACTCTCAGTATTGGAACTTGGCGAAATATCCGTTCTGCATTAGTCGTGCAGGTGTGGCACTCAACTACACCCCTTGGCTGCGACAGTTGGTTAATGATATTGACTTGGCATATGTGGCAGGCTATTATCGTATAGGTGATTATGGCGCATTATCAGGTTCTCTGCGCTATTTTTCGCTTGGTGAAGTTTATACCGATGAGGAGGGCCTGGATGAGTCCATGACGGTGAAACCTTATGAAATGGCACTCGACGTGGCTTATTCTCGTATGCTGAGTGAGACTTTTTCGTTGGGTGTTGGTCTTCGCTGGATATACAGTGACTTGCGCTATGACTATTTTAGTGAAGGTTCTAAGCCAGCCTCTGCCTTTGCAGCAGATATTGCTATGTATTACAATAACTATGTGATGCTTGGCAATCGTGAATGCCAGTTGGGTCTTGGTGCTACCGTTACCAATATTGGTAGTAAGATATCGTTCTATGGTGATGATGAGAGCCAGTTTATTCCTGCCAATCTGCGTGTAGGTGCATCTTTGTTGGTGCCTGTTGACGAATATAACCGCTTCACACTTGCCTTTGATGCCAATAAACTGCTGGTTCCTACGGTTCCCACCATGCAACAGTATATTGATAAGGAGCTCGGTGGCGATGATACGAGATATAATGCCAGTGAGTATCAGCAGTATGTGCGTGAGCAATATAGCGACATGTCGAGTATCAAGGGTATTTTTACCAGTTTCAGTGATGCTCCAGGCGGATTCAAGGAAGAACTCGAGGAGGTGCAGTGGAGTGTTGGTGCAGAGTATGTGTACAATGATCAGTTCTCGCTCCGTGCCGGTTATCACCATGAATCGGAATCAAAGGGTAATCGTAAGTATTTTACCGTGGGTGGCGGTTTCCGCATGAATGTCTTTTCACTTGATGTGGGTTATGTCATCTCAACAGCACAGACTAATCCTCTGGATCAAACGCTGCGTTTCACTTTGGCGTTTGATATGGATGGTCTGAAAGATCTTTTTAGATAACGATATAGTATAAACGGGATAACTTAATAGCAAAAGTATTAGAATGATGATAAGAGTAGGAATGGGCTATGATGTCCATCAGTTGGTAGAAGGTCGCGACCTGTGGATGGGTGGCATCAAGTTGGAACATACTATGGGCCTGCTGGGTCATAGCGATGCCGATGTGTTGATTCATGCTATCTGTGATGCCATACTTGGTGCTGCTAATATGCGTGATATCGGTTATCACTTCCCTGATACTTCTGCAGAGACTGATGGAATGGATAGTAAGATTATCCTCAAGAAGACAATCGAACTCATTGCTTCTAAGGGTTATCGTCTGGGGAATATCGATGCTACTATTTGTGCGGAGAAACCTAAGATGAACCCGCATATTCCTGAGATGCAGCAGTGTATGGCGCAGGTCATCGGTTGCGAACCAGATCAGATTTCTATTAAGGCTACAACAACAGAAAAACTTGGTTTTACAGGAAGGCAGGAAGGTATTTCAGCCTATGCCGTTGCGCTGATTGAGAAGATTTGATGAGACAGTTCGTATTTTTCTTTGTCGCTCTTTTTGCTTTTCTTTCTTGTTCGGAGAAACGTGATTATCGTGATGCGTTGTCCCATGCAAATGCTGTTATGTATCATGATGTCGATTCTGCCCTTGCTATTTTAGATAGTTTAGGTAAGCATCAGTCAGAGTTTGGTTCTCATTTTCAGAAACAGTATCAGTTGCAGTTGGCTGCAGCCAAAATGAAATCAGGTACAGCTTTTACTACCGATTCTCTCACAAAGGAGTTGGCTGATTATTTTGATGCCAATGGTGATGATGACGAAGCGGCCCTGGCATATTATGTGTATGGCTGTTCTTTGATAGATTTGGGACAGTCGCCCGAAGGTATTCAAGCGTATTATACTGCTCTGAGTAAAGTGGATACTACCAGAGCTGACTGTAATTATGAATTGCTTAAGAATATCTATGGGCAGATGTCTTTGGTATTTCATCATCAGAATCTGCCTCAAGATGAGATATGGGCATTGAACAATTATGTTGAGAATGTCAGGAAGACCGCTTCTGAAAGGGATTATTATTTAGCTAAGTTTGAATTGGTGAGTCCGTATATCTTGTTGAATGATATTGACTCAGTATTTCATGTGTCGCACGCTGTATATGAGAATTTGAAGCGTATTGGTGATAACCAAGGAGCTGCAACGGTCTTGTGTCCCACCATTTTTTATTATATGGAAAGGGGACAGATGGATAAGGCAACGTGGGCTAAGGACATATTTGAAAAGGAGTCAGGTTTGTATTATGAAAATGGAACTGTTGCCAGTGGACGTGAAGGCTATTATTATGTCAAAGGTTTCTATGAATTGTCCGCAAATCATTTGGAATCTGCGGAACGGTCCTTTAGAAAAGCTATCAGCTATGGTTATCTGTCTGAAGGCTATAGGGGGTTGCTGAATGTTTATAGAAAGCGTCATGATATAGATTCTATTTACCATTTCTCCCTGTTATATGAAGCTGCACAGGATACGCTCCATGATCAGTTGCGTACAAATGCCATTCATCAGATGTCGGCCTTGTACAATTACAATAGAAGTCAGAAAGAGGCTGAACAGGAACGTGAAGCATCTCGAAAACTGCGAATGAGGGCAACCTGCATTGTTGGCATCTCCTTACTTGGTGTCTTGCTGCTTTTATGGCTATATATTCGTTATACGAACAAGAAAAAGCTGGAGATACAAAGGTTATCTAAGAAATTAGAGAGTGTTGTTAGGGCACGTTCAGAGATATCAGCGGAATTGCAACTGCTGAAGAGTAAGGATTATGAGCGTGTTATTGCTGCAAAGGAAGCGAAAGAGGCCGAACTGAGTCGTGTTATAAAAACCTTGCAACAAGTGGATGTCCGAGGAGAATATATTGGAACAAATGTTGTGTTTGTAAATAGTCCGATAGCTCAGGTGTTTATCAAGATGTCAAACAGCAAAACAGAAAAGCCCAATCCTTCCGATGCCGAATGGAGTTTATTGATTAGTCAGTTTCGTAAAAGTTTTCCACTCCTCTACAAATCGTTCGCTGAAGGAAATTCGTTCTCAGAAGGAATGCCACTCTCTCAGTTGCAGGTACAGGTATGTATCTTAATTATTCTTGGTTTGTCTGACGCTTCCATCAGAACGATGTTGGGTAATTCTAAGTCTGTTTTGTCTGATGCGAAGTCAGATGCCAACGAACGATTGTTTGGTCAGAAAGGTGCAAGATCGCTAAAAGGTAACCTTTTTAATGCTCTTAGGTAGTGCTCCCGAACTTTCCCGAACTTTTTTTGTAATTCGTTGATAATCAATATGGCTTTTGTTGATATATTTTATTTTTAGAGGGTTTTATTCAAAAATTTCCTCGCTTTTTATTTTGTGTATAGGAGAAAAAGGTTTAATTTTGTCCGCCGATTACTATAACCCTTTATTAAATTATTATGTTAAAAAAATCTTTTTTATCCGCAGGATTATTCCTTTTAGTATCATTAAGTAGTAGCGCTCAAGAATGGGCAGAACAAGCAAAAGCAGAGTTGTATGTAGAGGCTTTAGGTGCCTCATCTGTTCAGAAGGCTGCACGTTCATCGTCAGTATCTAATGGCTTGTCACTGGAGGTTAGACGTATTGATCCATCTATACCTGTTAAAAATATCAAGCGTAGCCCAGTAAGGATTCCGTCTTTGAGTATTCAGGATCATACACTGTATTTCGCTTCCTCATGTGATGGTTGTACTCTGCGATTAGTCAATGAAGATGGCGATGTGGAATATGCAGTTGAAATACCCGAGAATACATCAACCATAACTTTGCCATTCTACCTGAGTGGAGAGTATGAACTTCAGATTATTCGTGGTAACTATTGCTTCTTTGGTTTCGTGGAGTTGTAATAGAACAACCAAACCGATAGCGCTTCTTTAAGATGGAAAACATCATAAAGAGGCGCTTTTTTATTGCAAAATGCAGATTTTAACATTCTCCCGAACTTTCCCGAACTTTTTTTGTAATGCATTGGAAATCAAATTGTTTTAATGCGGTTTTTGACGTTTCTCCCGAACTTTCCCGAACTATTTTTTTTTGAAAATTTGGTGCGATGTGCAAATTGACTTACCTTTGCCACGTAAATTTTAAACAGTTATGGAAACATTGGGAAAGTATTTTTTTGCGGTCCTCGGACATTTATTTTTGATGCCTTCTGGTGCTTATTCGCAATCTCAGGATTTGTTTTCATTCGAGAATGTGTACCTGCACGTGAAAAAGATGGATTCTGCAAACTCTGCAAAATCTATCAGTCACAGTTCTGTCAAGGCGCCATCTCTAAGCTTGGATAATCATACCATATATTTTAATACTTCCTGTGATGGTTGTACTCTGCAGTTATTGGATGAGGACGGAACTGTGAAATATACGACTGTTATTCCTGAAGATACTTCCAACATCACCTTACCGAGCGAATTGGTTGGTGGTTGTGAATTGCAGATAATTCGTGGGCAATATTGCTTTTATGGGTTAATTGAATTGTAGTAAGTTGAAATGTAAGTTTTGAGTGTTAATAATTGTTGCCGTATTTTGATTCTTCGATTTTTGCGAAAAAATCGAAGAATCTATTGGATATTATGAAAACTATCGGGTTAATTTATGTAAATTATTTGGTCTTATTTACCTAAAAAGAAGAAAAAAAGACTAATTTTGTATCTGAAAAGATTGATACAAAACAGGAAAGTCCAGTGCGTAGATTTATTAGTATGATTAGGGTAATTTTGGTAATTACCATTGTTCTGCTTGGCCAATTGTCAACATTGGCCCAGAGACCAGACTCTCTGTTGTACAAGCAGTTGCCGAATTATCCGTTCGTTTTTGTATCCGATTCTATAGTCACTTCTCCCCCTGTTATTACGGATTCTTTGTTCGATGTGATTGCTCGTGGTATCCGATTCCGAGTTAACAGAACAGAGTTGCTTCAGGACGATCCTTTTATTCCCTTATATAATGACAGTCTGGTGCCTTGGCTCAAGGAGAATAATCTTGTTCTTCGTGAGGTCTATGTTAAGGGTGCTGCCTCTCCAGAAGGTCCTTATCAGAATAATGTCCGTTTGAGCCGTGAACGTACCAAGCGCCTGATAGAATTTCTTAGCAGTAATCTGGATCAGCCAATTGCCGACCGTCCGTTGAATGCAAAGTGTGTGACGGAGGATTATGCCTATTTGGTAAAACTGATGGAGCTTGCTGGTGATGCGGAATATAAACAAGTAAAATATATCTGGGAGAGTTGCCATGGTGATGAACGTCTGTGCAAGAAGAAGTTGATGGCATATAATAAGGGAAAGACCTGGAAGCGTCTGTTGCAGGTTTACTTCCCCACGTTGCGTCAGAGTCGTGTAGTGCTATGGTTTGCAGTCAGTCCGAAACACATGCCTATACCCTCTTATCATTTTACCGCAAAGACAGAGATGCTTGCCATTCCAGCGCTTCCTGATCACATATCTATAGTTGAGTCAGCACCTGCTGTAGAAAAGAAATATGCGCGTAGGCATCTGATTGCGGCCAGGACAAATCTCCTTCATGATTTTGCCTATGTGCCACAATTCGGCCTTGCCACCAGTGGCAATATTCAATTAGAATATTACCCACTTATAGGCCATTATACCTATAATGCAGGCTTCACATTCTCTAATCATCGTCATTGGAGTGAGCATAAGTTTATGCAGGTGCGTGATGTACAGTTAGAGTTACGACGTTATTTCAAGGGTGGGGGAGCATTCATTGGTCCTTATCTTGCTGCTTACTTAGAGGGCACAAAATACGGAATCGGTTTTAGTGCTACCAAGGGCTGGGAAGGCGAAGGTGGTGGTGCCGGTCTTACCATTGGTCATACCTGTAGGTTGAACAAGAAAGGCAGTCTTCGACTGGAGCTAAGTCTCAGTATAGGAACTTTTATTACCCGCTACGACCCTTACGTATGGGGTAATCCAATCACAGGATTTGTTGATGGTCTTTACTATTATGATTATCATGGTAGTACCAGTCAGTTTAAGGAGCGTAACCATCAGTTCATGTGGCTTGGTCCTACCAATGCGGGTATTCATCTGACATACGATATAATTTATAGAAAGAAAAAGGAGGTAGTCAGATAATGCGCATACATATATATCATATAATCGTAGCTCTGTTGTTCGTGGCGTTTGGCATAACCTCGTGTATCGAACCACCTTTGCATCTGCCAGGTCAGAACATGGAGTTGCAGATACCTCAGGTTGAGACCGATTTGGAGGTAATCTGGGATGTTGATGTGGATTTCCAGACGGACTGGTATTATGGATGGGACCTGAAGGACGACTCTATCTGGGGTAGTATTGGCTATACGATGCCTACAAGTTTTGAAGTGCACCGCTATTACAAAGGAGACGACCCTTATGCCAAACATACTACAGACGAGGCATTCTCTATACGTAGTACCCGTTTCCGTCGTTATTTCCAGTTTGGCTATTATGATATGCTTTTTTATAGCGATATCGATTCAAAGGACGGAACCCAGGTGTTGGTGTTGAATGAGACGCTTGACTCTGTCACGGCTACAACGACAGGCACACGAGGTATCTCTCGTAGTATCTTGGAGCATAGCAGAGCAAACGGGGCAGATTCTTCTGGTGTTATCGGCTTAATGAATCAGCCAGAAATTTTCTATAGCGCTTATCCGGAAAATATCTTTATCTCGCGTGACTTGTCGGATTACGATTTCGACCCTGTGGAGAATATCTATATCAAGCACATAGAAACAAAGTTGCGTCCGTTGGTATATATCTATCTTGTACAGTTTATCCTCTTTAACAATGAGGATGGAAGAATCAAGGGTATCAATGGTAATGCGGCTCTTTCCTCTATGGCCAGCAGTACGAATGTAAATACCGGCCATACGGGCTATAAGCCTGCCCTGATTTATTTCAATACGCGTATGAAAAAGAATCAGATGGTAAAGGGACAAAATTGCGATATCATCGGTGGTAAACTGACCACGTTTGGACTCTGTGACAACGAGCCTTTTACTCGCTCGGGTGCCCTTTACACCGGTTCGCGTTCAAATCTTAGGAACTATCTGTATTATGACCTGATATGGAAGGATGGACAGGTCAAGACATATGAGTTTGATGTTACCGACCAGTGTCACGCACAGGCGCATGGTGGTATCTTGACGGTGTGGATAGACTGTTCTAAGCTCACACCGCCCGATCCATTACCATCGGGCACCGGCAGCTTGTTCGTTCCTACTGTCGAAGACTATGACGAGGTGTTCTGGGAGATTGAAATCTGACGCACCTCATTGAATTAATCATGTATAATTTAAAAACCATTAAATACAATGATGAAAAAAGTAACTATTTTCGCTGCAATTGCTATGACCATGGTTGGTTGTAATAGCGATGAGTTGGTAAACAGCTCAACTGAGAACACAGAGGCTCCTATCGCTTTCAGCGTGGAGAAGAAGAACATCAGTCGTGGTACAGCCCTTGAGAACCTGGGGCACTACAACTTCGGTGTGTGGGCATACAAGTACAAAGATGGTCTTACCACCCAGAAGGTGATGGACAACTATCTGGTAGGTTACTCTAATGAGACAATCAAGAAGGGTTACGAACACTCTGGTAGTACTACATGGGCAAGTGCCATTGGTAGTGAAACCGACCACACCTCTCCTTGGTTCTATGAGAATCTTGGAACTAGCGAGTATAAATACGTAGGTACAGATGGCTATTACACAAAGAATGATGGTGCTTACATGTCTGCCAATGCCAACCAGTATCTCCGTTACTGGGACTTGGCTTACGAGAACACCAACTTCTACGCCTATGCTCCTTACCGTTCAGCTGGCGTAACCTTCGATGAAGGTAACAAAAAAGTAACTGTTGCACATGGTGCTCAGACTGCTGGTTACGATGATGCTTCTCTGAACGAGTTCATGTATGCTGGTGCTACTGCGGTCAACGCAGATCTTAAGGACGTTAAACTTACATTCAAGCACTTGGGTGCTCAGGTAAACCTTCGCTTCTATGAAGACGTGCGTGGCTATAAAGTACAGATTATCGACGTTACTTCAGATGATACAGGTATTCAGGCTACTCCTGCTACTGTAACCGAGAGCGGTACCACTAAGACATACACCAAGGCTGACTATTACACAACCTGTGGTGCTACTATCGATTACACTACTGTTGCTAATCCTACTGCAACAGTCAATCACACTGGTGCTACAACAACTCAGAATAACCTGAAGTTCACTATCCCAGGAAAAGATAATGGCTTGACAGAATATCCTTCAAAGAGCAATCCCAAATACTACGTCATTCCTGAGGCCGTTTCCACTGGCAGCACACAGAGTTACGCAGTATCACCCACCGTTTATTACCCTGTAGCTCAGCCCGAAAGCAGCGAGGTTGGTTTCACCTTCCACGTCTCTTATAAGCTGATTGCTGAGGACAATGGCGAGGAGATCACTGTTCACAATGCCCGTGTCTATGTGCCTGCAAAGAACGGTTCAGAGTTTATCGCCGCTTGGCAGCCTAACACCAAGTACACCTACACTTTCAAGATTACAAAGGATTCTAAGGGTACAACCGATCCAGATGATACTAAAATTGATATCGACGATCCTACAGTTCCTGCAAATCCCACTGTTTATCCTATTGTATTCGACGGTGCTACTGTTGAGGATTACACAGAAAAATCTAATGATAGCAATTTCTAATCATCAGATAAACAAGACACTAAGTTGGTGGACTGGCGCACTCCTGTTGTGCGCCAGCCTCACCGCATGTTCTTCAGACTCAACTATCCAGGAAGAGGATGTGGATGATGGCAGTGTGCCCATGCAGTTCAGTCAGGCTGTAATGAGTGCACCTGTAAGACGTGCCGCTTCCACTACTAACTATCTGACACAGGGCTTCCTCGTAAGCTGTTGGAAGGGCTTTGGCTCTGCCAAGAAATCCGTGGTGATGGATAAGTATGAGGTAAAATACAAAACAGACCCTTGGGCTAATCTTTCTAAGTGGGACTATGTGGGTTCTACTACCGAGGGCTACCGCAAAACACAGATAGAGCGTTATTGGGATAGCAATGCCTTCCCTTACCGCTTCTATGCTATCAGTCCATGTCCAGCTGCTGATAGTATCGATAAATACTTCACGCTGACAGATACTGAGTTGGTGATTCCAACAACCTATGTTTACCAGACATGCAATAACGGCGTATTGACTGCCGGTGCAGAGCCTTATATGCCTGCACAGGTAGAGTGCCCTAATGGTTCAAACGAGCAGGATGTTGACCTGCTTAATAAAAAGGTAATTAGCAAGGACCGTACGCAGAATGGCGCTACCACTAAGTACGACCGCTACGTGGCACTGCCCTTCCATCACCTGACGTCTAAGGTGCGCTTTGCCATCTACAACAACTACGGCAAGGAGACCCCCGCCGACTTCCACCTATATAATATTAGAGTGAAGGTTGTTTCCGACAACTTCATCACCGAGGGCTACGGCTACACCGCCGACCTCGCCAACAGCGACATGCTGCATGGTGCCTTCACCACCACGACGAAGGCCGCCAACGACAGCCAGAGACTGCTGCTGCAGACCGACGACAGCAAGCAGGGCGATCTGAACAAGGCCATCGACCGCGAGCACGCCTACTACTGCGAATGCAAGGACGGTATGCTGCAGATACCACAAACGGGAGTCAGGATGACCATCTCGTTTGATGTCTATGGACTAGACTATAAGAGCGATTTCACAAGTACCGATGGTCATATTGTGTATGACAAGGCCACAAAGACCATCCACTACACGGATATCGCTATCAAAGACGACAAGAACAATATCGATTCCTTCAACTGGGAGTCGAACAATATATATACGTACGTTCTGAAAGTGAGTGAGTTCTATCCGCTGACCATCGATTTCAGCGCAGAGCTGTCGCCCTGGACGAACGTTTACGGCAATATCGAGACCAATCTCGAGCAATAATCATTCAGGAATAATAAATAAAAAACATAAACGAAAATGAAAAATCTTTTCTACCCGCTGCTTTTCGCTACCGCTCTGGTATCAGCAGCATGTTCAAATGACTTGGAGAACGATGGCAATGCCACCGATCCCAGTAACAAAACAGCCATCTCGTTTGTAGGCGAAGACAACGCTGCTGCACTGACTCGTTATGGCTTTGCTGCTAATACCCACATCGCCATGCACATCCGTAGTAACAAAAACGGTTCGACCGCTAATGGTGATGTCCGCGAGACACGTACCATGGCCACCGCTCAGAAAGATGCAACACAGTCAGACGTTTCTTTCTCAACGATTTATACTCCCAGTGACGAAAACGTGCGCTATTGGGACGATGCTTATGGCCGCAGTGCCCAGCTGTCTGTATTTGCCGTAGCTGTACCAGGAAAGGACAATTCTCTGATGAACAACAACACCACGCTAACCAACCTTCTCACTGGTACTGGTACTTGGAGTACAGGTGCACTGTCTGAAGAGATTGCCTGGACTGTATCTGCCGATCAGAGTGGTGACGACGTGATTGCCAACGAGGACCTGACTTATAGCAACAACATCAGTGCTAATGGAAAGGGTGGCGCTAAGTCATACAATTATACAAGCAGTGCATACGACACAACAAAAGACGGTTGCCTGCTGTTCCGTCTGAAGGACGCCAACATGCAGGACGGCCCTGGTAAGTTCGACCAGGGTAACCTGAAGTTCAACCACGCTCTGAGCCGCATCACCGTTCACCTGAAAAAAGGTATAGGCTATGGTGACGGTTCTTTTGCTTTTGCAAATAGTACCAACATCAAGATTTTGAGTGTACCTACCGCAGGTAAGCTGGATATTGAGAAAGGTACATGGGCTAACGAAACAAACAGTGACATCAACAAGATGGCTACAACTACCACACAAAGTGGTGCTGCATATTCTTTGATGGCACAGATGCTGCCTGGCTACACATTCGCCCAAAACAGCGACACCAACGTGCTGGAATTTGTGATTGACGACAACAAGTATTTCATCACCCAGGGTATGATGCTCGATGCATTGAATCAGGGACAGAATACCTCTGTTACTTCTCTCGAAATGGCTCAGGGCAAGAACTATGTGTTTACCATCACTGTGGGTAAGAGTAAGATTATCAACGTGACGGCAACACTCGAACCATGGGTTAACGTGGAGGCTGCCAATAAGGACATGGACAACTCGCACATCGAACTGAGCCTCTTTAAAAACAATGATGGTACTGCTGCTGACAACTTCGACCTCTATCGCTTGAACGACGAGTCTGCAGAGATTAACACAGGTGCAAGTGAAGCTAAGAACTGGAATGGTAACTATACCGACAAGGCTGGCCTTACAAAGAATGGCAACATCTGGACTACCGACTGGTTCTTCGAGAACAACAAGTCATTCTATCATTTCCGTACCGTCAACAAGGGAACAACAATCGAGGGAACTACTGATGATGCTGTAGATGACTACTTTGAGATTACCTCTGGTGCTCAGACAAGTCATGATTATCACTGGGGTGCTCCGTTCCTCACCAGCACAACAAGTCCTATTCAGTACAGCAAAACAGAAGGTTATGCTGCGACACTGAGCCCAGCCATCGGTGCTACCAACTCTACCATCAACATGACAGAGCTGCACATGATGAGTAATATCAATGTGGTGCTGCGTACCACCAAGACCTCTGACGCTGTTGCTTTGGAGGTTGGCACAAACCAGTGTGAGGTTTCACTGACTTACTTCTATGCTAATGGTCAGGTAAAGATGGGTAATGGTCTGGTAACTACAACAGGCGACCTTACTGCCAGCGCTACATTCACTGCTCCTACAGCAGGTATAGACGAAGACGATACAGACACCTATAAGAAGACAGGTGCCTTCACTTTTGCAGTTGTTCCTCAGGCTCTGACACGTGCTTCAGGCGACAACCTCTATGTTGGCATTACCATCAAGACACCTGATAACAACCAGTACTATGTGGTTAAGTCACTGGCAGAGATCATTGCTACGACAAATGGTGGCAGTCAGAACCAAACTACAAGTGATAAGATTGACTTCTGGTATCCTAACCACAATTACACCTATACCTTCACCCTGACCAAGGCTGGTATTAAGGATGTGACTTGCACCGTGGAAAAATGGGTTAACGTAACTGCTGATAACAAGGATATTTCTCTGGAGGACTAATTCTCTGTCATGACAGGAAAGAAAATTATATATGCATGCATGACCTCGTTGGTGCTGGCAGTCGCTGCCTGTACCAATGAGGATATGGATGTATCGCTCAACCATACTGCCGAAGGTGCCATAGACCTCAGCGTGGGCGTGGAAGCCACACCAGCAAGGCGAGCCATGACTCGTGCCGGTGGCGCTACGTCAGCGTACTATGCCATGAAGGCTGGTACGCAGGTGCGACTGAAGGTTGACGGCCGATGGACAGGAAAAACACCTGAGGCCATCAGCCAGAAGACCACCTGCAAGACCATCGCTGCAGAGAGCGGCTCGGCCGTCAACGCTTTGTCGTTCACCGAGGACGAGATGCTCTATTGGGACGACTATGGATCGGGCGATCCTAACAATAAGACTAACACAGACCAAGGCCTGAATGTGCTGGGCGTAGCCGTTGATGGTAAGGCAACTGCCCCCACGATTGCTGACGACAGCCAGTGGGAGAGCCTGCCCTGGGATGTTGTCACCGATGGCGAGGATGTGCTCAGTGGCGACATCATCGTGTCTAACAATCTCACTGCCTATCAATTTGCGAAGCGCAACGACGACGAGGCTAAGAAGATGATCTTCCAGCACCCGCTGAGCAAGCTCACTTTCAACCTGACAGCTGCCGATGGCTTTACCAAGGGAACCGTAGGTAAGACTGCTTATAAGTTCGAAAAGGACCCCACGGTGACGCTGACCAATGCCACCACGCTGGCCGGCATCAGCGATGCAGCCAACGACTATGCGCTGACTAAAGGTACGGTAAGCATTGCCAGCGCCCAGGCCACAAGCGACGGCACGAAGGCTACCCTCGTTGCAGGAACCACCAGCATCACAGATGCTAACATCACCGTGATTAAGCAGGCCGTGGTCTATCCCGGCACTCAGCTGGGAGCAGATGATGATGCCGTGGTTGCTATCGTAAATGCCGACGACAACATCTACTATATCAGAGCGAAAGAGATACACGATGCCATCAAGACCATTGGTGGACATACAGACTACAAGACACTGGCTGGCTATAACTACATTATTAATGTGCGCATCAAGAAAACCGGCATCATCCTGACGGCTACCGTGGAGAAGTGGGTGGATGTCGATTCAGAAGAGGTTCATCCTGAAATCAACATGACCACCAAGGTGGGCAGCGACAGTCATGATGAGCTTCCCGCTGGTTTCAACGGTTTCGACCTTTGGCTGAACGACCACGACATTGCCAAGGACTATACCAATGTGGCAACACCGACGGTGAACACAGCCGGCGAAGTGGTGTTCGCTCATACGCTGTATTGGGTTCACCACTACCAGCACCTGCATTTCCGTGGTATCTATCCCACAAACACTGTGGTCAAAGAGGATGCCACCGACCAACACCAGTATGTGGAGGTGGCCAATGGTGCCTACGATGCAACGACATTCCCCAGCAATTTCGTGATGGGTCTGCCTGAGATGGCCGAGAACACACCATGCGGAAACCCCGACCATGCCAATGTCTATATGGACCAAGAGGGCATCTGCGCCCGCAAGGCACCTATCAACCTGAACTTCCGTTATATGATGAGTCAGGTGGAGGTGATGCTGAAATCAAGCAATGCCGGTGACGACAACTATGTGGATCTGACCCATGCGGAGGTAGAACTGGTGAACATCGGTACCGAAGGACACATCCTGCTGAGCGATCGCTCGGCCGTGGTTACGAAGTATGCAGACGAAGAAACGCTTCATAGCATAGACAGCAAGCACTATCATGGCATCATCGTGCCGCAGTTATTTGAGAATAGCAAAGGCAAGTTGAAGTTTAAGATTACTGTGTATAGCGACTCAACAAAGACCAAGAAGGATGTGTATTATGCAGAAGTAGCATCAATTAAAGTGAAGGAGAAGGGCTCTACCGCTTCTGCAGCACTAACCGAAGCATGGAAGTCTGGTACCCATTACGTATATGATTTGATGATTACCAAGACAGAAATCTCTGCAACGGCTTCACTCACCGACTGGACAACAGTAGAAGGCAGCCAAGAGGTATGGTTCTAAACAAACAGTTAAGTAATGACAATTAATAAATATATCATACTCGCACTATCAATCCTGACGTTTGCAGGTTGTTCCAGCGACAATGACTTCTCGCAGGAGCAGAGTCGTCTGCCTCTGGTATTCAAGACATCGCTCTCGGGCAGAAGTCAGGTGACACGTGCTGCAGGTAGTCAGATAGAAACTGACGATGAACTGTTGTGCTACGTGCGCCACATTGTCGATGGACAAACAGATGCTGTGCAGACTAAACTGGTGACCATCATCAACGATGAGCCAACAGAGACTCTCTACTGGGATGACTTCAGCGAATCTACGGACGATGGTTCTAGAGACCTGCGTACGGAGGGGCATGGTTTGCACTCGTTCTATGGTTATTGCTATAACGGTGGTACGCCAACAACAACTCTCGTTGAGACTACAGGCGTGCTTGGCTGGACAACAGCTGCTGATCAGACTTCTGCTGAGGCATTGAAGCATAACGATTTGTTATGGTCGAACACTCAGAGTATGATTACCTATAACCATGCTAAGGATAAACGTGGCACGTTGACTGTTCCTTATACCCACGCGATGAGCAAGTTTACCATTGTTGTGGTGCTGGGAGAAGGTTTTAAGGCCGATGACCTGAATACTACCACTGTCACCCTTGCTGGCATGAGCCTGAAGGGTACCTTTACTGCTCCCAATGCATCTGTTGTCGCGGAAGAAACCACTTCCATTTCCATGTTTGCCAATACAGCGTCAACAACCGATAATGGCAAGCCTTCTCGAGCATACGAGGCTGTTGCAGTCCCGATGACCGCATTGACCGACGGTAAGACGCTGGCTACCATCCAATCGGTAGATGGCAATAACTATCAGGTAGTGCTAAATAATGACGTACTGAATAGTTGGAAAGACGGTATCAAAGACGATGCTAGTATGAGCGGTGTGAACTATAAGCTCACCGTGACGCTGAACAAACAAGCCATCGATGTGGTGGCCACTTTGGCCGACTGGACCGATGTGAGTGCAGAAACGACGGGCGAGATTCATTTCTCCGCAGACGTGAAGACCATTGACAAAAACAACGATGCCAGTCTGAAAAATGGTGACTCGTTCTCGTTGTGGCGCTCTTCTGATAATACCGACTTTGGTAAGATTGCCACCACAGCAACATACGATGGCAACAAGTTTGTCAACACGCCAGCCATCTATTGGCCCAATGGCAGCACCAACTACTACTTCCGTGCTTTGACGCAGAAGACCAGCAGCAACACATTGGCTGCCGTCACAACCACTGAGGTCAATCAAGGCACCGACCTGTTATGGGCAACAACTGCTGCGCATCAGGGCACAGAAGCCGACGGCACCACCGTGCACAACTATGCCGAAGGCGACGCCATCAATCCCCGCACGGGCCAGGTGCCCCTGACCTTCAAGCACGTGATGAGCAATATTGTGGTCACCCTGACCACCAGCACGGATGCCGCTGCTGTTGACCTGACAGATGCTACGGTGACCATGACAAACCTGAAGAACGAGGGTGAGGTCAGTTTGGCAACAGGTGATATAACCGCAGGTACAACCCTGGCAAACATTCTGGTAGATGGCGAGACAATCATGGTGCCACAAAACATCGCTGATGCATCGAGACTGGTCATCACCCTGAAAGATGGTACCACCTACTCGGTGCAGTTGAACCTTTGCGAGGATGAAAATCAGCAGGTTATCACCAACTGGCTTGGCGGAAATAAGTACACCTACACCATCACACTAAAGAAAGAAGAGATTCAGTTCCGTGCTTTAGTTAAGGACTGGAAAGAAGAGAGCGGTAGCGGTAATGCTACGCTGGACTGGGACTAAGGAAGTAAAGAGGTAAAAAGTAAGAAGTAAGAGTTTAGACGTGAAATTTTGGATTAACATATATATAATCGTTGTGCTGCTATTGATGGGGTGTTCTGCCGATCAGGATACTTATGACGAGGCACTGCAAACGGAGCATATGCCGGTGCTTTTTTCCGCTGGCAATACCGAGGCGACCGTTACCCGTACAGCCGCATCCTATATGCCTAAGAACAGCCGTTTTGTCTGCTCCATGTTCTTCCATGCCGGTGTCAGCGATACCAACGACTCAGAGTTTGGTACTCCTAAGTCCGATGTCAACATGACTACAGCATGGCTGAAGATCAGTAACACAGTGGGTAATGCTGTCTATCGAAATCAAGCATACGACGAAGACAACATCAAAGAAGATACCTATGGTTTCGACGATGCTGCTAAGTGCTTCTACTGGCAAAACCGTCTGAACCATATCTTTCTGGCGCTGACAGACAATAACAAACTCTCTTCCGAGGATGGTTCTGACACCGGTACGCTGAAACTATTCCCCAATGTCCAAACTCAGTATAAGAACCAGTATATGCTGGCCTACGATCTGACAAGAGGTGATAAGACGTCGATGGCGGAGCAACCAGACCCTATCCTGGCTTTGGAAACTGCACGTCCTTCTGGTGGTACTCCCGAGGCCAACCGTGTAAAACTGTTCTTTAAGCACCAGTTCGCACAGGTACAGGTCAACCTGAAGAGCTCGTTAGACCAGTCTGCTGTAATTGACTCAGCCTGGATAGAGCGTGTTGAACTGCTGGGCGTGGCCGAGACGGGCTATGTGCCTTATTGCATCCTGTCCGACGGTACGCTTCCTGCCGCCACCTCCCTTCCCATCAATGTTGACGATAATAAATATCAGTCCACAATAAAAGACAATCCTTATGGTTCTTCTTTCAACATGTTCAAGCGCTCAACACCTGTGGGCGGCTATCTCAAGACGTTCGAATGTATAGCATTCGGCACCCTGCAGGGTATCCGTATCACCTGGAGAGAGTCCGACGCTGCCGATGCCGTCAAGCACGTGACCACCTATAAAGGTGTGAAGAACCTGACGCTGAAAAGTGGCACTAAGTATATCTACAATATGGAGTTGCGCCGCAGTCTGATAGCAGAGGTCACTGCCAAAATCAAACCCTGGGATATGGATACAGCCAACTATTCTGCTGATGGTACGATAAAGGACGATAATCAGAACTAAGAAAGACATGAAGAGAAACTATCTATATAAACTATCACAGCTGGTGCTCATGATGACCTTCATCCTTGGAATGACAGGTTGTAATGAGACCATTGACAGCCTCTTCTCCGATGGTATCTCCGAGGGCGAGGAAGTGATGTTTACCACTTCTCTGCCTGGTGCTCCTGCCACCCGTGGCGCTCAAGAGGATTTTGAGGAGGAGATGAATAAGTTCCAGGCTGTTAATAAGGCTTATGAGTTTACTATTGACATGTATGCCGATGGTAAGGTCATTGGCACGGGCACCTATGGCCCTGACACCTTAAAGACTGATGGCACATTGAGTCCAAAGACCGGCCATACGCCGCTATATTGGTCCAGCACCACCGTACCCTATGCCTTTAAGGCCGTTGCCGGTACGGAGGACCTCTCACCTGTTCAGAACACTCAGAAAGACTGGCTGCAGCAAGACCGTCTGGAAGGCTATGGCTATGTGCAGTTGTGGGATGAGAATAACAATAACCCCACAGACAATCTGGATGCCCTGAATTATCACACTGCCAAGGAGTGGAAGGCGCTGAACAATCAATCCAAGATGGTGAGCGATAATAACGACTTAAAGAAGATACCGCTCTATCTGCAGCATAAGCGCTCGCTTATCAGCATCATTCTGAAAGCTGGCGAGGGTGTGACTCGTAAAGCCCTGGCTTATGATGTGGCAGAGAACGACCTGAGTGCTAAGATTTTCTCGTACGACACTGCGGGTTCACCTATAGAGATTATGCCGCTGGCTAAGGAGGAAAAGATACATTACGATAAAGATAAGAACGGTGGGGCAGAGGATAGTGTGAGCACCACGCGCTATGATGCGATTGTGTACCCCTATGATTACTCTGCCAATCCCTCTACCGACCTCATTACAAAAATCAGTCTTTCAGGACAGCATTATTCGTTCTATGCTCAGAACGACTATCTGTTTGATGACCCGGATAATCCCAGCAAAGCCAGTTATCGATTGGAGCCTGGCAAGCGTCTTGTTATCACCGTCACCCTGAGTCGTGACAGTCGTAAGATACTGATGTCGGCCTATGTCGAGGATTGGACCGAAGAGGTGACCAATACCATCTGCGATGACTATGGTAATGCTGGCGAACCTATCAAGATCAGTAACCGCACAGAACTCATAACCTTCCTGGAATCCGACGAGAAAAACAAGCCCGGTAATGTGGCGCTGGTAACAAATAATATTGATTTGCAGGATTGGCCCAGCACCTATGACCTCTGTTGTACGTTGAATCTGGGTGGTAAGACCATCATCAGTAACCACCGTTTCCTGAACTCACTTCAGGATGCTGCCACTCTGCAGAATGGTACCATTCAGATTGGTGGTGTCGTCGATGCCGCTGTAGCAGAAACCAACAAGGGCGCCATTGAGGATGTCCGCGTGACGACAAAAGATGCAGAAGCCCATGCCACTGCCGCAGGTGTGGTGGTCAACAACACTGGCACCATCTCGAAATGTCATTCCGCCTTGAGAGTGTCAGGTGGTACTGGCGATTATGTGGGTGGTATCGCCGCTACTTCCCTTTCCGCAGAAAGTAAGATTGCCATCATCGATGGTTGCACCGTGACCAACCGTGTGGATGGCGGTCAGAAGGGTGGGGGTATCGTAGGTAAGGCCAATGGCTACATCAACAACAATACCTTTGAGTATGGCATCACCCTGCAGCAGGATAAGGCTCTGTTCCAGAATATCGTGGGTGAAAGAGACGAGAAACACAGCACCTTCAAGGCCGAGAACAACGTATGGCCTACGGTTGACGAGAATCTCGTTAAGGATGCTGTAATTACAAATGCCATGGCTGCCGACAAGCGCTATTCGGGTATCATTGACAGTGAGAACGAGTTGAAAGCTTCAACAAGTTATCCTTACAACGATGAACAAAAGCGCTATCGCCTGGCCAAGGATATCACCGTTCAGAATACGGCGGGCGATGTAAACTACGAACTGGATGGCAACGGCAAGACAATCTCTACCGAGGCAATGATATTTAACAATGTTCAGGGCAAAATACACGACCTGACTGTTCTTGTGGTGAAAGACCTTGTTGCTACGCAGGATGCGACAACGGCTACCGACGCCATTGCGCCTTTGGCCTTCTCCGTTTATGGTGAGTCGGCTGAGATAAGTGATATCAAGGTGAAGACCATCAACGATGCGGTTATCAAGGCCTCCAACCCCGCTGGTGTGGTGGTATGGGCATACAATAATGCGACAGTCAAGAACTGCGAGGTCAGGGTGAATATCTTTGCCAATGTGGCCACCTCTATTAATCAGGGACGTAAGTTTGCCGGTGGTATTGTCTCTACAGTATCTAAGGCTACCGTCACCCAGTGTGTGTTCCATTCCACGAGTAAGTTAGAGGGTACTGCCTCTTCAGTACTTTACCTTGGTGGTATCGTCGGTGGTATCGAGAAGAAGGAAGGAACAACCGATACCCCCGAACTGACCATCACAGACTGTACCAGTTTTATCCTCTTGTCTAAGGATGCTCATCACGGTTGCGTCTTGGGTAATGCAAAGTTTGGTGAGGAAGAGGCCACCTCAACAGCCTGTCAGGGCAACTGGTGGCAGACCGACAGCAGCGGTGTGGGAACACCAAGTGGCAGTGATGAGGCTTTGCTTGGTAAGCGCAATGCCATCACACCTTTAGAAAAAGAATTTTAAGTGAAGATGATGAAAAGTATAAAAAGATATATTCCACTGGCTTTGGGCTTCATGCTTTTTACAGCATGCAACTCGCAGGATGAGGCGCTTTCCTCTGCAGATGATAGCGACATCATTCATGTGGGCGGTGTGAGTACCGGTGATATGGTCATCACGGCTGCCGTAAGCCGTGCTGCCGTGTCTGCCGAGACCATCGATTGGCTGAAGGCGGGCTTGCAGAAAGGAATGACCATTAGCTACTATCAGGATGCCGACGCCAAACAGCAGGCACAACTGAGGCTTAATGAAAATGGTATCTATAGTCTGACGGATGCCAACAAGAAATACGCAAAGTGGTTGGGCAACGGTGCCCACGTCTTCGAAGGCGTTTATGTTCCCGCAGGCTTGGCTAAAGACGAGCCGCATGTGTACGACTCCCTGAGTCATTATACAGCCGTTCCCCCTTCAACAAAAATTGCTGCTACCGTAGGCCGTATCACCATCCCCCTCCAGCATCGCTTGGCGCGTGTGGTGGCCTATGTGTTGATAGATAAGGACATGGCTGCTACACTGAAAGGTTTCGATACCAAGAACGATGATAACAATAAGAACGTGGAGAATACGATGCTGCGTTTCTGTAATGTCCAGACCCTTGATTATGTCGAGAACGAAAAACCTGTGTGGAAAACAGAGCGCAAGGCCATCCCGCATTATCTGGGTCAGGAAAGCGTGAAGTTGTATAAGGAAAAGGCAACTGGCAAGTTAGTCTTCCCCATTGATGACAACTATGCGGATGCCGCTGCCGATACCAAAAACTACACCAGTCTGGATTATGGCATGTGTCCCTACTATGATCTCATTGTCCGTCCCACTTATACCGTGAATAAGGATAAATCCAATGTGATGTTCGATGAGGCTGTGCAGACAGCCAGCGGTGAGAACAATATCGATTTCGAGCTTACGCTGAGTAATGACCTGGAATATGAGAAATCCTTTGCTTTCGACCTCAATGCCAACGATGAGACGGTTGTCTATCTGCGTGTCAGTCCCGAACGTATCGACTATAACAGTGCTGGCTCGCGTCTGTGGAAAGAAAGCAGTTATCCCGATAACTATTATGGTGTGAACAACCAGAATGGAAACAACCTGTCTGTGGCGGGTAGCAGTTGGCAGCGCGCCTATACCAACAGTACGCTGAACACTGGCGTCACCGACGGTCATTTCTATGATGCCGACAATGAGGACGAGGAAGCGCAGTATGTGGACGATACCAAGTGGTTCAGTATGCTTTTGCAGGCTTATAAGGGTGGTGCCCATCATGGTGACTATTTCATTCTGAAGAGGGATATCACCATTAATACCGATGATTTTACCTTCCCTCATAACTATATCTTTACAGGCCACCTCGATGCCCTTGACCACAAGATTACAATCACCGGTTCACGCGCTTATCTGTTTGATGGCTTGGATGGTGAATACACTACAGCCCAGGAGACTGACAAGGCCAGCACTTGGGAGGCCAATGTCCATCTTGAAGGCTCTACTTGGGTACCCACTCTGGGTTGGCGTGCTGAAATTGTTAACACCAACATCAGCGGTGCAACCCTGTTTAAGGACGGCGCCCCCATCAATGGCTATGTGAACAATTGCTCGGACAAGAACGGCGTCGTTACCAATTACATCCCCACTATTCCAACTTACTCAAGAGATGAATATTAAACATATCATATATCTATTCATGGCCTTGGTGCTGACAGCCTGCACAGCCGATGACGATATGTGGCTCGATGAGGAGCAGCAGTCGCTGATGGGCCGTGCCGTGAACTTCAGTGCAACCATGGCCGATCCTTTTGTCACGCGCACCACCTATCACCATGACGGTTCCTTCAATGAGGGCGACCAGATGCGTATCTTCCGTCAGTATGCCGTCAAGGGCAGTAGCACTTCCTTTGAGGATACCACTATTTTCCGTACTTATTACTTGAAGATGGACTATGCCGCAGGCACCTCCGTATCGCTCAATGACGATTGGGTGCCTATGTCAGGCAAATTGAAGTCAGACAAATATGGAAATATCTCCAATCAGGATGCCGGTGACTCGCTGACATGGGAAAACGGACGTATTGTGCGTTTCCGTGCCTGGGGACGCAGCAATTTAGCTGGTGCGCTGACTGCCAATTCCAAAGGTAGTTACTATCCAGACTATACCATCTCTGACTGGGTCACTGTTTCGGGTCCTACCAAGAGCATACCGCTCACTATGCGTCATGTCACCTGTCGTATCGGTCTTACCTGCAAGGCGGGTAATGAGTTTGGCAGTGCCACCATCAGTACAGACCTGGAAGACTATCGTCGTCAGGATAATGCCGATACGAAAGCGCATGATGATGCAGAGACCGTCAAGACCGACGAACAGGCACAGAAAGAACTTGATTCCGTGATGGCAGTCTATAACAAGATGTGTATGCCCGCTGGTGTCGATGACAAGACCTTCCTGCTCACGGCTATGACCAAGGCACGCTATGATGGTACCACAAGTTTCAAAGATTTCGAGAAGGATGCTACTGGTATCGTGAAGATTGGCGAGAAGGATTCTGCCGCCATTCGTACGGATGTGCAGCGTCCTGTGTTTAATTCTAACGACGGCCGCCTTTATATGATGTCTGTCCCCTTTGATATGAGTAGTGAGGGGAAGGGACATGAACTGGTGCTGCCGGCCTGCACCCGTTTTAAAGTGTGGCTTTACGACGTGAACAATGGTGACAGACATACCACAACAGGTTCTACGGGTAGCGAAAGTAATTACCATATCTTTGCACTGAGTGATATCATGAAGAATGGAAAGGCTGTTTACCCTAATGGCCTCACGTTGAAAGCAGGCTATAGCTATCTGTTCAATGTGGGCTATCACTATGATAAACTGACTATCACACCTGTTGACCAGTTCTCATGGGACGAGCAGGACCAGATGGAGCAGGATGGTAAGGACGAGGCACAGGTCAAGACCGACTTCGACTTCACATGGTGGACCAAAGCCTATCGGGAGGCTGCAAAGACCGCTCTTAAGGGTGGCGACTTTCTGCCCTCGTTCAGTATTAAGAACCAGAGGGAGTTCCGCACGTTTATCCATCTTGTCAACGGCACTGCCGCCAAGAGAATGAGTGGACTGAAGCGTGGCAAGGTACGTCTTGACGAGAAGAACGACACCATCAAAGATACGGATGGCTTCGAGACCTATTGGTGGATTCTGGAGGGCGAGACCGACGAGAACGGTAACCCCAGACAAATCACGATGGAAGAGGCAGAGGCAATGGGTTATGTGTTCTATCCCCATTTTTATCCCACCGTCTCCACCCAGAAGGCACATGTTATCGAGGACTATGTCACTGGTCCCATGGATTTCTATGATACCGACTTCGGTAACCGCTATGAGGTGAGACTGACAGAAGACCTCGACCTCTACGACTGGGAACTGCCCAGCATCGGCGAGGACAACACCAAACCCTTCAGGGGCAACTTTAAAGGTGGTGGTCATACGCTCTATAATCTGAATATGACGAAGAAGTATCTCTTCGACCACGTGAAAGACGGTGCCATCACCAACCTGCGTATAGAGAGTACCCACGACGTCAGTCTGCTCAACACCGCCGTGGCCAGCGGCAAGTCGGGCTGGGGCTGTTATATCGCAGGTATCTCACTGCTGTGCAACAGTAGTGAGTGCGCCATCGCCAACAGTCTGACTGGGGCCAGTTATGTGGTTGGATGCATCCATGTGGGCAATGCTGGTGGCGCGTTGGTGGGCAAGGCCGATAATCTCACCATGCTGGGCTGTATGCAGGCTGCCGCCGGTATTCCTGAGAATACGGGCGCACTGTTGGGCGCTTATGCCGGAACCACCAGTTTCTTTGCGCCGCAGTCGAAGAATAATGTGACGTGGGGTTCGTTTATGTGCAACTACTACGATATAGAGAAGTCGCCTAAGTCTAATGCCGTGGGCAGCGTCGCCGACAGTTATCCCTATCAGCAGTATGTCCGTGGCAGTAAGTCACACATTCTGAAAGCCAAGAACGACTATCTCATTGGTGACGATGCTGATTACTACTCGTTGCCAAATAATATGAAGTCCGAGATGTACGGATTGGCTCCCTGGAAGGCTATGAACTATGCCATTTGGAAGTACAACAGCTCTACCGTCGGTGCCAAGTATCCCTGTCAGATGCATTATCAGGCGTCAACGGTGGGCTACACGCATCTCTATCCCACGCTGCAGTCGGGTGTCCCTACCGTGGAGAGCAGCTGGAATCCGCTGACGCAAAACAACTAAATCACGCAACTCTATGAAGATAAACAAGATATTTTTCCTGGGAATGGCCATGGTGCTCACTGCCTGCACTGCTGATGAGGCTCCGCAAGCGCAGCAGACATCGGGTATCCTGTCGTTCTCTACTACTATTAGGAACTTCGAGGGCGAGGATGTATCCCGTACCAACTTCGCTGGCAATGCCTTCGAGAATGGTGACAAGGTGAAGTTGAAGATTATCTGTCCCTTCTCGTCGCGTACAGAGTTTGGCGAGACCACCTATGGTAATAGTTTCGATGCTTTCTGGTTGCTGAAGTGGAATACCAGTCAGTGGATCAATATCGTGGCCAAAGATGGCTACGATATCAATGGCGACTACAGTCCTTCGGCATCGCCCAATATCTATGATCGCTATGAAGCCCAGCAGACGCCTTATGTCTATACGGCGCAGACCTGGAGCGAAGAGCAGATTTTTATTGCCGGCAATGGCACGCGTGTAGAGCAATACAGTAATGTGTTCCACGCTAACCAGACCAAGGCCGCCGATTATAAGGCCTGTGACCTGATGTGGGCACAGACCATCCAGCAGACCGGCTCGTATAATGTGCATCTGAGTTTTAAGCATGTCATGGCGGCACTGCTCGTCACGGTGAGTGCCGATGCCAGTCTTGGTATCTCTGACAATGCCGTGCTTACCCTCGAGGGCATGCCCGATATCGACCAGGCAGAGGTTATCGTGGGCGACTACTATGCAGCCAGGAGTAAGGTGAACTCTAGTAATTATGGCTATAAGAATAAACACAGCTGTACCCAGGCCGAGAACGGCACCGTGATTGGTGTGGCCGTTGTCGATGATAATCAGGCCAAGGCTTATACCACGCCTATCGGCAACATCCAGCAAAACGGCATCTATACAGCTTATAACGCAGGCAGCAAGACCTACCGGTTGATAGTGCCTCCCTGCACGCTTTCAGGCAAAGCCACCTTCTGGTTGCGCGATGGTGAGAAGCGCTACAGCATGCAGCTCACCCAGACCACCTTCGAGGCAGGTAAACTCTATAAAGTAACGATGAAGCTATGATGAAATCATATAAGATACTGTTCCTGGCCATGATGGCCCTTCTTGCTGCCTGCAGCAGTGATGAGGATGTATTCTCTACTGGCGATGCCGTGGAGTTGAAAGGCATACAGGTTGCTATCTCCGGCGAGGATGTCTCTATCTCTCGTGCCGCTACCGTTGCCCCATTGAAAGTCAGCGTGGGACGTACGCAGTTTGTCAACGAAGACAAGATAGTGTTCACTACGATTAAGCGTACCCATAGTCCGTTGGCGGCTTTCACCTATAGTAATATCCACTATCTCTATAATGGTACCAACTGGGAACGCACACCTAACGGTACTGCCAGTGATCCTGAAAAAATATACTGGTCCGATGGCAATAATGATCACACCTTCATTGCCTATAACCTGCCCGAAGGCTATCAGTGGGCGACGCAGTCCAATGGTACGGGTAGCGATACTTATGCCGGTGAACTGGGCTCAGGTAAAACTGCTATCGTTTACAATAGCAATGATGATATAAAACTGGAAGACCCGCTGATTCTTTTCAGCGACACCACCAAGGCCGATAATGGCGGACTGACCACCACGGTCTATTTTACACATGCCTTGAGCAATGTGCGTGTAGTGGTGAATATCAAGGACTTTGCCGCCAGTGCCAGTGCCGTGGATACGCTGGTCAAGGTGAGTCATTTTGTGCTCCACAACCAGCCTTGCAAATACACCTGGGGTGCCAACAGTAAGGATGATGTCACGGCCCTTGATTTCAATGCCGATCAGCAGTCCACCAAGGATATTACCCTCTGGTGCCCCAAACCAGAAGGCGAGGGAAAGGCTCAGAGCAAGACCTTTACCTTCTATGGTCTGACAACGCCGCAGAATGCTGCATTCCATGAAATCAATGCCAACAAGCAGCCGTTGAAGTTCTCGTTCGAGGTGGAATATCCTGATGCGATGGATCCCACTCAATCAGTCAGAAAGACCTATATGGGCGAATTTGGCGATACGGTTCACTTCAACTCTGGCGTATGCACCACGTTGAACATCACGTTGAACCACCAGAATGAGCAGATGTTCATGGATGT